>VKGY01000092.1 GCA_008080685.1 Spirochaetota bacterium
GGGGGCGTAGACGAGAACATATCCCTCGCCCGCCTGAGGAGCCAGGCTGAGCCTAATCTCGTACTGGACGGAATATACAGCGGGGGCGAAAAGGTACTTGCTTCCCGAGCCATTGCGAATAGCATAAGGGAAAGGCGCGGATTCCCCCTGGGGAGTGAGGACAGTCAGCATCCCCGAACCGACTCCTTCAGGAATCCGCACGGCGATCCGCTTGTCGTCCCATCGCTCGAAATAACCCTCCTTATAGGTCAGCTCCAAAAAATCCTTAGTCTCTCGGAGATCCAAGGCCCCAGGATTTCGGGAGAAGCGAAGGGCGCTGAATTGCATGTTCAGCCCAAAGTTGAGGCCTTGAATTTCTAGGAGGGATCCGATTTCCGATTCTTCCGCGGAGAGGGATAGGATAACCGGCGAGGCTGGGTCGTAGGCTTCTGGCCGAAGGGCAGTCGGCACCTTTGTCTTTGAGATGATAATGGAAGGATTGCTCCTTCCAATGGCTGTCGTAACCTGGAGAAGGCCTGAATCCAGTGAGAGCGGGATCGCGACTTCAATCGCCCCATCGTCCCATCGCCGATAGCTCGATATTGAGAGGGGCGAGCCGCTGAGGGTAACAAAGGAATTTTTCCGCTCTGGCCCGAAGTTCTTGCCAACGATGAGGACTGTTCCTCCAGGTTCGAAGGCTGAAAATTCGAGGCGATCAATCCGCGGTAGCAACACCGCATACGCGAGGGAGAAAAACCCAAGGACGAGGGCGATTATGGCGACAAAGTGAGACGCAGGACGCGTCACGGCCTTTCGACCTTGATTTCGATGGCGATCGGCGCGCCGGTTTTCGAATCCATGCCCAAGGGGTAGAAGAATACCCTGGACCCGAGGGTTATCGCGAGGGTTTGGACGCTGGTGTTGAAGCTGACCGACCCGTCGGGCATTTTTATCCAGACCTGGCCTTGGATCAACAAGTCGGCGAAATTGCCGCGCAACCCCAAAGGAAGAATTTGGATCAAGGTCGCCACATTGGATCCCATGAGCCGGACATCCAAGGGAAGGGAGAGAGGCACGTTGCGAACCAGGCTTTCCGTCCATGGAATATCGGCTCCAGGCGCTGTCGGAGCCCTCTGCGAAGCAGCCTCTCCCTGCTTGGCTTGTAGGGTAGCGAGCATCGGGGCGGTAAGCGAAAAGGCGGATCTAATGCTGAAGACCAAGACTTCCTTTGAAGGCACAGGCGAAGGCGATTGGGCGCCTAGGGAAGATACGGCCAAAGCGAAGATGAGCAAGGGGGCGATTGGAATGGGGCGCAGGTTCATCTAAAGGAACCGCCTCCCTGCGCGGCTGAGGGAACCATCTCTATCAAGGGCTCTCCATAACTTACAAAAACAGGAATTCCCATTTGGCTGAAGGCAGCGCTGCTGGGCATTTCAATCATCACTGCATCCACTGCATGCTGCCTCATATATTGGACTATGGTTTCATAGGAGGCTTGGCTCGCGGGAAGAGTTTTTGAAGCGGAGGCGAGAAGGCGGGATGCCCTGGCGACGGGGCTTAAAAAGCCCAGGGTGATCCCAGCCATGAACACCAGGGCGAGTATTCCACCTGCAAGGTAGGGCATCGGCACTACGATGCGCCGGCCCAGAAGGGAGGATAGGCGCGCCACAAGCCCTGATCCCTGGGCATAGGGGGCGGGTTTTCCCAAGGAGCCAAGCCTGGCATCTATCCTATACTTCGCCGCTTCCAAGGCGCTGTTCTCGGGGCCTGCTGCGTCCCTTTGCAAGAGCGAAGACAGGGAGCCAAAGGCTTTTAGTTTGCCGTCGCAGCGGGGACATTTTTCCACATGGGCTTCGAGTCTTTCCTTCCAGGGCGAAGGTACTTCGCCATCGACAAAAGAGGATAACAGCGCATCATCGGGACACATGACCGTTCTCCTTGTCCATTTTCGCCAGGAGGGCTTCCCTCGCTCGGAAAGCCCGCACCTTCACGTTGCCTTCGCTTATGCCGAGGATCTTGCCGATCTCCTTATAATTCATCCCGCCGTATTCCTTTAAGATGAGGACCATCTTGAGTTTCTCCGGAAGCATGGACAGGGCCTTCCGTATCTCCGCCGCGCTTTCGTCCTTGAGGACATCTTCCTCCGCCGAAGCCTGCACGCCCGCCTCCGTACCGGTCTCCTTGATCGAAAAGGACCCGGCCTCCTGATTCTCTATCGGCGAAGCCTCGTTTCTCCACCATTTTTCATAGGCCTTGGTTTCCCGGCTTTTCCTTTTGGCATAGTTGATCGCCGCATTTTTCACCACCCGGATAAGCCAGTATTTCGCGTCGTTGGGGGTAGGGAAACTCATGCGTTTTTCTATGAGTTTACCGAAGGCTTCCTGAACCACGTCCTCCGCCGCCTCAGTTGAATTCGCAATGCGGAATGCGATCCTGAGGAGCATTTCTCCGTTCGCTTCATACAGCTTGCGGAAGTCTATGTCGCCTTCCTGCCCACCAAACGATAACAATATTATTTCCTTTACGTTACGCTGTGGTAGCCGACTTCCAGATTGTACCCGTGGGGCCGTCCTCCAAGAGAACGCCTTCGTCCTTGAGCTGGTTACGGATAGAATCGGCTTTTGCCCAATCCTTCAGCTTCTTGGCCTCTGCGCGGGCGGAAACCAAGGCCTCAATCCTAGCGACCTTTTCGGGATCGAAGCCAGGTTCGATCCTTCGCACCTCGGCCAAGCCCAGCCTTAAGACCGTATCCATGTCAAAGGCCACGGCGAGCATCTCTTCAGGAGGGATCGAAGGATCCTTGAGCAGTTGCCAGAGTTCCGCCAGGGCGCGGGGAGCCGAGAGGTCCTCCGCCAAGGCGGCATCGAAATTCCCAAGCCTATCCTTCGCGGCTGACCCAAGGTTTTCGCGGGCCGGCAAGGGTTTGTCCTTCGCCGCGGCCCTTAGGTCTAGTATCTTTTCTCTCAAGGCCTTTCTCGAGGATCTGGCCTGGGCCATACCTTCCATCGAGAAGGAAAGCTGGGTCCTATAATGCCCGCCTAGGCAGAAATAGCGGTAGTCCAAGGGATGGAATCCCGCGTCCACCAGACTATCCAAGGTTATGAAATCCCCCTTGGATTTGGACATCTTTCCTTTGTCCATCACAAGGAATTCGGCATGGAGCCAGTACCGCACCCAGGTCGCGCCGGTGGCTGCTTCGGATTGGGCAATCTCGTTCGTATGGTGGACCGGGATATGGTCTATCCCTCCAGCGTGGATGTCAAAACTTTCTCCCAGGTATTTCATGCTCATGGCCGAGCATTCCACATGCCAACCCGGATATCCCCGCCCCCAGGGGCTGTCCCAGGTTAGGGCTTGGTTTTCAAATTTGGACTTGGTAAACCAGAGCACAAAATCCTGGGGGGTGCGCTTGTTCTCGTCCACCTCGATCCTGGCTCCAGCCTTAAGGTCCTCAAGCTTCTGATTGGCCAGCTTTCCGTAGGCGGGGAATTTTCCCACGTCGAAATAGAGATTTCCACCCGCGAGGTAGGTAAAGCCCTTCTTTTCAAGGCGCTTTACCAGGTCGATCATTTCCTGGATGTGTTCCGTGGCGCGGCAGACTACCGTAGGGCGCTCTATTCCCAGGCGGTCTGTATCATTGAAAAAGGCCTCGGTATAGAAATTGGCTATCTGGAGCACCGACTGTCCCCGTTCTTCAGCACTCCTGACCATTTTGTCTTCCCCCGTGTCGTCGTCCCCGGTGAGGTGGCCTACGTCCGTGACATTCATGACATGGGTGACCTGGTAGCCGAAGCGGCGCAAGGTTCTTACGAGAAGGTCCTCGAAGACATAGGTCCTCAAGTTGCCGATGTGGGCGTAATTGTAAACCGTCGGACCGCAGCCATAGAACCCAACCTGTCCTTCCCGAAGAGGCTTGAATTCCTGGAGAGATCGTCCCATCGAATTGAACAGTTTAAGCGCAGTCATCCCTTTTCCTCGGCACCGCGGGCTTGCAATACCCGGGCGGCTTCATCAGTATAGTATGGATCATGGAAAACCTATGGCAAATCCGCCAAAAAATCAATATAGATCCCTCCAGGGCCAGGCTTGGAGAAACGATGCGCTGCCACACCACCTTCGGCATCGGCGGACCGGCGGATCTTTTCGTCGAGGTCCAAAGCCCGGAAGAGCTGGGGCGCTGCGTCAGGGTTCTCAGCCGCGAGGGAATACCATGGTTTATCCTTGGAGGAGGGGCCAATCTTTTAGTAGGAGATAGAGGGATACGGGGCGCCGTGCTGCACATGGGGAAAATGGATGCCATCAGGCCTTTGGCGGACAGCCTCTGGGTCGATGCAGGCTGTTCCGTCGACAGAGTCTGCCTGGAATTCCTCGCCCGGGGCTTGGGCGGCTTGGAAAATTTCTTCGGTATGCCGGGAAGCATCGGCGGCGCCCTTTATATGAATGCCCGTTGCTACGAACAGGATATCGCCCCTTCGGTACGGGATATCCTCGCCCTCTCGCCCCAGGGCAACCTTGCCAGCTTGTCTGTGGATCCGGCGCTTGTTCCGGCCATCTCCGGTCAATGGGCCTACAAGGTCTCCCCATTTCAGCCTGGAGGAATTTACTCCGGATGGATCATAGTATCCGCGCGGCTCGCCGCTCAGCCTTCGGATGGGGCCAGGCTCGCCTCGGTCATGCGGTCAAGGCGCCTTGACCGGATCGCGAAAGGCCACTACGCATATCCTTCCGCAGGATCCATGTTTAAGAACGACCGCAGGTTCGGCGTCCCCTCGGGCGTTCTGATCGACCGGCTGGGCTTGAAAGGATTCAGGATCGGGGATGCTGGAGTCTCGGAACAGCATGGGAATATCTTCGTCAACCTCGGCGCGGCAACGGCTGCGGACATGAGGGCTTTAATTGAATTCGTCCAGGAAAAAGTCCTGGCCACCCATGGCTTCCTGCTCGAACATGAGGTGCTCCTGGTGGGGGAGTTTTAGTTTTTCACCCCCATGGCCTCGGCTTGCGTTTCAGCGTAGCGACCTTTACACTGTGAGGCATGAATCTTGTAAACGATCCTGCAAGCCTTTTCGCCTTGGTCATGGGATTGGCCGTGTTTGGACCGCTTCTCTCCGACGCTCTGGGAATTCCCGTGATAGTTTCGATAACGCTATTGGGAGTGGCGCTTGGCCCTCAGGGGATCGGTGTCTTGGAACTCAGTACTCCGCTGCAATTTTTAGGCTCGCTTGGCTTTGTCTACGTGTTCTTCGCCGCGGGCGTGGAACTGGATATAGAAAAATTGAGAAAACGGCCCTTCGCCACCCTATTTTTTGGCATCCTGACCTTCCTCCTCCCCTTTGTGGCCGGAGCGGGCTTCGGCATGTTCCTTCTGAAAATGGAGATGCGGTCATCCTTGCTCATGGGAGCGTTTTTTGCTTCCTCAGGATCGGTAATTGGGCCTTTCGCCGCTCGTCCCGACCTCAGGGCACGAGAATCGGCGGATACGGGAAGGCTTGGCATCGGTGTATCGCGCCTCCTTGTAGCCCTCACCCTTTTTCTCCTCAGCTTTTTTTCAGGTCCGGACCCGAGGCTTCCGCCTTTCTCATCTTTCGCGCTTTTAATTGGCTACTTCCTAGGCATTCTCTTATTCCTGCCATTTCTTGCGGCGCTTGTGATCAGGAAAACCACACGGCATTTATTCTCTTCATGGTCTTCGGCGTCGCCGCCCTGGGCTCCTATGTGGGGGTCGGGGATTATCTGGGCGCTTTTTTCGCCGGACTTGTGGCGGCCCCTCTCTTCAGCGCCTCCAAGCCCCTCTCCTCCAAGCTTGAATTCCTGGGTTCCATATTCTTTGTACCCTTTCTCCTCACCTTCATCGGCGTAGCGGTGGATTTTTCTAGGATCTCCCACCCTTCCACCGTACTTTTAATGATCCTTGGCTCAGTCTTGCTCGGGATCGGCTCCAAATTCGCCGCAGCCGCGATCTCCGGGCGAATCCTGCGGTATGCGCCCGCAGACAAGGGACTTCTGTTCAGCATCTCATCTTCCTTCGGCATTTTTTCCCTCGCCTTCGCCTCCGTGGCGGGAAGCTCCGGACTTTTCGACCAGCCTTTGGTGAGCGGCGCACTCATCCTTGTGGTGCTTTCAAGTCTGATTTCTGGATTGGTGGCGAGAAGCTCAGGCACTTTGATCCTCTATAAGAAGGGACAAAGAAACCAGGCGCCCGCGAAGGCCGGAGGCCGTATTTTAATCGCCCTCTCTAAACCTGGCACCGCGCCCCACCTCATGGAACTAGGCATGGGCATCCGGGGCGAAGATCCTTCTGACCCCCTTTTCCCCTGCGCCATCCTCCAGGACTCGGAAGACCAGGGCGAAGCCCGGCAATTCGTCGAGACTATGCTCGCCGCAGCGATAATCCAAAGCTCCACATCCCAGGTTAGGGTGATCCCAATCTCAAGAACCGCGATTAACGCCGCCGAAGGCCTCCTCGAAAGCGCACGGGAACAAAGGGCGGATACCATCATCCTCGGCTGGAACAAGCCTCCAAAACTCGCCAACGCGTTTTTCGGCTCCGTGATTGATCAAGTCCTGTCCAACTATCCATCCATGATCCTTGTAACAAGGGTGGTTCATCCGTTTTCCGCCACCCACATCCACCTCATAACACCGCCTTTGTGTGACCAGCACCCCGGATTTTCCAGGGCAGCCGCGGTAGTAGCCGCCTTGGCTAAACAGCTGAGGGCTAAAATCCACCTTATACAGATCAAGAACCAAGGCCCATCCCAAGAAGGCAGCCTTAGAAATGCCGGGCTTTTCCCCCTTGCCCAGTCCATCGAACTCGATTCCTGGAAGGATTTGGGCAGAGGCTTGGAAAAAATATCCGCCGCCCCACGGCTCTTTGTCCTCTTGACCGCCCGGCCTTCCGAGCCCTCCTGGCACCCGGCTATCGAAAAACTGCCTCACCGCCTGGGGGAAGAATATCCCGAAGCCAATTTCATAATCCTATATATGGCGGAGGGTGGATTTTTAGAGGATTTCGAAAACCGCTCCCTACCAGGATACGATTCCGGCAGGGACAGGGCTGTCAAGGTTTTTAGTCCTCCCAGCGCCTTGGGCCTGCCAAACACCCCGGAAGGCATTCTTTCCTACTCGGTTTTTCGCGGAAATGTTCGGGTGAACATGCAGCATGGAGCCATCGCGGACGGAATCGTTGAATTGGTCTCCTCCGCCTTCCCCTTCGACAGGAAAACCGCAAGCCGACTATCAGTCAAGCTCACCGAAGCAGTGCAGCGGCAACCTATCGAAATGCAGCCCGGTGTTGTGCTCCTTCACGACAGGGTCCAGGAAATCGATTCTCCCGTGCTGTGCATCGGATCCCATCGCAGAGGCTTCAGGGTTTCCCTTCTCGAAAGGCCAGTCAAGATTCTTGTGATACTTCTCATACCAGAGAACGAGAACCCGGAGACCCACCTTTCGTTCCTGAGCGATGTAGCGATTCTCTTCAGGGAAAAAAATCTCACCCAAAGGATGCTTTCCGCCGACACCGCGGAAGATCTCAAATAGGCGACGCATAAAAAAAGGGGCCGCCTGGCAGGCGGCCCCTTTGTGCATTCCAGCGGAATTTCCGCTAAAGCGCTAGATTAGTTTTTAATCAAGATGAACTCGACCCTTCTGTTCTTCCAGCGGTTTTCCACGTCCAGGAAGGAAACCACGGGCTCCTTGGATCCCAGGCCCTCCACGCTGAGCCTTCGTACATCGACGCCATTCTGGACAAGCATGGACTTCACCAACTCAGCTCTTCCCATGGATAGGGGGATGAGTTCCTTGCTCTCTTCCGCCTGGATTCTCGATGCCGGATATCCCAGCATTTTGCCGACGTTGTTGCCGTGTCCTTCTATCCTGATACGGTAATCGGGGAACTTGTTAAGAATCTGGGCAATTCGGGCGATTACCCTCTCATTCCTCGTGACGATGTCCAAGGAGAGTCCGAGGAAGTCAGCATGGTTCGCCCTAAAGACGATGGACGGAACCTTGATCTTCAGCCTGTCTCCGTCCCGGATTACCAGGACGTCCACGGCGATGATGCCCGATACAGTGGTGGTGTTCCCAAGCGAGTCTCTCACCACTAAACGGAATGGGTAGTCCGTGGCGGACTCGACCAACTCCCTCTTGGACGATAGACCATTCCAGGTTATCCTCGCCGGCGGCGCGCCCCTTCCGTCCCATTGCATGAAGAGCCTTTCGGAACTCACCGCCTGGGGATTCGAAGACTCGACTATGGCTGTCTCAAATATTTCCAATTTCCAGTCCACGATGCCTGCGTCCCTGTCCACGGTTATGCCGAAGGTTAGGATGTCCGCTTCGCCGTCCCCGTCGGGGCTGAAGTATTCGGGTGAGAGGACGACAGAGACCTTGGGCGGCTCGATGTCAACCAGCACAGGAGCGCTGGAGGCCTTGGCCACATCGCCCTTCGTATACGTCA
>VKGY01000214.1 GCA_008080685.1 Spirochaetota bacterium
CTAAAGTTCACTTATCGGGATCGATAGTGAATTTCGAGTATTCGAAACCCTCCCCTCCTATCCACAAGTTGAGCATTATGCCACCTTCGGGGGTTTTTATCACATCTGCGTGTTTGATTTGCCATCCCACCAGGTTCAACCTGGAGCTTCCGAGAAGGTCGTGCCCGGCCATTTCCCCGTAATAGCCCGCCAGCTCAGGCCTACGAGACGCATTGAGCGATCTCTCGATATCCTTGATTTCCGCATCGGTTCGAGGGCGGTCATCGATCAACGCCAGATGGATCCCATCAGCCTCCTGATGGAGGGAGATCACCATTTTCCGCGGCTGGTCCTGGAGGACGAAGCTCGAGATCTCGCTGATGAGGTGGACTATGAATTCCCTTCTCTTCATTGCCTATTCCTTTATTTCTGCACGTTGTTCCGATACCATTCGATGATGGATACGAAGAGGGTGGCGGTCAAGCCGCCGGCAAAGCCGTTGTTGTAGAGATTCATGCCCCCATGCCAAGAACCGGATCGCTCGACGATGACCAGGTGGAGAAAGCCCGCGAATACGCCGATGTAGGCGCCGAATTCCCCCGCCAAGGGAGCCAGAGCGGTGCCGAAAAGGAAAGCGAGGACCACCCAGGGGAGGATGAGGCTTTTTCCAAATACCAAGGCAGCGAGCAAAAGACCTGCGAAAATCGGAAGGACGTTCCGGACATGCTTTCCAAAAAACGCAAATCCAATGATCGTCATGAGGCCGCCTATCACCGGGCCGTTGAAAGGCGCCCCGATCACCGCCACGAAGGCGCTGTACCCCAAGCCCAGGAATCCAGCGTTCAACAAGGCTCCGCCAGGTCCTTCCAGGTCGCAAAAATCCGAAGGCAGGCGGCCGGGGAGCTTCATGATGCGCAGGAATTCCCGCCAAGACCCCTTGCCGCAGCAGACGAAGGCAAAAACTATGGCTGAAACCGAAAGCAACGGAACCACCGCGACAAGCCAGGGCGAAGCTCCGGTTCCCCAGAAATTTATCGTCGCAATGTCGATGCCTGCCGCATGAGGAAGGGAGGCGGCGAAAAGTCCCAGGAATCCAGCGGTAAGCCCCACGTTGTAAAGATTGTAGCCTTGGTGGAGATGCAGCATGGCTATGGCAAGAGGAGGAAGGATGATGCCAGTGAAAAGTCCCATGACCATGGAAAGGGGCAGGGCTAAAAGTGGCGAAAGTCCCATTTCGAAGGCCACGAACGACACAACTGGGCCTAGGGCGGTGCCGAACAGAGCAATGATCAGGTATTCCTTGGGCTGCTTTCCTACCAGAAGGGCCGAAAGGCTCACTCCCAGGATTATGCAGTTCAGGAGAGTCTTTCCGAAAAGGGCGAAGCCCATCATGGTGAAAACAGCAGCCACGGTGGGCCCTGAGAGCTTGATTTTATTGAGCCGCAAGGTCACGAGGCCCAAAAGCCCAACCATGGATGCGTTGAAAAGGGTCGCCCCGGGGCCTTCCATAGCCGTAAAATCGCTCAAAAGTCTGGAAGGCCTGAATTGAAGCCTTAAAAATCCCTCCAAGGCCGCCGAGGGCCCCTCGGCCAACAGCCCAAAGAGTATGAATATTCCTATCGTCAGTGCGACGAACCGGCGCAGAACACTATCGCGCGTGGTCAAATGAACCTCCATGAACGATCGGTGTAGAGTCCGCGCCGGTGAACGCCTAGGGTAGGCTGCTCGCGCGATACGTATATTTTTGCAGTTTATGGTAATAATTACAGAAGGTCAACGAATTTTTTCGCCATATTCACCAGATCGCTAAACCTGGGCTATACTCGCGGGCATGGAATGGTTCACTTCCCAGTCCCCTGTGATTCAAACCCTCTTGGCCACCCTTTTCACCTGGGGCCTTACCGCCCTGGGCGCTGCCCTAGTGTTCTTCTTCAAGACCATCAACCGCCTCGTCTTGGACGCCATGCTCGGATTCGCCGCAGGCGTCATGATCGCTGCAAGCTTCTGGTCCCTCCTGGCCCCCGCCATCGAACTCTCGGAGTCCATGGGCTTGGTGAAGTGGTTCCCGCCCCTTGTGGGCTTTCTCGCGGGAGGATTTTTCCTCCGCCTGGTGGACAAGCTTCTTCCCCACCTCCATATCGAATATCGAAGGGACGAAGCGGAGGGAATCCGCACCAATTGGTCTCGGAGCGTCCTCTTGGTATTAGCCATCACCCTGCACAATATCCCTGAAGGCCTCGCCGTGGGCGTTGGATTCGGCGCCGTGGGCGCGGGCATCACGTCAGCGAGCCTCGCCGGGGCCTTGGCCTTGGCGATGGGCATAGGCTTGCAGAATTTTCCCGAAGGCGCCGCGGTTTCGATCCCCTTGCGCAGGGACGGCATGGGAAGATTCAAGAGCTTCTTCTACGGCCAGGCTTCCGGCATCGTGGAACCCATAGCCGGCGTGGCGGGAGCCCTCCTTGTGGGGATCATGCAGCCTGGGGATCATGCAGCCTGTCCTTCCCTATGCCCTCGCCTTTGCAGCCGGCGCCATGATCTATGTGGTTGCCGAGGAAGTACTCCCCGAGGCGAACAGGGACGGGAACGGCCACTTCGCAACCGTAGGCACCCTTCTAGGCTTCGCGGTTATGATGGTTTTGGACGTGGCTTTAGGCTGAAAAGGAACTACGCTAAAGCCTCCATTCCCGCGGCGAAAGCCGCCAGGTTTTCCGCCAATGCTTTCGGGGGAACCTGGCCGCGCAGGGCGGCCTGCCAATCCATGTGCTCCATGCCCAAGGCCTTGACCATGGCTCCCAGCAAAACAATATTCATAGTCCGCGAATTGCCCGCCCTGGCGGCTATGTCCGCCGCATCTATCCTCGTAACGCGGAACGACAACTCGAGAGCCTCCACGATGCCCTGGGGGTAGGTGTCCAATCCCGAGGAGACAGGCACCGGAAGGATTTCGTGCATGTTCACGATGGCGATTCCTCCCGGCTTGAGGTATTTCGCATACCGGGCAGCTTCGAGCTTCTCAAAAGCCACAAGGATATCCGCTCCGCCGACGCCGATGATAGGGGAGTCGACCCGTCTTCCATACCTGACCTGGGTTGAAACCGATCCTCCTCGCTGGGACATGCCGTGGACTTCGCTCATCTTTACATCGTAACCCGCCG
>VKGY01000093.1 GCA_008080685.1 Spirochaetota bacterium
ACATGTCCGAAGCCTGGGCGCGGCGGTTCCCGGGATCTATAGGTCCGGCAGATTGAAGGCATTGCCACCGGCGCAAGGCGCCGGCTTGAACATGCGAGAAAATACCAAGGAGGTATGAATCAATGAAAAGGACAATGACGATCGCGGTTGCGCTGGCCCTTGCCTGCGCCGCCCTGGTGGCTGCGGCTGACAAGCCTGTCACCATCACCCACTGGTACTGGGCGGATAACCCCAAGTACTCGGCCACCATGCAGCAGATGGCGGCGGATTTCAACGCCACCAACGGCAAGGGCATCACCGTGGTTGCCCAGGAGTATCCCTGGGACGGCGGCGGCTACTCTGAGACCCTCTTCCGGGCGGTCATGGGCGGGGGCGGACCCGACACCTCCTCCTTCAAGCTCACCTCCACCCCCCTCTTCTCGGCGAACAATCTCCTGGTCAACCTCGACACCTACCTCGCCTCATGGAAGGACAGGGGTCTCATCAACGAAGCGCTGTGGAACACCATGAAGACTGCCAGCCGGACCAAGAGCGTCTACGTCATGCCATGGAACACCCAGGTCCTCTATGTGTACTACCGCCCATCCCTCTTCAAGAGGGCGGGAGTGACGGTTCCCAAGACCTACGGCGAATTCCTCGAGGCGGTGAAAAAGCTCACCATGGATACCAACGGCGACGGCAAGACCGACGTCTACGGCTTCGGAATGCGGGGATTCAAGGGTGGGCAGGAACCCTGGGGCTCTTTCATCTGGGCTAGAGGTGGAAACTTTGAAAAGTTTGACACTCCCCAGGGTATCCAGGGCATGCAGGACTTCGTCGACCTCTTCAAGAAAGGCTACGCGCCCCCCACCGCTCCCATGGACGGCTTCAACGAAATCATAGCCAACTTCAAGTCCGGCAAGACTGCTATGACCGTGCACCACATCGGATCTTCCGCGGGCATGATAGACACCTTCGGCGACGACGTGGACGCCTTCCCTTTCCCTGGCGATGTGGGCAGGTGGACCTCCATGGGCGACACGGAAAACGTGTTGCTCCGCTCCAGCAAGAACAAAGACGCGGCCTTTGAGTGGTTGGCCTACCTCGCCACGGGTAAAGGCCAGGAAACCTGGTGCACCGTCACGGGCAACGTCCCGGTATCCAAGGTAGTGGCCCAGCTCCCCTTCTTCCAGAACAACCGCTTCATGAAAGTCTCCATTGAGGGAGCCCCCTTCGCCGGGATCTTCCCGATCCTCGACACCACCACGGAGTGGATCAACGTGATATGGCCGAATACCGTCGCGGCCGCCCTCTCGGGCAAGCTAAGCGCCGCCGAGGCGATGAGGCAACTCCAGGCCGGACTCTACGGCAAATAAGCCGCAGGGAAGCCGAATCCAAGCAATCCAGTCAATTTATGGGGTCTGACCCCATGAATTGACTGGCATTGCGCCTCTTAGGTGAGAAATAGATGCGAAAGAAGACGAATCCCTGGCCCTACATCCTCGTGGCGCCGGCCTTGATCACGGTGGCGCTGGTGGTGTTTACGCCGGTGGTGAACGCCATCCTCATGAGCTTCCAGAACTACGACCTCCGCAGGCCCTCCGCCAGGGGCTTCGTGGGACTCAAGAACTACCTTGAGGCGATAGCAGATCCACTTTTCATCCAAGCCCTCGGGAAAACCATAGTCTGGGTGGGAGTGGGGGTGGGATTCCAGTTCGTCTTCGGATTCATCCTCGCCATCCTATTGAACCGAAAATTCGTCGGCCGCGGCATAGTCAGGTCCATAAGCCTCATCCCCTGGGTCACTCCCGGGGTACTTATAGGCCTCATGTGGCGCTGGATCTACGATGGCAGCTACGGTGTGCTGAACGACTTACTCATGAAGCTGGGAATCATCGACACCATGATCCCCTTCCTAGCCAGGCAGGAGACCGCCTTTCCTGCGGTCATTCTCACTATCATTTGGCAGGGCATTCCCTTCTTCGCCCTCATGATCCTGGCGGGGCTCCAGGGAATTCCCGATGAACTCTACGATGCCGCTGACGTGGACGGGGCGAACGGATTCCAGAAGCTCTTCCGCATCACCATCCCCTCCCTCAAGAACGTGATCTTCGTGACCACCCTCCTCAGGATCATCTGGGTGGCCAACTCGGTGGACGTAATCTACAACCTCACCGAAGGAGGGCCGGCCTACGCTACCCAGACCTTGAGCGTCTACGTTTTCAACAAGGGCAACTCCCTCAACCTAGGCTACGCGGCCACCATGTCCATCTTCCTCACCCTCCTATTGTCCTCCGTGGCCGTGGTCTACCTGCGGAACATCTTTAGAAACCAGGAGGGAAAATGAATCGCCGACCCAATTCCAGGCGCAATTCCAGTCCCGGAGCATCCTTCCTTTCCTTCGTCCTCCTGGCGGCCATGCTCGCCTTCCTCCTCTTTCCCTTCTATTGGACCTTCGTCACCTCCATCAAACCCAACAGTGAACTTTACGGCCAAACCGTGACGTACTGGCCCAAGGCTCCGAGCTTCGATTCCTATAGGAAGCTTTTCCTGGACTACAACTTCCTGAAGCCCATGCTCAACAGCCTCATCGTGGCGGCATCCACAACCCTCATCTCTCTCACCGTGTCCCTTTTGGCCGCCTATTCCTTCTCCCGCTACCGCTTCAAGGGGCGTAAGCTCCTTATGACTCTTTTTTTGACGAACAACATGTTTCCAACCGTCCTTTTGCTCATCCCTCTCTATGCCATCATGCGACGCATGGGGATTCTTTATACGCCAATGGCCCTTATCCTCTCCTATACCACCTTCACCATTCCCTTTTCGATCTGGCTCTTGAATGGCTACTTGAGCGACCTTCCCCAGTCCCTGGAGGAGGCGGCCATGGTGGATGGAGCGAACCGTGCCCAGGCCTTCCTTAAGATCATCCTTCCTATGATGATGCCCTCCATCATCGCCACGGGAGCCTATGTGTTCATGACCTCCTGGAACGAGTACACCTTCGGCGTCATGTTCACCAACGAAGCCAACCGCACCATTCCCGTAGCCCTCAAGAACCTCATCGGGCAGCTTGGAGTGGAGTGGGGCATGCTCACCGCGGGGGGCATCATCACTATCATTCCCGTGTGCATCATGTTCTTCTTCGCCCAAAAAAGGCTTATAGAAGGCCTCACCGCCGGTGCGGTGAAAGGCTGAAAACACAAGGAGCTTGTACACTATGGTCGACGATGTGCTGGCCGCGAAGGCCCGGCGGATCAGGAGCGACATCCTGAAGATGCTGTATCTCTGCCAATCCGGCCACCCGGGAGGGTCCCTCTCCCTGGTGGAAATCCTGATGGCCCTGTACTACAAGACCCTCAAGGTCGATCCGGCTGATCCGGCCAAGGAAGACCGGGACAGGGTGGTCTTGAGCAAGGGGCATGGCTGCCCCGCCCTCTACGCAATCCTGGCGGACCAAGGGTTCTTTCCCCGTGAGGACCTTTGGAGGTTGAGGCAAATCGATTCCCACCTTCAAGGCCATCCGGACATGATGAAGACCCCCGGTATCGACGTGAACACTGGCTCCTTGGGGCAGGGCGCCTCAGTAGCCGTGGGACTGGCCTTGGCTGCGAAGCACAAAAAGATGGGCTACCGGATCTTCGCGGTGGTTGGCGACGGGGAAATCCAGGAGGGCATGATCTGGGAGGCGGCCATGGCTGCCGCGCACTACAAGTTGGACAACTATGTGATGCTCATGGACCACAATGGACTGCAGATCGATGGCAGGAACGAGGCGGTCATGGGCCTGGGGGACATCTCGGCGAAGTTCAGAGCCTTTGGCTTCCAGTGCTACGACGTGGACGGCCATGACATAGAGGCCATCGCGGCGGCCATCGAGGCTCCTTCAGAGGGCAAGCCCAAGTTTATCCGCTGCCGAACCTTGAAGGGCAAGGGCGTTTCCTTCATGGAGGATGTGGCGGGCTGGCACGGCAAGCCCATGAATGCCGAGGAATACAAGAAGGCCATGGCCGAAATAGGGGGGTCCGACGATGTCTGAAGCCAAATCCCTGCGCGTCGCCTACGGAGAAGCGCTGGTAGAGCTGGGAGCGATAAACGCCAATGTTGTGGTGCTGGACGCCGACCTGGCCCACGCCACCATGACCAGCATGTTCGAGGCCAAGTACCCGGACAGATTCTACAATTTCGGCCTTGCGGAGGCGAACATGATGTGCGCCGCCGCGGGCTTCGCCCATTCGGGCCTCATGCCCTTCGCTTCCACCTTCGCCCTTTTCGGGACAGGCCGGGCCTATGAGCAGATCCGCAACTCCATCGCTTATGTCAACGCCAACGTTAAGTTCGGCCTTTCCCATTCCGGCCTCTCCGTGGGCGAGGACGGAGGCAGCCATCAAAGCGTGGAGGATATCGCCCTCATGCGGGTGGTGCCCAACATGACCATATTCGTGCCCTGCGATCCGGTGGAGACAAAGAAAGCGGTGTTCGCGGCGGCGGAAATCAACGGTCCTGTGTATATCAGGGTGGCGAGGCCAGTAGTGGAAACCCTAACCGAGGAGTCCACTCCCTTTGTGCCTGGAAAGGCCAACCTGATGCGCGAAGGCGACCATGTCTGCATCGTCGCCACGGGCCTCATGGTCAAGGATGCGTTGAAGGCGTCGGAGCTTTTGATGGCACGGGGAATCAAGGCTTCGGTGCTCAACGTGCACACCATAAAACCCATCGACGCCCAGGCGATACTGGAACGGGCGGGGGCCTGCGGCGCCTTGGTCTCGGTGGAGGAGCATTCCGTGATAGGCGGCCTTGGTTCGGCGGTTGCGGAGGTCCTGGCGGGAAACAGTGCCGCTAGGTTCGCGAGGATGGGGATCCAGGACAGGTTCGGCATTTCGGGCAAGCCCGCGGACCTCTTCGAGCACTTCGATCTTACGGCAGCGCACATCATTTCCCGCTGCGAAGGCCTGCTTAAGGCCTGACGCCCCGCGCATGCGACGCGGATGTGATACGCGAGTCAAGCGCGGGCAACGCGCTTACTCAATGGAGGATGCGATGAAAATCGAGAAATCGGCGTACGCGGGCGAAGGCCTGATACGCGTGTACGAAAACAAGAAGTGGATGGTGGGCATAAAGAACTGGAAGCCGGCCAACGACATCGCCAACATAGACTGCCTGGAGCGGCACAACGAGACGGATGAGCTTTTCGTCCTGCTTTCCGGGGCCTGCACCTTGCTCTACGCGAACGAAGACGAGGGCGGAGGGCTTGAGATATCGGCCGAGCGCATGGAGCCCAACTCGCTGTACAAGATTCCACAGGGGCTCTGGCACAATACGGTGACGATGAAGGACACCAAGCTTCTTCTGGTGGAGGATTCGGCTACGGGATCGCACAACTCGAACGTGCTCATGCTCGATGCGCAGCAGCTCGCGAAGGCGAAAGCCTTGGCGGCGTGGTAAGGCGGGATGGACGGTAAGAGCGAGGCGGGCATGGATAGGATTGGCGCAGGCATCATAGGAATAGGATCAATCGGGACGGTCCATATGGAGGCGGTCCGAAGGCTTGGCTGGGCTGGCGTGGCGGCGGCTTGCGTCCGAGACCCAGCCCGAAGAGCTGCGTTGCGCGATTTCTATGGCATACCCGCT
>VKGY01000094.1 GCA_008080685.1 Spirochaetota bacterium
ACCAGCCGAGAAATCTGGGATCGCGACACACTCTCCTTTCCGGCAATCTGATCCTGGGAAAGACCGTCGACATAGTAATACCGCGCTATGCGATAGATGGTTGAAAGATCTGGCCCGGGTTTCACGGCGTCCCTCCCCGTCCTCGCCTCAGTCTAACAAGCCCGCAAGACTTGCCACAACAGCCGCCGGATCCCTTGCCTGGAAAATGTTCCTGCCAAAAGCGAAACCCCGGGCTCCCTCCAGGAGGGCTCTCCTTGCCACCTCAACGATATCCTTGTCCTTGGGCCCGCCCGCCAAGATCAAAGGGACAGTGCAGCAGGATGCGACTTTGTCGAATCCGTCCACATAGAAGGCCTTCACCACGTCCGCTCCCATTTCCGCGGCAACGCGGGCGCCGTGGTATTGCACATCGAAAGTATTGGTCTTTGAAAAGTCCGCTGACAGTATTTCCACGATTACAGGAATGGAAAAACGATGGAAGGCATCGATGTCCTCTCCGACCTTTTGGAGACTCCTATAGTCCGCGCCTCCCAGCACGGCCATCATAAGTACTGAGTCTGCGCCCATCATCAGGGCGGTTTCGGGACTGACGTGGTTTGTATGTATCGTGGAATACTCCGAGGCGAGCTGGCTACCCGCCGATGAGCTACGAAGCACAAGTTTTTTCCTATCCAGGGGGGCTTTTGCCATGCGGCGTGCTAAACCGACGTTAAGGATATAGCCACCTAGGGCGCTTTCCGCCAAGGAATCCATCAATGCTTCAGGCTGCTCAAGACCAGGCATCACGCCCATTTGTGCGTGATCCAGCGCAAGGAGAAACAGATATCCAGAGCTATCGAAAAGACGGCACACGCCGCGCTGCAAGCCATTGGTCATAGCGCACTCCTTATTGAAGGTGTATGTTGCGCACTAATTGGCAATCTTTATGCACATTTGTGCGTATCATATTCCAATTAAAGAATACGTCTCATTATTCCTCTTGTCAATGAAATATTTTTGGAAGCAGGCGGTGGGTTGGGTTTTTACCGATTACCCTTTGGCTATGGCCGAACAGAGGGTATTGACTAAATCTAACCCGCTACGATATTTTTTGTCTCGCTAGAAAGGAAGCATTCCCCGGTTGTGTAATGGTAGCACAGCAGACTCTGGATCTGTTTGTGGGGGTTCGAATCCTCCCTGGGGAAATCCAAGAAATGGGAACCATCCGCGGCCCCTTCGTCTATCGGTTAGGACAAAAGATTCTCAATCTTTAAAGACGGGTTCGACTCCCGTAGGGGCTAAATGGAAAGCGGTTCTTTCGAACCGCTTTTTTTATTTTAACCAACCGGAGCTGTCAATATCCGCTTCCATCTTTTCCGGCTCGAAGGTAGGAGCGTATCGCTTTACGGTCTTAGCCCCCGGAGAGACCAAGAATTTCGTAAAATTCCATCGTACCGAGTCTCCCAGCAGTCCCTTGGTTCTTTTGCGAAGTTCGGAGAACAGGGGGTGGGCGCCAGGGCCGTTGACCTCGATTTTGGCCATGACCGGAAAGGTCACCCCGAAATTCAAAACGCAAAAACTTTGGATTTCCTCATCGCCGCCCGGTTCCTGATGGGCGAATTGGTCGCAGGGGAAGCCAAGCACAACCAGCCCCCTGTCCATATATTTCTTATGCAGGGCTTCGAGCCCCGCGTATTGAGGGGTAAAACCGCACTTGCTCGCCGTATTCACTATCAGCAATACCTTGTCCTTATACGGCTCCAACGTAAAAACCGATCCATCGGCCCTTTTAATTTCGTAGGTGTACAACGATTCTCCGCTCATGTTTTCTCCTCTTCCAATGTTTGGTTCAGTGCGTATCGCTGATCAAAATAGATAATGGCCGCAGGCAATCCTTGGAAAATCTTGGACAAGGCCTTATGCACCACCTTGGCCGCCGATCTTGGAAGAAGTTCTTCCGCAAGGCGCCAATAATAGTAGGGACAAGCATCAAAAACCTTGTCGGCCACGGTTTGCCGCAAGGCTTTGGCAAGGGCGGCGGGGCTATCCTTGGCATCCTTGAGATGGGAGGAAAGCTTTTCTTCTTCCGCGGTTTGCCGCTGCTCAATTTCAAGGAAAAGGCTCTCATAGGTATGCTTTTTTATACAATCCACCTCAAGGGAAGACGCAGCGCATTCCATAAGCGCTAAACTTAGCTTTCTCTCGAATTTCATTCTTTCCGGCAACAATTCCTTGGCCGAGTGATACTTAGCCCCAAGGCGCCGCTCTGCCTTCGCATCGGGCACCACAAAGTAAGAATAGCCATCCAAGACTCCGAAGGTCCTCAAGGTGTCCAGGTATCCGAGGAGCATGAAGCGTTCTAGGAAACTCTTATCGAAATCGAAGATTCCTCCCATTTCCAGGGAGTTTTTAATATAAACCGTCTGAGTGCCTTCAATATCCGGCCTTCGATTCCTTCCCGCTCCCGACATGTCCGAGACGATGATCCCCCTATATCCTCTTTTCTTGGCCATTGAATAGGGGATATTGTCGTAAAGGCCACCATCCACGAACTTCTTGCCCCCTATTTCCGGAGTCTTGAAGCCGGGAAAGGCTGCGCTGGCCATGATATAATCGAGCAAGCGGCCTTCCGGAATGCTGTCCAGGTATAGTTCCGTCGGCTTCAAATCGCTTAGGTTGACAGTCACTATGCCAAGGTCTTTCCCTAATGCCCTGATGCGGCCTTCATCGAGCCTTGAGGCCAAGAGATCGCGCATTGGGCTTGTATCCAAGCCCCGGTGCTCGATAGCTGACCAAATAAGATTCGCAGCGTCGATCTTCCCAGGAACCAGGCGCTTCGAGTCCTCTTGCGCAAGACCTTCGGGCATCTCCAGGATCGATTCGATTCCAATACTCATGCCGAGATTTTCCAGATCCTCATCGGCGCCTTGAGCTAAAAAAGCGGCGATTATCGCGCCTATGGAGGCGCCCACGAAGCCTTCCACCTCTATTCCCAGCTCCTTGAGCGCCTTCCAAACCCCGATGTGGTAGACCCCCTTGGTTCCTCCGCCGGACAAAACAAGGCAATACTTTGGTCCTGTCATGATATGAGCCTCCTCACGCTACATAAGGGGAGAAAACAATCTTAAGACCGATGCCAAGGCCTTTTTGCCCCCGCCTTCCCTATCCAGATCAATCTGCTTGATTTCCACGCATCGAGCCTGCGTGTTTAAAAAATCTTCCTTCATAGACGAAATAGCGTCGCTCCCGTACATCCAGACCCCGCATTCAAAGTGGAGGTACAGGCTCCTGAAATCCAGGTTGATCGTTCCCACCACGCCATGCGCATCGTCGGCGATCAAGGTTTTCCCATGGATGAACCCAGGAGTATATTCAAAGATACGCACTCCCGCCCGCAGAAGCTCAGGATAGTTGGATCGGCTCACCAAATGGACATACCACTTGTCGGGAATGCGGGGGGTGATGATCCTTACATCCACTCCACCTTTGGCAGCTAGGCAAATCGCCGTCGTCATCCCATTGTCCAGAATAAGGTAAGGCGTGGTGATGAAAAGATACTTTTGCGCGCACCCTATGATGTTGAGGTAGACATGCTCGCCCACCGCTTCATTGTCCAAAGGACTGTCCTCGAAAGGTTGGACAAATCCCCTTGCTTCGGGGAAAGGGAGCGCCGAAGGCGCGAAGGTCCGAGGATCCTGATCTTTTTTCACCCCTTGCCATAGCCGTAGGAACATGGAGGTCAAAGAGGCCACCCCAGGACCTTCCAGCATGAGGGCATTGTCCTTCCAATGGCCAAAGGGAGATTTTAGATTGATGTACTCGTCGGCGAGATTTATGCCGCCCGTGAAGCCAACCGCGTTGTCGATGACGAGGATTTTCCTGTGATCCCTGTGGTTCATGTCGGAAGAAAAAATCGGCACCAGGGGATTGAAAACCGCGCAGTCTATGCCTTTGGCCTTGAGGAGAGCCGGATACCCCTTATCCAGCCGTTCTATGCAGCCGAAATCATCGTACATGACCCGCACATCCACACCCTGGCTCGCCTTTTCTTCCAGCACCTCCAGGATCCTGCCCCACATCGACCCCTCTTCTATGATGAAGAATTCGAGGAAGATCGCCTGCCGCGCCGCCTTGAGGCGCTTCAACATCTCCTCCAAGGCAGCCTCTCCCGAAGCGAAATAGGTAGCCTTGGTGCCGGCGTAAAGGGGGCTGCCCACAAAGGCGGCCAGGTAGTGGGATTGCCGAGCAGCCAAGGGAGGAAGATCGGTTTGGCTTTGACCGAGGGCCAAATCTTCCGATCTATGGGCAGATCCATGGGATGAAAATTCCTGTAGGTCTTTCCTGAGGCGTTTCCCAATCCGCACCCGGCCGAGAAAGAGGTAGAACAAGCCCCCGAATACAGGAACGATGAGTATTGGGATGATCCAAGCCAGCTTGTAGGCCGGCTTGCTTGAATCATTCAATATCCAGCCTACCGCCGCAGCACTTGCCGCTATGCTTAGGATTGAAAAAATATAGAAATTGTCCGCAAAAATCCGGATCGCCACAGCCAACACGCAGACCTGGACAAGCAAAGCCACTATGAGGAAAACCGATCTCCTGGAGAGCTGCTTCACCACCCTCCTGGTTCCTGCACCCACGGCGTGCCTCAGCAGGATTCCTTAGGATCCGTCCTCGCCAAAACTCCCATGAACTCTTCCCCTGTCATGGTCTCCTTTTTTAGGAGGCATTGGGTCAACTCATGCAGCTTGTCGATATTGTCTCGAAGCAATTGGAGAGCCTTGGAATAGGCTTCCCTTATGAGTTTGAGGATTTCCTGGTCGATTTTCGCCGCAGTTTCTGGCGAAACCAGAAGGGTGGTATCGCCACCCAGATAGGGATTGTTCACCGTCTCCAATGCCATCATACCAAATGTTTCGCTCATGCCGAAGCGGGTCACCATGGCCCGGGCGATTTTAGTGGCTTGCTCTATGTCGTTGGAGGCGCCAGAGGTGACGGTGTTGAATACAATTTCCTCCGCTGCCCGCCCGCCCATGAGGGTGGCGATTTTGTCCAAGGCCTGCTCCCTAGTGAGAAGAATCTGTTCCGATTCGTCCACTTGCATAGTGTAGCCCAGGGTTCCAGAAGTGCGGGGCACGATGGTGATCTTGTGCACCGGGGCGGAATTTTTCTGCTTCGCTGCCACCAGGGCGTGCCCTATTTCGTGGTAGGCGATGGTGAGCTTGTCCTTTGGCGAGATGACCGCGTTCTTCCTCTGATAGCCTGCGATAACCACTTCTACGGATTCTTCCAGGTCGCTTTGTCCAACCGCATTCCTGCCCAACTTCACCGCCCGCAAGGCGGACTCGTTGATGATATTCGCCAAGTCGGCGCCGGAGGCACCGGAGGTTGCCCTGGCTATGGCGTTGAAATCGATCCCCTCGGCCAACTTCACCCTTTTTGCGTGGACCTTCAGGATGGCTTCCCTTCCTGCGAGATCCGGGAGTTCGACGGGAATCCGCCTATCGAATCGTCCCGGTCGGAGAAGGGCCTTGTCCAGGGTCTCCGGCCGGTTGGTGGCAGCGAGGATCACCACTCCCTTGTCCGCGTCGAAGCCGTCCATCTCCGAAAG
>VKGY01000095.1 GCA_008080685.1 Spirochaetota bacterium
CACCATCTTCGGAGGAACCGACCGCGTTTCTGGCAATGGCCTCTTCTATGTCTACGGACCTAAGGACGGTGTCACCCTCGGCGTGAACCTCCCCTACGGGACCACCGCTGCCGCCACCCTCGATGTTCTCAAGAACCTCGACCTCGGTGTAAAGTACGATGTTAAGGGTTTTGGCACCTTGTTTGCGCTCGCCAACCTCGACATGGACTCCGTTCCTAATAACATCCTTAACGCTGGCGTGAGGTACACCGGAGTCAAGGCTCTGACCGTAACCGCCATCACCAAGCTCCAGTTCGATGCCAACACCTACAGGGGCGCCCTCGGACTTGGCTACACCGGAATTGCGAAGCTCGCCGCCAACTTTGAAAGCGCCGTTGTTTCCACCGCTGGCGTTATCACCTACTCCGTCTGGGGCCAGGGTAAATACGCTGTCGCCGACAAAGTTAGCGCCACCCTCGGCGCCTTCTACGGCAACGCTGGCTATGATGTCTACGCCGCCCTCGGCTATGACCTCGGCGCCGGAATGTCCACCGACCTCAAAGTCGGTTTCGACAACGCTGTCTATGCCGTCGCCAAAGTCTACTACGCTTTGTCCCTCTAATCTCAGGGCTTAGCTAAGAAGCTGAAACGCCGTCCCTATTGCGGGGACGGCGTTTTTCTTATATAACAATGCCATGAAATCCATTATGGCCAAGATGGTCACGATGTTGATTGCCATCGCGGCAATCCTATCCTTCAATTCCTGCGCCACCGCCGCTTCAGCCTTCGACCCTACGATACCAAAGATTGCAATCAGCAAAGCGAGTGAGGCTGATATCCGATCCTATGGCAGGAATTTTTTTGAAAACCCCTATATGGAGCCCAGGACCCTTGCCCGAGGCAAGCTTAACGAGTTTTTCATTCTCAAGCTGGATTTCAATCTTCCCATTAAGAGCACTGTATCCTTGATCGCGTATGCCAAATCGCCAAAGGGCGAGGAAGTAGCCAAAATATACGACGAAAAGGCTTTCAAGGACTTCTGGTGGTCAAACACTTTCCGGGATGATGATTCCGGTGTGTGGGATAGAAAGATGACCGCCATTGAGATAGCCTGCATTCCCGGTTTCGACTTCGACAGGCCTGCGGGCAGGACTGCTCTTTTCGTTCCTATAGTCGGCAAAAATCCTATCCCCCGTCCTGCGAACATCTACGCCCAAATCGCATTGTCGACTGGAGAGTCCGTTGAGTATTCGTTTACCCTGGAGTGAATGAACATGGGAGACACATCGATGTCTAGCTTCAATACCTTGGTTGCTGCGCTTCGACGGGGCGATGTGGTTAACAATATCCGGGGCCAGTCTCCCACCGAAACCTTGTCGGCCTTTGTTAAAACCCTCCGTCTCCCTGTCTCCTTGGATAGAAAGGCCCTTGCCAAAGCCCTTGAGGAAAGGGAATCCTTGGCCACCACCGCACTTGGCTTTGGCTTCGCCATTCCACATCCTCGAAAAAGGGTCATGGAAGGTGAGGAAAGGGCTATCGTGGGTATCGCGTATTTGGAGCATCCCGTGGAATGGGGCGACCCTGAGGGAAAACCGGTAGGCGTTTTGTTCTTGGTTCTTTCAGGAGGGGAAGATCAGCATCTCTCCCTCCTCTCGGAAATCGCTTCCTTGGCTGAAAATCTGGAATTCAGGAAATTTATCGCCGGAAATCCCCAAAAAGAAGAAATCCTCGCATACCTGTCCGCATCGGCATAGCCGAGTAATTACTTTTTACCCCTTGAATCCAGTCGCCACCAGATAGGTCTCGAAGGAAATTGAGCGGCAAGACTCGGGCTTGAAGCCCCGGGCTTGGGTAAAGCGGCTCCGCAACTCCGTGAGGAGGCGTTTCTCTTCCCCGCCTTGGAAAATCTTCATCACCAGTGAGCCTCCCGGCGCCAGGACCTCAAGCCCCAAGGTCATGACAGAGTCAACCAACTCTTCTGACCTGGCTTGATCCACAAGGCGGTTGCCCGTGGTGGAGGGGGCCGCGTCGGACACCACCAGGGAATAGGGACCCAGGGTCCTCAACTCGCTCCGGACCGCCTCGTCCAGGATCGAGCCCTTGATGAAGCGGAAATTCTCGTCCTTGGGAGATACGCCTAAGTCCTGGATGTCCACCGCCGCAAGCCAGCCGCGGCCCTGAAGCTTACGCAGGATCCAGAGGCTCCAGGAGCCAGGCGCGGCTCCGATATCTAGAATCCTTGTACCCGTCGATTTGATCAGCCCGAACTTGGCGACGATCTCCTCGAGCTTGTAGACGGATCGGGCGGGATAGCCCTCTTTTTTTGCCTTGAGAGTCCAGAAATCCGGTTTTTCATATCCCGCCACACGTATCTCCTCTGCTTATATGAGCGTATCAGGCTTTGGCCAGCTGCCGGTTGATCCGCTCGATGAATTCCGCAGGCTGCACAAATTTCTGCCCCTCCGCCAGGAGAGCCTGGTCAAGGAGGATATGGGCCAGGTCTTCTAGGTCGGCTGTGCGGGCGGCATCGCAATCGGCACCCGCGGATTCTGTGGCACCAGCGGCGCCTTCAGCGCCGGCCTCCAGCCTGCCCAGCCTTTGCACCAAGGGATGGCTTGGATTGAGCTCCAGGATGGGCGTGGGCTCGGGAATCTCCACATTGGAAATGCGCTTCATAATCTCCCGGTATTGGAGGGTGGGATCGTCGGCGTCCATGACCACGCAGGATGGGCTTTTGGCAAGGCGCTTGGAAAGGCGCACGTCCTTTACCTTCGATCCCAGGATCCGCTTGGCGGCCTCCAGGGCTTTCTTAGCTGCCGCATCGCCTTCCGCGCTGGAATCGCCCGCGGCTCCCAGGGCTTCATCGCTGTCAGCCCGGCTGACGCTCTTGAAGCTCATGCCCTCATATTCGCCCAAGGATGAGAACACAAGCTCGTCGATCTCATCGTAGCCGATCAAGACCTCAATGCCCTTGGCGGCGAAGGATTCAAGCAAAGGGCTTGCCCTGAGCCTGGATTCCGTATTTCCCGTGACGTAATACACAACCTTCCGATCCCCGGCCCTGGCCTTGTAGTCGGCGAGGCTGGTCCAGCCTTCCGCCATGGTGCTCTTGAACCGCGCAAGGCCAAGGTGGGTCTTCTGGTTGGTCCAGTCCGAGGCCAGGCCTTCCTTAAGCTGCACGCCGAAGAGATCGACGAATTTTAGGTATTTCTCGGGATTGTTGGCTGCCAAGGACTCCAGCTCGGAGAAAATCTTCTTCAGGGAGGCCTGCTGGATGGTAGTCATGACCCGATTCTGTTGAAGGATCTCACGGCTCACGTTGAGGGGTAGGTCGTCGGAATCCACCACGCCCCTGACGAAGCGGAAATACTGGGGCAAGAAATCCATCTCCCTGTCGGTGATGAATACCCGCTTGATATAGAGCTTCACGC
Source organism: Spirochaetota bacterium (assembly GCA_008080685.1). Lineage (GTDB taxonomy): Bacteria > Spirochaetota > Spirochaetia > Treponematales > Rectinemataceae > VKGY01. Next base: position 3,411 of record VKGY01000095.1, read on the forward strand.
CTTGCTGGGTGACCGGATAATAGATATCCCCGGGCACTTTGGAGGGTACATAGAAGAGGGAATTGTATTCTATGGTGCCTTCAGCCTTGGTGTGAATCCAGAATAGCGGCTCCTGTTCCTCTCCGGCGAAGGATTTGTAGAAATCGATGTAGTCCTTGTCCGTCAGCTCCGACTTGGGCCTCCGCCACAGGGCGCTGGCCGAGTTGGTCTGCTCGTCCTTGAACTCCGTGCCATCTTCCTTGCCGTCCTTGTTGTATTTGGTTTCCTGGGAGACCAAGTGGATGGGGTAGGCTATGTGGTTGGAGTATTTTTTCAAGAGGGAATCCAGACTCCAGCGGGAGAGGTATTCCTCGCCCTCGGCGTTGAGATGGAGCCTGACATCAGTCCCAAAGCCCTCCCGGGAGCTGGGCTCAATGGAGAATTCGCCCTTGCCCGCGCTCTCCCAGCGGTAGGCCGAGGCAGACCCGGCCTTCTTGCTTATCACCTCGACCTTGTCCGCCACCATGAAGACCGAATAGAATCCCACGCCGAACTGGCCAATAAGGTTGGAATTCTTCCGGTCTGAATCCGAGAGGCGCTCAAGGAAATTGCGGGTGCCCGAGCGGGCGATGGTGCCCAGGTTTTCCTCCAACTCCTTTTCGTCCATGCCCACCCCGTTGTCTGAGACCGTCATGGTCTTGGCCTTGGCGTCCAGATAGACGGTCACCTTTGGGTCGAAGGAGATGGACTTGTAGGCATCGTCGGAGATACTCAGGTAGCGAAGCTTGTCGATGGCGTCCGAGGCGTTGGAGATCAGTTCCCGGAGAAAAATTTCCTTATGCGAGTAGAGCGAATGGGTGATGAGTTCCAAAAGCTTGGAAACTTCGGTCTTGAACGCATGTTTGGACATATAAACCCCTTTCGAGATGTGTGATGATAGTCGGATAAGGAAAAAATATACTAAAAATCAGCGGAAATGATAACCGCTTTGACATTTTATGGGAATACCGCTAGAGTACGGAATTACTCGTTCGGCGATAAGGAGATAGGATTGGCTGAGGGTTTTAGGGAGTATAAGAGAAAGGAAAAACTGTTCTACGCCCGCCTCGTGTCCGGCGCCACGGCGGTTTTCCGTTCCCTTGCGGGAATTCCCAGGAGACTTGTCGCCTGGGCCGGCCGCGGCACCGTCGTGGCCTTCATCCCCGAGTCCGAAGCTCCCTCCCGCAGATTCAGGATAGTCCGCATTTTAGCCTTGGTGGCGGTGCTCGGCATCGTGGGAATTAGCGGTTTTTCCTTGTACGCCACAAGCCGCTACGCCTTGCTTGCCGCACGGTACCAGACAACCCAGGAAAGGCTGGACGAAGCCCTCGCCGCCGTGGACACCATGCGCGACAAGGCGGAAACCCTGACCGGACAGGCGATGAAATTCGAAGACCGCTTGTCAGATCTTTTGTCCTTGGTGGAAGGTACCCCGGGGACGGACGCCTTGGACGCCGCAGGCCTTGGCCAGCTTCTGAACCGTGGGAAAAGCCAGGCCTTGGCCTACAGGGAAATCGAGCGCCTGGAGGGCGTGGCGCGCTACCTGGACGAGGCCGTGCCAGGCCTTGAAAAAGCCGCTTCCCTCCTTTCGGGCCAAAAAGAAATCATGACGGAAATCCCCAATATATGGCCCATAAAGGGCGGCATCGGCCATATCTCCATGTATTTCGGCCAAAACGAAAACCCCTTTTCAGCAGGGCAGTGGTATCTCCATTCAGGCATCGATATTTCCACCTTCAGGCAGGGCGATCCGGTTGTAGCCACGGCGGATGGCAAGATTATAGGCATGGGCTACGATCCGGGGCTGGGGAATTACGTCACCATCCAGCATAGCCACGGCTTTCTCACGCGATACGCCCATCTGCGTACCTTCCGGGTTTCCAAAGGACAGCAGGTGAGCCAGGGGCAGATCATAGGCTCCATAGGCAACACAGGAAAATCCACCGGCCCCCACCTTCACTACGAAGTCCACCTGGGGACCAGCATCATAGATCCGCTCAGGTTCCTGAACGTCCGGAGGACTGCGAAATGAAAGGGAACCAAGGAAATCCGGATTGCCTCATAGGCCAGGGCGTGGCCTTCGAGGGCTCACTTGCCGCCGATGGGATATTGAGGATCGAAGGCCGATGCGCAGGCAAGGTC
>VKGY01000096.1 GCA_008080685.1 Spirochaetota bacterium
CTTGGGTGGATGGGTTGGCTAAGGCGGTAGGGCTTGCAAGATCCCTCGCCAGGACCGCCCCTTTGGGACCTGTGCCCCTCACCTTAGCAAGATCAAGCCCCTGGGATTCGGCTATTTGCCTGGCTAAGGGAGAAGCCAGGACGAATCCATCCTGGAGCTTGGGTTGTGAGTATGCACGCATGGGCTGCTCGGGAACTGGGGCCGCTGAGGCCGCTGGAGTCGCGGGGGCTGACGCCACTTCCTCCGCAGGAGCGTGGGGGTCGAAGGGCACAGGCTCCTCTTTGGGCTTTTCCTCGGCCGCGACGAATTCCCCCGTCTGGGCGATAAGGCCCACCACCGTTCCCACAGGGACGGTAATCATCTCCTTGACTAGGATCTTGGATAGAGTTCCATCACCTTGAGCGGCTACATCGATGGTCGCCTTGTCGTTTTCCACATTGAAGAGGATTTCTCCTCTCTTTACCGCATCGCCTTCCTTCTTTCTCCACTCCATGATCAGGCCCTCGGTCATAGTAAGGCCGAGCTGGGGCAGTTGGATCTCCAAGGACATGGTTCAACCCTCCCTGAAAAGCACGGACCTGACGGCTTTCATGATATCTTCCTGATTGGCCGCCACGAATTTTTCCAGGACAGGGCTGAAGGGAATGGGGAGGTTTTTGGCGCCTACGCGCAGCACTGAGAGGCGATTTCCGCGCCAAGGCCGCCTGTCACCACGGCTTCGTGCACTACCACGCAGCGATGGGTTTTCTTTACCGAATCGACCAAGGTTTGCATATCCAGAGGCTTGAGGGTGAGCAGGTCTATCACCTCGACGGATATGCCCTCCTTCTCCAACTCCATCGCTGCAGCTTCGCATTTCTGCACCATGATCGAGTAGGTTACGATGGTGACGTCCTTGCCTGGCTTCCTCACCTCCGCCTTGCCAATAGGAGTAAGGAATTCTTCTTCCGGAACAGGACCTTTCTGGGGATACAGGACCTTATGCTCAAAAAAGATGACAGGATCGTTCTGGCGGATGGCGGACTTAAGAAGGCCTTTCGCCGTGGCGGGGCTGGATGGAGTGACAATGATAAGGCCAGGGACGTTCTGCAACCAGCCTTCCACGCTCTGGCTGTGCTGGGCTGCGGCTTGGTTGGAGATTCCGTCGGGAGCGCGGATCACTAAGGGAATATTTGCCTGGCCTCCGAACATGTATCGGTTTTTTGCGATCTGATTGACCACTTCGTCGAAGGCGACAGAGATGAAATCCGCGAAATGCATGTCAGCGACCGGGCGGGTGCCGGTGAGGGCGGCCCCGAGGGCGGCGCCGACGATGGCGGTTTCGCTGATCGGGACATCCCGGATCCTATCGCCGAATTCCTCGGGCAGACCTTTGAACTGGCCAAATATGCCGCCTTGGCGGACGATATCCTCGCCATATACGAAGACCATGGGATCACGGCGCATTTCTTCCTGCATGGCCTCGAGCGTAGCCTGGGAAAATGTGATAGTCCTCATCTGACCACCTCCGGAAATTCTTTGGGGGAGAAGGAGAATAGATCGTCCAAGGCCTCTTCCTTGTCGGGGTAGGGACTATCCTCAGCGAATTTCTCTCCCGCTGCGACCTCTCGGACGGCTGCGGCCTTCATGGCTTCAAGGCCCGCGTCGTCCAGCATGCCCTTTTCCTTGAGATAGGCGGAAAAGCGGATTATAGGATCGTTTTCCGTGAAATGCTTCTGCACTTCCTCTTTGGTTCTGTAGCGCTCCGGATCGCCTACGTAGTGGCCTTTGATCCGGTAGGTGAGGCATTCAAGAATAGCCGGCCCCTTGCCTTTCCTGGCGGCCTCGATCAAGGCTGAAGCGGCGTTGTAGACCTCGATAACATTGTTGCCATCCACAGTATAGCCTTCAATGCCATAGCCCTTGGCGCGGTCCGCAATGTGGACCGCGGAGGTGGCGAAGGAGGTGGGGGTGGTGGAAGCCCACTGATTGTTCTCGTTGACGAAGAGGACGGGAAGTTTCCAGACAGCGGCGAGGTTGAGGGCTTCGTGGAAGGTTCCCCGGTTGGAGGCTCCGTCTCCGAAGAAACATACCGCCACCTGGTCGGTTTTTTTTATCCGGGCAGAAATCCCAGCTCCGACGGCTATGTTGTAGCCGCCGCCCACCACTCCATTGGCTCCCAGCATGCCGACGGAAAAATCGGCGATATGCATGGATCCGCCCTTTCCTTTGCAGTAGCCGGTTTTCTTGCCGTAGAGCTCCGCCATCATGCGGTCTATCCTGGCTCCTTTGGCGATGGCGTGGCCGTGGCCTCGGTGGGTGGAGGTGATGGAATCATCTTTATTGAGATGGGCCATCACGCCCGAGGCGATGGCTTCCTCGCCGATGTAAAGATGCACGAATCCGGGGATTTTCCGATTGAGGAAAAGCTCCTCGACCCTGGATTCAAAAGCGCGAATCCTTACCATGGTTTCCAGAAGGGCCAAGGCCTTCTCTTTTGGCAGGTTCGCGAATGCGTTAGGGAATTCTCGTTTTTGGAACGGCATAGATTCCTCCAAGTAATGTACAGCAAAATTCATGCCTAAAATGTTCTTTTTCATACTTTTTATTCCCGGTCCCGCAATAGGAAAGCAAAGGTAGTAATCATTATATAATTTTATATTATAAAAAAATAATTTAATCCGCCCAGTAAGGAGGTGGCGAAACCCCTTCGCGGAAAAGGGCGGTCTATCCTAGGTTTTGATTGACTGTTCCAAAATATGACAGTACACTCTAGCCACTTGTCACAAAGTGAGGCACCCATGATCCAATGGACGCAGACATCCCACATGGTCGACATCGACATCGAAGAGAAGCATGTCGCCGCCCATGGCCTTTTAAGCCTGGCCAGCGAACCAATCCTCAAGACGATCATCGATTCCATCTCCGATGGAATCCTCATCATTGACGCCAAGGGCATCGTGCTATACATCAACCAACAAGGCTCCCAGATCCTCAGTCTTGACCAATTCGCCTCCATCGGCCGCCATATTTCCGAAATACTCGATTTCCGTCCCGTTATCCTCGATGTGCTGGAAGCCGGGCAAGGATATCTTGAGAAAGAATTCTACCTTCATAGCCCATCCCGCGGAAAGATGAGGTTCATTAAATCCGCCATCGTCCTCAGGGATCGCCGGGGTCGGCTCTTGGGCGTTATCGATACCTTCCGTCTTGTGGAGTCCATGCATATATAATCGGCCAGCAGCCGATCTTCCTCGAAGCCCTCAATTTATCGCGCATCGCAGCCCAGAGCGACGCCAATGTCTTGATCGAAGGGGAGAGCGGAACGGGCAAGGAGATGTTCGCCCATGCGATACACCAGATCAGCGTGAGAGCCAACGGCCCTCTGATAATAGTAAACTGCGCGAGTCTTCCCAGATCCCTCATTGAAAGCGGACTCTTTGGCTACGAATCCGGTTCATTCACAGGCGCGAGGAAAGAGGGATTTCCTGGAAAATTCGAACAAGCCAACGGCGGAACCATTTTCCTGGATGAAATCGGCGAAATGCCCTTGGACATGCAAGCTAAATTGTTGCGTGTGCTCCAGGACCACTGCATCACCCGCATCGGCGGCACCAAGGTTATCAACGTGGACACCCGGGTCATCGCGGCCACAAACAAGAACCTGCTTGAGGAGACCAAGAAGAGCAATTTCAGGGAAGATCTCTATTACCGGCTCAACGTGCTCTGCGTCCATACTCCGAGCTTGAGGGAAAGGCTGGACGATATTCCCCTCCTGGTTTCCCATTTTGCGATGAAGAACGCCCTTCATCACGGCAGGGCTGTTCCGGAGATAGACCGCGAGGTGCTGGAAGCCTTCCGCGCCTACTCATGGCCTGGCAACGTCAGGGAACTTGAGAATGTGATAGAGAGGGCGATAATCATCTCAGACACAAATCGCATAACCATGAAGCAATTGCCTGACTATATTTTCAACTGCATCCAATCCTCGCTCGACACCTCAGCCCATGAGGCTGCGTGCGGGGAGATGGCCCAGGATCTGGAAAGCCTGGAGATACGGGAAATCAGGAAGGCCCTCAGGGAAGTGGATGGAAACATCTCCCAGTGCGCCAAGCGTTTGGGAATAAGCAGGAATACGCTGTACAGAAAAATGAAGCAATATTCTTTGTAAAAATTATCCGACTCGGCTATGTCCGAGGTGTGGAAAATACGAGAAAAGGGGCTGTCCGGATAATTCCCGGGCAGCCCCTTTGTCTTAGAATCTCGGTGTATACAGTCCCGAAGCGATTGGAAGCCAGAGCGAAATCTGTGGAAATAAAGTGATGACCAAGAGGGCGAGGATGGAGACGAATACCATGGGAATGACGAAGCGGATCATTTCGTCGTTGATGTTGCTCTTGATTATGTTCGAGGTCACATAGAGGTTGACTGCAACAGGAGGCGTTATCTGCCCAATCGCCAAGGCTATGACAAGGACTACGCCGAAATAAAGCGGGTCGATCTGAAGCTGGAGAAGCACCGGAAGGATGATGGGCATGAAGACGTACGTTATGGAAATCGCGTCGAGGAACATCCCTGCGATGAGCATCACCACGTTGATGAGGAGGACGAATACCAATTTATTGGTGGTGAGGCCTTGGACAAGTTGGGCCGCTGCGTCTATGACGCCGAGGGTCGAGGCTGCCCAGGAGAAAATTCCCGCCATGGCCACAACGAACATGACCACCGCAGAACCCGCCACCGTCTCGACCAAGGAGGAGACCAGGACTTCCAACGTAATCGTCCGATAGATGAATAGGCCTACGAAAAGTGCGTAGAACACTCCCATGATGGCCGATTCCGTCGGAGTCGCGACGCCTGCGTAGATCGAGCCCAAGATGATGACCGGTGCGAGCAAGGCCCAGATGGATTGGACAAAGGCCTTTCGTTAAGATCAAGAAAAGGCCGACTATGATGCCGGGGATGATGCCGCCAAGGAAGAGGGCGCCGACGGAGACGTCCGTGAGGTTTCCGTAGACGATGAAGGCAATGCTGGGCGGTATAATTATGGACAATCCCGCCCCTGCGGCGATGGTGCTTGCGGAAAAATATTTATTGTAACCCTGCTTGATCATGGTAGGAATGAAAACCAAGCCCAGGGCTGCGGCGGTGGCGGGGCCTGAACCCGATATTGCACCCCAGAAAATGCAGGTTATGACTGCGGCGATCGCGAGTCCGCCTGTAGCCCACGCCGGCGAGAATGAAGAATGGGATCGCCACGAGGGGGAACTTGGAAATGTTTGCCTCGAAGTTCCTTGAGATCATGGCTATGCCGAGGTCGAAATTGAGTATGGCTCCGATCGCCGCCGTGGCGAGGGAGAGGCCGATAGGGGTTCCAATGACAATGAGGACGACGAAGATGCCGAATACGATGAGGCCGGCCATTATTTGCCCCCTTCTTTTTTAATGCCCCTTAAGGTGCTTGCAATGATTTCCTTGACGACAAAAAGGGAGAACACCGGCGTCCCTAGGCTGTAGATCCAGGTTGGGATTCCCAAAGCTTCGGAAGTGGTGTGGTAGAAGGTCATGTTCTTGTAGATTTCCTTGCAGGAGTTGGCGATGAGGAAGCCGAAGATCGCGAGGCCTATGATCCCTGAGATCAAGGTGGACACTCGCTTCAGCTGGGGTGAAAATTTGTCGTAGAGGTTGGTCATCTTAAGATTGTTGCCTCTGCGGAAGGCGATTGCTATGCCGATGATGGTGATCCACACGAAAAGATTGACCGTGATTTCTTCGCTGAACGCCAGGCTCTTGCTGAAAAAATACCGATTGATGACATTGACGAAGGTGATAACGGCCATCACTCCGAGGAGAAAGGCTCCGATTAATTCGTCGAGCTTGAATTTTACCTTTTCTGTCATTGCCAACTCCGAATTCTAGGTTTGATTGCGATCCGAAGATATGCGACCGGAAGGCGGCGAAGCCCTCCGGTCGAAGATTAAAGGTGAAAGAGAACGCTTAATTCTTCATGTCCTCCAGAGCGGCTTCATAGATGGCCTTGCCGATCTGGGGAACCCATTTGTCGTACACGGGAAGGAGCTTGTCCTTAAAGGCCTGAAGCTGGGCGGGGGTGAGGTCAGTCACAATCAAGCCCTTAGCCTTGGCTTCGGTATATGCGTCCACAGGAGTGATGCCGTACTTTGTCTTAAGCTTTTCCACCGATTTATTGCCGTCTAAATAAGCGCGAGCCAGGGCTTTTTGAAAATCTGCAGCCTCGAGCGCCGCTTCCTGGATGGCTTTCTGGATATCCGCCGGGAAGGAGTTCCACACTCTAGTGTTCACACCGAACACAAGGGGATCGAGCACGTAGTACCAGTTGGTAAGGTATTTGTGATATTCCCAAATCTTGACTACCGTGAGCACCGACTTGGGGTTTTCCTGGCCGTCCACGACGCCTTGCTGGAAGGCAGTGACCGCGTCAGCCCAGGACATGAGGACCACATCTGAGCCGAGGGCTTTGAACATGTCGACGAATATCGGCGAGCCTACGGCGCGGAACTTCAGTCCCACCATATCTTGAGGGGTCTTGATCTCCCTTTTGGAGTTGGTAATCTGCCTAAACCCGTTTTCGCCCCAGGCGAGGAACTTGATGCCGCCGCGTTCAAAATCTTTGATAATCATTTCTCCAGATTTTCCCGCCTGGATCTTGTCCACCGCCTCATAGCTGGGCATGAAGAACGGAAGATTGAAAAGGTTGAAGGACTTGATAACGGAGGAAGCGTTGATGGTGGAATCGACGACGAAATCAATGGAACCATCGGCTACCGCCTGGTACCAGTTGGTCTGCTTGCCCGCCAGGAGGGAGGAACCAAAGTAGGGCTTGACGTTGACTCTGCCGCCCGTCTTTTCCTTGACCAGGTCAGCCCAGCGTTGGGCTCCAACGCCCCAGTCGAAGAGGGGACCGACGTTAACCTGCATGGTGTACTCGGCCTTGGGCCTGAACGAGCCCTGTCCGAATACCTGGGCCGCGCTTACGACCATGAGAAGGGCGAGCGCGGACGCGAGGATAGCTTTCCTGTGTTTCATACATGCCTCCTACGACATTGATGTAAACCAGTCCCGCGGCTAAGTCAAGAAAGAGTTCGCGGAACATAATTACCCATCAGTATAAATGCAAGAAACATGCCGAAACCAGCATAAATATATAAGTTTTAGATAATTCGTGGTGCTTGCTTTTATTATTGGTTGCCTGGATGCCTCGGATTTATCTGACGATTCTTTATGTTCGGCATGGGTATCGATACTCTGTTCAATTTCGGTACAAGTAATTCTTCATTTTTGTCACACTATGGTACAACCATGTCCAAACCAATTGATTGCGGCTTTCAGTCGCCCATAGTACAATTCAACGGGAGGATTGGGCGATGCACATTGGACGTTACGAGTTTCCCCAGTCTTTGGATGAGGCTGCCGCGAGCATTTTCAACGAAGGGGCAGTTCCCTTGGGCGGAGGGGCGTGGACCAATGCGGTTTCTAGGCCTATCCACTATGCGCTCGACCTTTCGGACTTGGGGCTAAGGTATATCGAGGATCGGGGCCGGGAGGTGGCCATAGGTGCCATGGCAACCCTTCGGGATATTGAGATCTCTCTAACATTGGACAGTGCTTTTTGCGGCATATTCTCAAAGGCTCTTGGCCATGTGGTTGGAGTCCAACTGCGGAACCTGGTCACCGCTGGAGGCTCTGTGGCGGGCAGGTACGGTTTTTCGGATCTCAACACTGTTTTCTTAGCCCTGGGCGCGACAGTTGTCTTTCATGACGGCGCGACCTCATCTTGCGCCGAATTTCTCGAGGCGCCGAGGAATGCGCCCTTCCTGATCAAGGAAATCAGGGTGCCGAAAGGTTCTGCCGCCTCCTATCAATCCTTGAGGGTCGCCGCGAACGACTTTCCCATCCTCAATGTATGCGTCGCCACCGCGGCCACGGAATGGCGCGTTTCTGTCGGCGCACGGCCGCAGGCGGCGCGCCTGAGCCTTCGCGCAGCGGAATTTCTCGGCCTATCGGACAAGCCTGAGGATCGCGCTATCCAGGCGGGCCTCTTGGCGGCGGCTGAATTGAAGTTCGGCGACGATACCCGGGGAAGCGCGGAATATCGAAGAGAACTCTGCTCTGTGCTGGTGAAAAGGGCGGTTGTCGAGGCGGGGCAAAGGATATGAAAATTTCAATCAGCGTCAACGGCAGGAACCACCGCTTAGAGGCAAATCCGGGCACTCCCTTGGCCGATACGCTCAGGCTCCTGGGCTACCTGGAGGTGAAAAAGGCTTGCGGCACCGGCAATTGCGGGCTCTGCACCGTGCTTCTGGACGATGTTCCCGTACCTTCCTGCTCTGTCATCACAGGCAAAGCCTCAGGGCATAGGGTTACCACAGTTCGTGGCCTTGGAAAGGAAGCGGACGACCTAGCCGCCTGCATTGTCGCCGAGGGAGTCGATCAATGCGGGTATTGCTCTCCAGGCTTCGCGGTGATGGCAGTGGCCATGAAAAGGGAGTTTCGGCGCATGGGCAGTCTCCCCAATGAAGAGGAGATCAAGCACTACCTGGCGGGGAACCTTTGCCGCTGCTCGGGCTACGAAGGACACTTGAGAGCCTTAAGGCGATACCTGGAGGCCTTCAAATGACCGAGCCAACGCGGATCGTGAATAAGAACATACCAAAAATCGACGGCCTGGGCCTTGTAAAAGGAAGCCCTGCCTACACCGACGACCTTGCTCCCCGGGACCCCTTAATCGTAAAACTGCTCCGCAGTCCCTACGCCTTCGCCCGGATCAAGGCCATCGATGTAGGTCCCGCCCTTGTCCTGGAGGGAGTTGCCTGCGCCCTTTCCTGGAAGGATGTCCCGCGAATTCCCTTCACCAGGGCAGGACAAGGCTACCCTGAGCCCAGCCCCCAGGACAAATTCATCTTCGATGAATTTGTACGCTATGTGGGCGATGAGGTGGCTCTCGTCGCCGCGGAGACAGAAGAAATCGCCCTTTCGGCCTTGGGCGCTATCAATGTGGAATACGAGGTCCTGGAGCCCCTCCTGGATTTCGAGGCTTCCATGGACAACCGGATAGTAATCCACCCTGAAGCCGGAATACACGAGCTTTTTCCCACCGGCTTCGCTCCCCAAAGGAACATCGCCGCATCCTATAAAATGGAAATCGGCGATCTCGAGGCGGCTCTGGCGGCAAGCGATATAGTGGTGCACGCCACCTTGCGCACCCATGCCCAATCCCACGTGGCCATGGAGCCTCATGCAGCATTCTCCTATGTTGACACGCTGGGTAGGCTCAATGTGGTGACCAGCACCCAAACACCCTTCCATACCCGCCGAATCCTGGGCCGTGCCCTAGATATTCCTCTTTCGCGCATCAGGGTGGTCAAACCCAGGATAGGCGGAGGCTTTGGGGGCAAGCAGCATGTCCACCTCGAGCCCTACGTCAGTCTTGTCACCTTGAAGACCGGAAGGCCCGCCAAGGCCAGCCTATCCCGGCGCGAGGTCTTTGAATCGAGTTTCACCCGCCACCAGATGCGCTATGACATGCGCATCGGCTCCACCAAGGAAGGAATCATCACAGCGATAGACATGAAGGGCCTTTCTAATACCGGAGCCTACGGCGAACATGCCCTTACGGTTTTCATGGTGGCGGGAGCCAAGAGCCTTCCCCTCTACAATCGAGTACAAGCGGTCGCCTACGGCGGCAATGTGGTGTATACGAACAAGGTTTCCGCCGGAGCCTTCCGAGGCTACGGGGCGGTCCAGGGGAACTACGCCCTCGAGTCGGCGATAGACGAACTCGCCGCCGCCCTCGCCATGGATCCTGCTGAGCTCCGCAAGAAAAACATGATCCGCGAGGGCCAGACCAGCGAGATCTTTGCCAAGATGGGCGAGGGCGGCGAGGGACTTCCCATGGTGGTCGAATCCTGCAAGCTGGAATACTGCATCGCTCGCGGCATGGAGCTCATAGGATGGGATCCGAATCACCTTGCCTGGGAGGTTTCGCCGGGGATACGGGGGGGGAAGGGAATGGCCATCGCCATGCAGGGTTCGGGCATCCCTTTAATAGATATGGGCGCGACCATGATCGAACTCCAGGACGGGGGCTGCTTTAAGCTCCGCATGGGAGCGACCGACCTGGGCACGGGGAGCGACACGATCCTCGCCCAAATCGTGGCGGAAGAACTCGGCGTGGAGTTGTCGGACATCATCGTATACTCCTCTGATACGGACCACACGCCCTTCGATGTAGGGGCCTACGCTTCAAGCACCACCTATGTGTCGGGCAACGCGGCTCTGGAAGCGGCGAGGAAAATGAAGCGTCTTCTGACCGATACGGTGGCCGAAAACTATAATCTTTCTCCCTCCTCGGTGTGCTTCGACGGCCGGAGCTTTTTGGATAGAGATGGAAATCCTATCATCTCGCTCAAGCAATTCAGCCTGGACACGCTTTACCACAACCGGGAGAAGATGAAGTGTCTTTCGACAAACGCTTCCTACACAGGCCACAGTGCACCTCCTCCCTACATGGCGGGTTTCGCGGAAGTCAAAGTTGATACGGAAACGGGAAAAGTGTGGCTTGAGCGCTATGTGGCGGTGGTCGACTGCGGCACGCCCATCAATCCCAATCTTGCCCGTATCCAGATGGAAGGGGGGCTTTTGCAGGGAATCGGCATGGCCCTCTTTGAAAATGTGAAATACAACGAAAAAGGAAGATTGCTTACTAACTCCATGAA
>VKGY01000097.1 GCA_008080685.1 Spirochaetota bacterium
ATAAACCTAACATTTGCTTAACCTTTAAATCCGAGCCTGAGCGAAGCGAAGGCTTGGCGTGGTTTGTGTATTGTTGTTCTGCACAAACCATGCCAAAGGATTTATAAGGTTGAAGCGGTTGTTCTGCGATCTTGTTGAACCATAGAATATTTAATTAAATTTACTTTTCAATCAGTCCTTGATTTAAATCCTTTAACTGATATTCTTTATACATAAATCCTGGATTCCCGCTATTTTATACCTATGAACCTACATTCTCGGAAAAAATTATATGCTACATTCAATAAAACCATAAAATACAATAATATAGCTTGACATAGTGTCTAATGTACCATATAATAGTTATATGGTACGGAGGCCATTATGTCCAAAGCACGAATCCAGCGTATAAAGAATATTGACTACGTATATATTGAAACTTCACATCGCGTGCCGGGAAGAAAGTACCCTGACCATACACGTCTTTATATTGGGAAAATGCATGATTCACTTTTTATTCCCAATGAAAAATTCTTTACCCTGACAGCGGAACAAAAAGAATCATCAGGACTTTCGTGGAATCCTTCTGCCGAAGTAGTCTCTCCAAAACGAGGTCGACCGTTTTCTACAACACTAGGATTGCGAAAGTTCAAAGGCACCGATCTTTTACTCTCTAGTATTAGTACATCACTCAACCTTAGTCTCGATCTTGAACGTGTCTTTGGAGAGCGCTCAAGGGCACTGCTTTCCTTGATCTATTATCTGGTTGCGAATCCAGATGCACCGCTCTATCGCTTTTCACAATGGGCGAGGCTTCATTATCATCCGTATGGTTCCGATCTGACTTCTCCTCGAAGTAGCGAGCTTTTAGGAAGTATTACAGAGGATGAGATTCAGCGGTTTCTAAATCTCAGGATACAGCGAGCATCTGGTACTTTAGGATGGCTTGCTGTTGACGCCACCAGCATCTCGTCATATTCACAGGCACTGTCACTTGTTGCCAGAGGGCACAACAAAGACCACAATCGCCTGGAGCAAGTAAACCTGCTCATGGTATTCGATCAGGACAACGATATTCCTGTATTCTATCGAATCTTGCGGGGGAATATACCCGATGTATCTACCGTAGAAACTACCTTGCAGGATTTGCGAGGTGTGGGAATCGAGGGTGCCTCGCTTGTGCTTGATCGTGGCTTCTACAGTGAAGACAATGTAAAAGCTCTTCTCAAAAAGCGATATTCCTTCACTCTGGGGACAAAGAACTCACTGCTATTTGTCAAAGATGCTATTGATCGTTGTCGTGAAGCGATGCTTTCGCTGGATTCCTATGATACAGAGCACAAGGTATTCCATGCCATGGTGCCGGTTTCGTATGCTGTTCCGGTACGGGGACGCGAACCAACCATCAAGGATGTCTATCTGCACATATATTGTAGCAAGGAACGGGAAGCCAGCGAAGTCGCTGCGTTGATGAAACGGCTTGATGAAATGAGGCGAGCGCTTGCTTCTGGAGCGCTGTCGAGTCCTTTGAAACCCATAGAGACATATTTCAGCCTTACGTGGAACAAACGGGGTACGCTTGTTTCGTTTAGTGAAAACGTCCAGGCTATCAAGGAAGCCATGCATCGCTGTGGCTTCTTTGCACTCCTCACAAGCGAGAAGCACCTGAACTCAAGCGAAGTGCTCGCCATGTACCGCCACAAGGACAGGGTAGAAAAAGCATTCAACAATCTAAAGGATCGTCTTGCCCTCAGACGAACCAGATGCAGTAATGACGCAAACTTCAATGGCAAAGTATTCGTTCAATTTGTCGCTCTTTCGATGGTGTCACACATTCGAAACGTGATGAGAGAATACGAACTCTTTAAAAAGTATACGTACCGTCAGATATTGGACGAAATAGACGTAATTGAGTACTTCGAGTACCCAGGAAAAGCGGGGAACTGGGCAGAGATTACTGTGAAACAAGGCCAGATCCTACGTGCTTTCAATGTCGATTTGCCGATTGATGCCTGGCCTAAAATCATCAGAAAAGAAATTCTAAAAGAACAAAAAGCTAAGAAAAAATCTCCGAAACTATGTAGCATATAATTCTATCCGAGAATCTAGGCAATAACCCCCTTGATGATCGTATAGAAAAGCAACGATGTCATAGGGGCGTCTTTCCCATGGTACACGGAAATATAGTGGGCAAGATGTTCTGCTGTCTTCGCCGAGATAGGTATGATTCGCTGTTTGCTACCTTTGCCGTTAACGCGGATATAGGGATTGTCTCCGCTAATAGCCACATCGGAAACGTTCAATCCAAGGACTTCGGCCAATCTGGTCCCACTGTCATAAAGCATGATCATGAGAGTGCGGTCCCTGAGCCCTCTCTTACTATTGGATGGTTGTTTTAGTATGGCCGCCATGGCATCTTCCGGGATAATTTCCTTTTCCGTCTTGGGCACGTTGCATTGCGGTACCCTTTTGACTTCAAGCTCTTTCGATTGCAGTGTGATATTTTTATCAGCCGCAAACGTCAGGTACGACTTCAAGGCCGCAAGGCGTTGGTTGCGAGTACTTGGCTTGCTTGCATGTGTGGAGAGGTACTTCATGAAGCCAAGTACACATTCTCGCGACCATTCCCCGAATGTGAACGTACTGATCGAGACGCCGAGAACATCCAGGATGTATCGTCGAAACAGTGACAGAGCATCCCTGTATGATTCAACGGTGTGAAGGCTCCTTCCACATTGACGCGGCAAGTATGATTCCAAGAATTCATAGGTCATGGAAAAGAAAAGAGGTGCAGGCGTAGGGCTATTCTTCATAGACCACCACCTCGGGAATAACACTCTTGCCCATGGCATCATGCTGGCGAACGATCGGGAAAGCCTGTTCAATGGTATGGAAATAGTACTGTGTCTCTTCAATGGATGAATGGCCCAGGTAACGGCTCAAGTAGGGCATCATCGCACCGGTATCCATCCCTGCTTGCATCCATTCGTTCATCTTGTCCACGACAAAAGTATGTCGAAGACAGTGAACCGTCGGCTTTTTGTCGACCTTGCCAGCATATGAAGTCTTATTCCAGAATTCACCAAACTTCTTGTCAACGGAAGTTTTTTGAAGCGGTCGGTCTCGATGCCTTCCGGAGAAAAACCAGTATCGATCAGGGATTATGGACTGCATCCTTGCGTCATAGGTTCTGCATAATGCAAGGACGTCATCAGCAAGAAACACGAGCCTATCTTTGTTGCCCTTAGATTGAAGGATTTCAAGTGTACCAGTTTTCAAGTCAACACAGGAACGTCGCAAGTAACAGCCTTCTGAAAGACGGAGTCCACAACAATAGAAAAGCCGAATCAAAACCTGATAGGTCGGAACCAACCGTCGGAAGCTTGGCTGTGGCGGCATATAGGCATCGACAACGTTGAAGAAACTCGTCAACTCTTCCCTTGAGAGAACATGAGGTACTTCTACCGTCTCTGACGCAAATTTTTTAGGGATGTATGCATTTTCCCCAAGCGACTGCATGTAGCGTGCAAGTTGTCGTACAAAGGATACTCTCTGGTTTCGATAGTTCTTGCTTTCCGTGGGCCGTTGGATTGCCCAGTGCATGACCATTTCCCGGGTTATTGTTCCGGCGTTATAGTGATTTTCAACGCAGAACCTGTCAAAACTTTCGAGAATATATGCTTCATACTCGTAGATATATCCGCTGGCTTGCTTTTGCGTGATCAAACCGGTGATATACCGCGTAAGTGAACTAGTATAGCTCCTCATCTGAGAGCCTGTCGGATTTCAATGCCAGCAAGCCCAATGGAGCATAAACGCATATTTTTTCCATCGGTTGCAAGATATTCATCGACCGTTCCTTCATCCGCATGCCCCAGGGTTGCGGCTATCGTCGACACGGGATTCCCGGCTGCCAACAGATTAGAGGCAAAAGTCCTTCTGACTATATGTAAGCCCCTGACCTCTGAAGTGACTTCTTTCTTCCCAAGGAGCGCCACCGAGGAAACATAGCAGCAAGAAGAATTCAATTTTCTATATGGATGCTTCAGTGTAATAAATACATTCGGGATAGCACATTCCGGACGGGCTTCAAGAATATATCTTGCAAGAAGGTTCCCAACCTCTACAGGAAAAGGAAGCGTCAATGGAACACCCGTCTTCTGCTGGATTATTGATATAGTCCTGTGTTCCCACGAGATATCGGAAAGGCGAAGGTTACAGATATCAATGGACCTATACCCCATACGAAGCGCTAATGTGGTCATAGTAGCGCTTCTCAGCTCAGAAGCCGAGGAACTCGTCATGCCAAAGTTCCTGATTACCGCAACCTGTTCTTTGGTCAACGTGGTGACGATGGATACCCTGCTTGCTTTATCAGTGGTAAAAGCAAATTCAAGCGTTCCCGGTACCAGCTTTTTCCGTGCGAGAAACCTGACGAAACCGCGGATTCTACAACTATAGGCGTTCTTGCCTTTAGCGGTCTTATGCTCAGTCTGAGCATGATACTCTTTTATAACGTGTGGAGAAATGGATTCAACACTTTCTACGCCTTGCAATTTCAGGAAAAGAAGGAACCGACTGCATGCAATGGAATCCATCTGTAACGTCGATGGCTGGTTTCCTTCTTGCTTTCTTTCCTTGAGATATGCATCAAGCAGCGTCTTATAGCAGTCTGGTACACGATATTTATAGGCTTCCATACCATAAGAAAACTGCAGTTTGGTTAAGGTGCCATGCCGTACTGCATCATCTATGAGCGCCAGGGATCGACGGAATGGCAGGAATTTCCATTGTGGAAGATTCGGTTTGAGTGAGTTAAGCCATGTTTGGGCAAGACTATGCGAGTATTCAAGATGATGTACCTGCATAGATTTCTTAAACTCCCCGCTGGCTTGACAAAAGCACTTGCGAGAAGTCTTTGAAAACCCTTGCTCACGTAGATAATCGAGAACCGCTTGAGACGCTTTGTCGTACTGTTGGTACATCGGAAAACCTCCTTAAGGTTTTCTTCAGTATTGCCAGTAGGACGAGTATGGAGCAAATGATTATCCTCAGGATTCAGGCAGCAAACCCTTTATTTATCAATCCACTTGAAGGTTCTGCGGAATCCTGAGGATTATGAAATCCTGAGCATAACACCCGTTATCCTAAGATGAGGATTACGGGTGGAGAATGCGATTCGGCCTTTTGTCATTGGTCGCAAGAACTGGCTGTTCTCCGAACTGCGAAAGCCTGTGGTCATGAGCCGTACAAATATCTGAAGTACATTTTCGAACAGGTGCCGACGTTGAAACCCGAACAATCGCAACGACATCTTTTGCCCTATATTTTGGATCCTACCTCGTACTAACCTACGCGGAGAAATGAGCGCTTACGTCCATTCCACCCTGGGTAAATCCTTGAAAGATGTGAAAGAAGCCTTGGTAAACACACAGGTTTAAATTCGGCTAACGCTGGACCATTTGGGCGCGAGCAGTGTATACAGGAATCCTCCGGGGAGATGCCATGGAGAAGACTTTGCCGTTCTTGATGCTTTTTATCAGGCCCTTGCTGTTCTTGGTCACCCAATCCTTGATCGCCGCTGTCCTTGCCGTGATAGGAGATGCGTCCCCTTGGGTCTCCGCGTCAAAATACTGGATTACCTTCCCGGTGCTCGCGAACATCGCCACGATTTTCGTCCTGAAATCCCTCTACGAGAAAAAGGGAATTCGGTATGTATCCTTGTTCAAGTTTTCCAAGACCGGCTGGTGGAAGGACTTGCTGATTTCGATTGGCGTCTTCGCCGGCGCATCGTTCCTTGCGATGGCGCCCAACGTTTGGCTGGCCTCCCTGGTTTTTGGTTCCCAGGAAACCGCGGCTTCGCTTTTATTCAACAGGATCCCCTTGTGGGCCGTGGCGGTCGCCCTCCTGTGGCCGGTGACTCAGCCCTTCGCGGAGCTTCCTCTGTATTTCGATTACTGTATGGGAGAAATCAAGGCCATTTCCAAGAACGGTATCGTTTCGCTCCTGATCTGTTCCTTCGCCCTAGCATTCCAACATATAACTCTCCCGCTGCTTTTTGATGCTAAATACTTGCTCTGGAGATTCGGCATGTTTTTGTTCCTTGCCATCTATATCGGGACGTCGATAAAAATCCGGCCTAAGTTGCTTCCCTACATTGTCGTAGGCCACGGCCTCCTGGATTTGCCCGTGGTGTTGATGTTCTTTACCTTTTAATTCCTTAGGGGGATGATGCATGGCTGATTCTGACAAATCCCGTTCCTCCACCGAGAGGGTGTACAGGATGGCCTTCGGAAAGGTCTATCCCATGTATGTGCAGAAGGCGGAAAGGAAAGGCCGGACGAAGGCCGAGGTGGATGAGATAATCTTCTGGCTGACAGGCTACGACGCATTTGCGCTCCAAAAGATAATCGCCGACGAGGTTGATTTTGAGTCCTTTTTCAAAGGCTCTCCGCGCTTCAACCCCGACGCGTCCAAGATCACGGGCTCCATTTGCGGGTACAAGGTCGAGGAGATCGCCGATCCGGTCATCCAAAAGGTACGGTACCTGGACAAATTGATCGACGAACTTGCCAAGGGCAGGCCCATGGAAAAGCTTTTGAGGAAATGAGCAATATGAAACTGGACTGGAAGAAGGACGAAAAGGGCCTGTATCTTCCCAAGGCGAAGCCGGAATTGGTGGATGTGCCGAGCTTCGGCTTCTTCGTGGTGGAAGGACAGGGGAATCCGAACGATTCCTTCTTCGGGGAATATGTAGCCGCGCTGTACTCCCTCTCCTACGCCGTGAAGATGAGTCCAAGGAACGGTTGCGCCCCCGCCGGATATGTGGAGTATTCAGTATATCCCTTGGAAGGAGTCTGGGACCTGACCGAGGAAGGGATACGGAGCTACGACGGGACCTTGGACAAGGACAAGCTTTCCTTCACCCTCATGATCAGGCAGCCGAAATTCGTGAGCGAGGAATACGCCCTGGAAACCTTGGAAAGGACGAAGGTAAAAAAGCCCAATAAAGCGCTGGGCGTCGCGCGGTTCATGAGGATGGCCGAGGGGAGATGCGTCCAGATGCTTCACGTGGGAGGGTACGACGAAGAACCCGCGAGCTTCGCTGCCATGGAGGTCTTCGCCGCCGCCCAGGGCTGCAGGCGGGCTTCCAAGACCCATAGGGAGATCTACCTGGGCGACCCCAAGAAGACGGCCCCAGAAAAGCTCAAGACCGTGCTTCGTTTCAAGGTGGAATGAGAAGGCCTATAGGAGGGACTATGGACATAAAGACTGTGAGGTTTTTGGCGGAATACAACGGTATCGCAAACGATAAGATGAACGCGTTGGTAGGCGCCCTGGACGAGGGCCAGTGGACGAGGAAGTTCGGCGGCTATTTCAATTCGGTCCGTTCCTTGTGCAACCACCTGTACATAGCCGACTTCAACTGGCTGAAGCGCTTCTCCCTCCTCAGGCCCTTCGAGTACATCAAGGACGGGATCTTCCAAAAGGAAATCCGCTTCGGCTCGCACGCCGTGGAGACGGTGGAGGGATACCTCAAGGACAGGGCGGTCCTGGATGGATACTTGAAGCGTTTCGCCGGCGAGGTGACCGAGAAGGACCTGGGCATGAACCTGCGGTACAAGGATTCCGGAGGCGGCGACCACGACCAGGATTTCGGCCTTGTGATCCTCCACGTCTTCAACCATCAGACCCATCACCGGGGCATGGTTTCGATCTACCTTGAGGAGATGGGGATCAAGAACGACTACAGCAATATAATGGACATAATATGAGCATATTTGTCGTACGCCATGCGGACAGGGAGTTGGGCGATTTTCCCAGCCCCGAGGTTCCCATGAGCGACCAGCCGATAAGCGCTGTGGGCAGGAAAAGGGCTGAACGGCTGTTGGAATTTTTCAAGGACATTGAGATCGCGACAATCCGCGCGAGCAAGTATGTCAGGACCGAGCAGACGATAAAGCCTTTGGCAGAATCAAAAGGTCTTCCGGTAGCAAGGGATCCCCGGCTCAACGAAATCAATGTGGGAGAGGCCGCAAAGCTTTCCGACGAAGAGCTGCGGGCCGGATTCCCGGAATTTTGGAAGCTGTACAAGGAGCGGAGGCAGGCCCGCGTGTACGAGGCCTTCCTGGAGCTGGATCCCGGAGCGAACCACATCATGGTGGCCCACGACGGAATCATCAGGACTCTCGTCTGCAAGGTCCTGGGACTTCCTCCCCATATGCGCCACTTGTTCAGGATCGTCTTCTGTTCCATAACAGTCTTTGATCGCTCCGCGGAATTCGGTTGTTGGACGATGACAAGGATGAACGGCTAAGGAGCTTGATTATGGATGGAATCCAAGCGTCGGACTTGATCGCCACCCTTCGCATCCGCTTTGGGAAGAACATGGCAAGGCATCAAGGTTTGTCCTGGGCCGAGGTGGAAGGGAAGCTGCGGGATGATCCGGAGAAGCTCAAGGTCTTGAGGGAGATGGAGAGGACGGAAGGGGAGCCGGATGTGACAGGACGGAATGAGGAGACGGGGGAATTCCTCTTCTGCGATTGCGCGGCGGAAAGTCCCAAGGGAAGGCGGAGCCTCTGCTATGACCGGGCGGGCCAATTGGACCGGAAGGATTTCGTCCCCGAGAACAATGCGACGGATATGGCTGCGGCAATGGGGATAGAACTACTCGACGAAGAGCAGTACCGGGCCTTGCAGAAGCTTGGGGATTTCGACACCAAGACTTCGAGCTGGATCAGGACTCCCCGGGATGTACGCACGTTGGGCGGCGCCCTCTTCGGGGACCGCCGGTACGATCGCGTGTTTATCTACCACAACGGCGCCTCCTCGTATTACGGAGTGCGCGGATTTCGCGGCCTGGCGCGGGTATAGGTATTTCAAGAGGAGTTTTGTTTGCGCATCGAACGTATGGCCGCCGAAAATTTCAGGGAGGTCATATCCCTATGGGAAAACACGGCCGGAATGGGTCTCAATCCCTACGACGACTCGGAGGAGGGCCTCAGGCGTTACCTTGCCCGCAATCCTTCGACCTGATTCGTCGCCCGCGACGAGGATGGGCGCGTTGCGGGAAGCATCCTTGCGGGGCACGACGGGCGGCGCGCCTTCATTTACCATCTTGCGGTGGCGATGGGATCAAGGAACAGGGGCGTAGGTAAAAGCCTTGTTGAAGCGGCGGTCCAGGCGCTCCACGCCGAAGGGATCGCCAAGGTCGCGTTGGTGATGTATGCGGACAACGATGGTGGCAATGCATTCTGAGAAAGAATAGGTTTTACCACCAGGCCGGACCTTGTCTACCGGAACAAGGCGATTAGGTAGCCTAGGGAGACCGATTGAAGCGGCAAAATACATCCGATTCCAGGAAGCTGTCGATCTACGGATTCCGGCTGGTGGAAAACGGCCACAATTTCTTCGCGTTGCTCGATTTCGATGTGACAGAGCTGCGAGAGATTCTCAACATCACTGCGGTGTTTAACCACGACATCATGGACGGAGCGCCTGCGGCGTGGTTTATAAATCGGCTCAAGCGGTACATTGAATCGGACTACAGGAGTTTGGCCTGATAGGAAAACGGAACACAGGCGGAGGACAATGAAGAAAATCGGGATAATCCTTGCGATCATCCTGGCTGCGGTGGTAGGGGCGAGTTTCATAGCCTTCACTTCCATCTCAAGAAGCCTTGAGGATCTGGCCAAGTTGGATATAGGGAGCGTTGACCTTTCCGCGGCCAAGGACGGTGTCTACGAGGGGCGATTCGAAGCAGCACCGATCAAGGTTGTTGTAAAGGTCGAGATCATGGACGGGCGTATTTCGGACATCGCGATCTTGGAGCATCGCAACGGAAAGGGAAAGGCCGGCGAAGGGGTGGCAGAAAGGATCAT
Organism: Spirochaetota bacterium; assembly: GCA_008080685.1. Taxonomy (GTDB): domain Bacteria; phylum Spirochaetota; class Spirochaetia; order Treponematales; family Rectinemataceae; genus VKGY01. The sequence continues at coordinate 9,861 of VKGY01000097.1, forward strand.
CGCCGAGCAGAGGGTCGACGTGGATGCGGTGGGCGGCGCCACCTACAGCAGCAAGGCTATTGCCTTGGCGGTGAAGCGGGCGATCCAGGGAAACTGAGGACTATCTTGGGATTGCTGCATTTTAAATACCACAACACAAACTGCTTCGCGCTCCGCAGCTCGATACCCGAAGAGTATCTGGCCATAGACGCGGGGTGGCCGAGAACCTTGAGGGAATACCAGAGGAACCTGAAGGCCTTGGGCGCGGATTTCAGGAGTCTTCGATATTGTCTCGCCACCCATTTCCATATGGATCACGCGGGGCTGGTGGGCGAGTTCCTGGCTACTCCCAGCCATTCCCCTGACAGCGTAAGTTATATATGCCCTGAGGCAGAGGCTATTGTCGGGGAGCTGTGTCCCTTGGATCAGATCATGAACGATCCCGCGAGCCTCGAAGACTGGGAAAGGCTGCGGACCAAGGGAGCCCGGCGCATTTTCCCGAGCCACGCGGGGTTTTTCGAAATTTAAGGTCAAACATTGGGCGGTAGCCCGGAGCACATTGAAATGAAGTTGAGCGAATTTGGATTTGACGAGGATATGCGGCGCCAGACCGCGGCTTCGAACCTGGACGGATTTCAGATCGGCAGGATCATCGAGGAACAACGGAACCGATACTCCCTGCTCACGGAAGCGGGGGAGTACGACGCGGAGATTACGGGAAACTTGAGATTCTCTGCGGAGGAAAGCGAAGACTTGCCGGCAGTGGGGGATTGGGTGCTCGCGAGCCTCTTGGAACATAATTTCGCGGTCATCCACGCAGTCCTGCCAAGAAAAACCGCCCTGCGCCGGCGTGCCTTGGGGACTAAGGGCGAAGCGCAGATAATTGCGGCCAACGTGGACGGAGCCCTGCTGGTTCAGGCGGCGGACCGGGATTTCAACCTGAACAGGCTGGAACGGTACAGGATCATCTGCGCCGAGGCCGGCGTGCCAAGTTATGTGGTGATAACCAAGACCGACCTTTTCCCTCCTGATTATGCAGAGGAACTTGTACGCAGCGTCGAAGCGAGGCTACCCGGAGCCGAGCGGGTAAGACCTACTGTCTCCTAGGATCCTCGGGTGTCGGGAAATCATCCCTCATAAACAGCCTCTCAGGATCCGCACTAGCCAAGACCGGAGCGATAAGCGAACTGACCGGCAAGGGCAAGCATGTCACAAGCTCCCGAAGCCTCCTGGTCCTGGAGTCCGGCGCCATCGTCATCGACAACCCCGGCATGAGGGAGGTGGGGATGATCGACGGGGAGGATGGGCTTCAGGGCACCTTCGACGCCATTGCCGCCCTGGCCAAGGATTGCCGCTTCGCGGACTGCACCCACACCCGGGAATCGGGCTGCGCCGTGGCGGAGGCCTTGGAGAAAGGGCTTTTGGACAAAGGGCTGTATAACAATTATCTTAAGCTTAGGAAAGAGGTAGAGTACTTTACCTCTACGAAGGCTGAATCCCATAAGAAGAATAGGGAATTCGGCAGGATGGCCAAGGCCTACCAGAAGTTCCAGAAGAAGGGCTGCAGCGAATAAGGTAGTATGATGGAAGAACGTTACACGTTGATTAATGCCCGGACGGTGGATTCCTGGGTCGACTCAGGCTGGGAATGGGGAAAGCCCATAGACCGCGAAACCTACGCCCGGGCCAAGCGAGACGATTGGTCGGTGGTTCTGACACCTGTAAAATCGGTGCCCAAGGAGTGGTTCGGCGACCTGGTGGGAAAACGGGTTCTGGGTCTCGCCTCGGGCGGGGGTCAACAGATACCTGTTTTTTCCGCCCTGGGCGCGCAGTGCACGGTGATGGATTTATCGACCCGCCAGTTGGAAAGCGAGCGCATGGTAGCCCTTAGGGAGGGGTACGAAGTGGAGATCGTAAAAGCCGACATGACCGAGCCCTTTCCCTTCGCCGACGGCGTCTTCGACCTGATTTTCCATCCCGTCTCCAATTGTTATGTGAAGGATGTCTGCCATGTCTGGAAGGAATGCGCAAGGGTGCTGAAACCCGGCGGGGTTCTTTTGGCAGGGCTGGACAACGGCATCAATTATATTTTCGACGAAGATGAGACCAAGATAATCCGCGGCTTACCCTTCGATCCGCTCCAGGATACGGCGCTTTACGAAGAATCCCTCAAGGACGATTGGGGCATCCAGTTTTCCCATACCATCGAGGAGCAAATCGGCGGGCAACTGGCGGCGGGCTTTGAATTGACGGATATTTTCCAGGATACGAACGGAACCGGGAATCTTAGAGATCGGGGAGTTCCAACGTTTTTCGCCACCAGGGCGATAAAGAAAGGCTGAGGATAGATAAATGGAAGGTAATTTTTGGTTTGCTCTCTCGCTGACTGTGTTCGCAGGCTTGTCCACAGGCATTGGCAGCTTGATAGGGCTGTTTTCTAAAAAATTCAACCCTAAGCTCTTGACCATCTCCTTGGGCTTCTCCGCAGGCGTTATGATCTATGTATCCCTGGTTGAAATTTTTGTTAAGGCAAGGGTTTCTCTCTCCGCAGGATTCGGCGACAAGGCTGGCTACCTTTGGACCGTGGTGGCGTTTTTCGCTGGCATGTTTGTCATAGCGCTTATCGATAAAATCATTCCTTCGTATGAAAACCCCCATGAGATGAACACTGCGGACAAGCTTTCCCAAGCCTCCGAACAGGAGAAGGGGAAATTGCTGAGGATGGGGGTTTTCTCAGCCTTAGCGATAGGGATCCACAATTTCCCCGAGGGATTGGCGACTTTTATGAGCGGCCTGTCTAACCCCACCTTAGGCATAAGCATCGCGGTGGCTATCGCGATCCACAATATCCCGGAGGGATTGGCGGTTTCCGCGCCGATATATTTCGCCACCAAGAGCCGGAAAAAGGCCTTCCTCCTCTCCTTTCTTTCGGGATGCGCCGAGCCCATCGGGGCGTTGTTTGGCTATTTTCTTTTAAGATCGTTTTTTACTGAAACTACCTTCGGTTTTGTCTTCGCAGCGGTGGCAGGCATAATGGTGTATATCTCTCTGGATGAGCTGTTGCCTACGGCGGAAGAATACGGCGAGCATCATCTGGCTATAGGCGGACTGATCGCCGGCATGATAGTAATGGCCGTAAGTCTCATTCTTTTTATGTGAGCGGGAGAAACTTCGATTGAGAATCCTCTGGACCTTTGTGAACAAAGATAAGCTGGACGCCTTCTTGCCGTCTCTGGTGCACCACGAAATAGACCATGAGGTGCAGTCCAAGAATGGCTTGCCCTACACGCAAGGCGAAGCCACGATCCTGGTGGATGAAAGGGATTATGAAAAAGCCAGGAAAATTCTCATGAAGCATCGGAAGCGCAGGACCTCAAGCGACTTGATGTGACGTCCTAGCCTGGGTTCAGGCTGGGGCGGAATCGGCCTCGGGAGCCTGGGCCTCGGCCTTCGGAAGCCCCGCGTCCATGAGCCTCCTCCTGCCTAGGACGACCACCGCCAGGACAAGCATGGCGGCTCCTGTGGCCAAAAGAAGCATTTCTATACGCATGACATCGGCCAAGGGTCCGAAGACCAGCATGCCCAAGGGCATGAGAGACGTGGAAACCATGGTCATGACGCTGAACACCCTTCCCATGTAGGCTTCCTCCACATGTTCCTGGATCATAACCATGGAAGGCGTGTTGTAGAAAGGTATGGTTACACCGAAGATCCCCATGATCGCCAGATATAGCCAGAACTCGCCCACGATCCCAAGGGCGAGGGTGCATAAAGCCATGATGGCGTTTGACAGCACCATGGTCTTCATCCTGTTCTTGAACCCTCCCCAGGCCGCTATGGCCACCCCGCCCAGCATCATACCAGCCGAAAACAAGATTTCCAGCGCCGTAAGTCTCCAGACCTCCTCCCCGAACCTCCGCGTTGTCTGGAGGGGTGTCAGGAAGGCAGCGGGAGTTACCATCCAGAGGAAAAATCCCACGTAGATGAAATAACCCACCAGGAAGCGGTGCTCCTTGATGTACTTGAATCCGTCGGCCATGTCCTTGAAGTACGAAAAGCCTCCGCCTGGGAGGGTTTTAGTCTCCAAGGCCTTGGCGTGGGGAGCGACGTTCAGGAATCCGGCAAGAAGCGCGATCGCCAGGGCGGCAGTGGCGACGTCGATGAAGAAGATGAACTCTATGCCCGCCAAACCCAGAAGGGCTCCGGAGGCCATGGGGGCGACCAAGGAAAGGGCTGACTGAATGCTCCCGTTGATGCCGTTGATTCGGGTAAGGGACTCCTGGGGAACCATCTGGGGCAGCAGAGCCCCCACGGCAGGCTGCTGGATTGCGGAACCGAAGGCGCGGATGGCGGCAACCAGGAACAGGAGCGGAATTGACCGGTTGCCTGCCATGAAGACCAAAGCCATGGCGAGGGTTACCAAGGCGATGAGGGTGTCTGCTAAGATGATCAGTTTTTTCCTGTCGTAGCGGTCAGCCCAGACGCCTGCGAAGGGCGAGAGGAAGAAGGTGGGGAGGAACCCGCACACGATGTACAGGGTCATCATGATGCCGGATTTGGTTTCCAGGGTAATGTGCCACATGAGGGCGTACTGAACCAGGGCGGATCCAAAGAGGGAAAGGGTTTGGCTGGAAAGGAAGATGGCGATGTTCCTCTTCCATGAGGCGTCGGACATGGGGTCGAAGATACTGATATCAGGTGTTTTCGCCAATCCGCGACAGCGGAAACGTGGTAAAATATGTCGATCCGGCGGAGGCGAACAATGAGGGAAATTCGTGAAAGGCGAAGCATACGGAAATACAAAGATACGCCTGTGGAGAGGAAAAAGGTCGAGGAGGCGCTCCGGAGCGCGTCTCTGGCGCCCTCGGGGAACAACCGGCAGCCTTGGCAATTCATAGTGGTGTCCGATCCGGAGCGCCGCCAGGCTCTGACCGAGGCATGCAACAGCCAGTCCTGGATGATGGGAGCGCCGGTCTTCATCGCCTGCATCGCGGACATCCGGGCCAGGGCGGAGGTACCCAAGGATCTTCGGGTGGATGAGGATTCGCCCCATTGGGAGCTGAAGCGAGTGATCCGTGACACGGGGGTGGCCATCGGCTACCTCATGCTCGAGGCCACCCACCTAGGCCTGGGCACCTGCTGGATAGGCATGTATTCACAGAAGGATATCCGCCCCATACTTGGTATTCCGGAAGATATGTTCGTGCTTGGGATAGTGACCCTGGGCTATGCGGACGAAAATCCTTCATCGCGGCCAAGGAAGGACTTGTCCCAAATTGTCCATTGGGAGCGCTGGGGCGGAAAGGCTTGAATCGGGGGATGGCATGGGCGTCGGGAAAAGGGTCAGGACGAGCGTGGTGACGGGAGCCAACCGGGGCATAGGAAAGGAAACAGCCCAGGGCTTGGCAAGAGCCGGACACCGGGTCGTCCTGGCCTGCAGAAATATGGGAGAAGCGGAAAAAGCTGCCCAAGAGATCAGGCTCGGCTCCGGAAACCCCGAGGTGTTCGCCCGGAAGCTGGACCTGGCCTCCTTGGATTCAATCAGGGAATTCGCCAGGGACTTCGAAAGGGACTTTGGCCTTCTCCATGGGTTGGTCAACAACGCAGGAGTCTCCAAGCTTGGTGGAGATCGAACCGCCGAAGGATTCGAAGCCAATGTGGGGGTGAACTTCTTCGGGACATTCGCCCTCACGACCATGCTTTTCCCGCTTTTCTCCCGCAGCGAGGATCCCAGGATCGTCAATGTGGTGTCGGGCATTTTCAAAATAGGCGGATTCAGGATCGAAAAAATGAACTCCTATGCTTGGTTCAAGGCCTACGCGGTTTCCAAGTATATGCTCCTTCTCTACACCTGGTGGCTTTCCGACCCTGTCCGCGGATCGGGGATCAAAGTCAACGCCGTGCATCCCGGCATAGTCAGGACTTCGATTATGTACACCAAGACGCCTTTGGACATAATCATCCGCCTGTTGCTCGAGCCTTTTTTCATCGACCCCGCCCGCGGTGCCGAAGGCAGCATCTACCTGGCCACTTGCCCTGGAATTGGCTCCGGAGGCTATTACGAAGGTTGCGTGGAAAAGAAGGTATCCCCGCACTACCTGGATGCCGAAAAGCGCGACGCCCTCTTGGAATACGCCCAGGAAAAGCTGCGGAATTTATGCCGATGAAGCTTCCCACCAGGCTAGTAAAAGGGCATAGTAACGGCTGTGAGGATTGATAGGAGCGTCTATGTTTGGCGATGAATCATTCGATATCCGGGTTGGCTTCGACGCTATGGACTTCGGTGCCGTGTCGTCGATGCTAGCCGACGCCTATTGGTGCAAGGGAATTTCCAGGGAAGAGGTTGAGGAGAGTGCCCGGAATTCCGCCATAGTGGCGGGAGCCTTCACCAAGGATGGGGCGCAAGTCGGCTACGCGAGGGCTATCTCCGATAAGCTCCGCTTCGCCTATATCCTGGACGTGATCGTCCTTGAGCCCTACCGGGGGCAGGGAGCAGCCAGGGCGATGATGGACAGGATGATCCATGGTCCGGAGTACCAATGGCTGCTCATCACCAGGGATGCGCACAGGTTCTACGAGAAACTCGGTTTTTCAGTCACCTCCAGGCCTTTGGACTGGATGGAGATCCGCAAGCTGCGACCCCCGCGCTTAGGAAATCCATGAGCCCCGCCAATATAGCGAAAGTTGAAATCGGTATACGCCTCGCCCTGGACTTCGCGGCGGCAACGAACGCGTTCAGAAAGGTTTAATGTTCAAATTTATATGTACAAAAATGAACAACAGTGTATAGTATCGTGAATGAAATTCAAGGACATCCTTCATCATTTTGGATACCAGCCTTGGTTTGACTATGAAATGGCCTGGCTTGCCTCTGACGAGACAGAGGAATGTGTCCACACGGAGCTTTACCGCTGGCGAAAGGCAGGGAAGCTGATTGAACTCCGCCGAGGCCTTTTCTGCATAGCACCGCCGTGGAGCCGCTATGTCCTAGACGGTTCCGCCTTTGCCAATCCCATCTACCCGCCCTCCTACCTTTCAGGCGAATGGGTTCTGCGCAGGGCGGGGATCTTGCCTGCCGCGGACAAGGCCGGCGGACAGGCGTCGTACTCAAGCGCCACTCCCCGTCCCGCCCGATCCTTTGAAAATCCCTTTGGGCGATATCAGTACGACATCCTGCCCAAGGACCTCTTCTTCGGCGTAAGGAAAGAAGGCTCGGGCGGGGCTGTCATATACGTCGCGGAACCCGAGAAGGCCCTGCTGGACTATTGGTTCCTGCGCAAAGGCGAATGGGACACCGCCCGCTTCGAAGCGCTGGGCATTGACGCTTCGCGGATAGACGCTGAGAAGCTGTTGCGCTATGCCGAAGCCGCAGGCCGTCCCCGTCTAATCAAGGCCGCCAAAGCCTTTATCCGCTATTCAGGGGGCATAGGGCTGCGACTCCCCCCCCCTCTTCTCTCTTCGCACTACCTTCGCGCCGAAATGGCGGCCGAAGCCTTGGCCATGGAATCTTTGGATGATCGGGGTTCCTACCTTCTCGACCGGTTGTACTCCATTCTGCTTCGCATCTTCCACGAAGCCGGCGCCTTTTCCCGGATCGCCCTTTGCGGCCCCGCCGCGGCGCATTACGCAGCACAGACGCCGGGAGGCCCTTCATCCCTTGACTTTGTACGATTGGAAACCAAGGGCTACAGCCCGGAGCAATGGCTCTTCAAGGTTAAGAAGTACTTGGCTTTCATGGGCATCGAAGCCCGGATGGCCTTTTCCAAAAAGGGCGCTGAGCATTCGGGACTGGTTAAGGTATACGGCCTGGCGGCGGAGACGGGATTGAGTGCCTCGCCAGGAGATGCCATCGTCCTCAGACTTCGGTTTTCTGCCCCCGGAAGCGGGCAGGCGGAATCCGAAGGCTCCACGGGCTTCTCCATCGCCTCAGCCCAGATGGAGAGGGGCGGCGAGCGATTCGCCATCCGCTATGTCCAGCCCGAGGTTGACAACCGAAGCCAGGCAGTCAATATCTAAGGAAGAATCATTCACGATGAGGAGGGATGTATGTTCGGCAAAAAAGGCGAACCAAGGACGAAGAGAACTCTGGTGGATTTCAGGCGCATGAAGGCCAAGGGCGAAAAGCTCACCTGGATTACGGCCTACGATCTCCCTCTCGCCCAGTGCGCCGAAGCGGCGGGAATAGACATGATTCTGGTGGGCGATTCCGGCGGCATGGTGCAGCTGGGGTATCAGACCACCAACCCCGTGACCATGGATGAGATGATCACCCTGGCCAAGGCGGCGCGCAAGGGCGCACCCAACACCTTTCTGGTGGGCGACATGCCCCAGGGTTCCTACGAGGTTTCAAAGGAAGAGGGCATAAGGAATGCCATGCGCTTCGTAAAAGAGGCGGGCTGCGATGCCATCAAGCTCGAAGGGGGAAGGCGTGTGGCGGACAAGGTCAAGGCCATCGCGGAGGCAGGAATCCTTGTCATAGGCCATCTTGGCCTCACCCCCCAGAGCACCGCGTCTTTCGGCGGTTACCGGGTTCAGGGAAAAACGATAGGCGGATTCGAGGAGGTGGTCGAGGACGCCCTGGCCCTTCAGGAGGCGGGGATCTTCTGCCTGCTTCTGGAGGCTATGCCTACCCAGCCTGCGGCCAAGCTGGCTCAGAAGCTCAAGATTCCGGTATACGGCATCGGGGCGGGGACTGACCTGGATGGCCAACTCATCATCATGCACGACCTATTGGGCCTCTACGCGAGCTTCAGGCCCTGGTTCGCCAAGTGCTACATTCCCCAGGCTGCCCAGCGCTACGAAGCCCATTTGGCCGCGAATCCCGACTTGAGAAAGCTGGGACGGGAGGATAGGGCCGACGGACTGGGATACATCGCCGCTGAGGCTATTTCGATCTACGTTGATGAAGTGAGGTCCGGCGCCTATCCCGGCGAGGAATACAGCTACCCCTTGAAGGCTGAGGAACTGGCGGAGCTGACGCGCTCCAAGTACTGGTGAGGACGCCATGGCCAACGCAAGCAAAGACGCAACGATGCGAAAGCGGCTTGCCATCCCCGAATCCAGGCTGGACGCCGTGAACGCCACCCTCCTGGATCCCGATTCCCCCATTATGAAGGATTTCATGGCCGTCGTGGCTAAGTACGGGAGCCCCGAGCCAGGACCTTCGATGCCTTGGCGAGGAAGGTGGAGGGGAAGAACAAGGATTACCTGAGGGACCTGGAATGGCTCATGGCCATGCGGGACGCGAAGGCCTTCATCGGGGTGGACGCCTACAGGGAAAAGGTCCTGGGCGCCAAGGCGGCGGAAATCCATTTTGAGGAAAAGTCGGCGGTAACCTTGGAGGTATCGGCGCTGCAGTACTTCCCCTGGATCAAGCCGATGTGCGAGCGGGCCATAGCCCAAGGCTCATTGGTGCCCGGCCGCTTCATCGCGGTCCGCAAGATGAAGGAATCCGAGGCGGACGGGGACCTGCCCGCCATAATAGCCGCCATGAACATCATGGGATGCTCCTTCGTCGAAACCCTGGACACCAAGGGCACCGACGGCTCCAATCCCCACCTGGGGGGCCCCGCGACCATCGCGGGATACTTCGGCGGCATCGGCCAGCCCAACCGCCACGCCTTGCAATGGCTGGACGAGTATCTCTACTACTACACCACCTATGGCCTGCAGGCGGCCTTAAACTTCAACGCCGGCACCATCCTCCTTGGCTTCCTCCTCTACCGCCTGGGCGTGGACATCCGCTTCAAGATTTCGGTTTTCTTCGGCTCGGACAATCCCTACCATGCGTTGTGGATAATGACCGCCGCCAAGCTCTTCGCCCGGGACGACGGAACCAGCCCCTTGGTGGGATTCAACTGGTCCAATTCCGTAGACAACGGCACCATCGAAGCAGCTTCCTACGCCCGGAAAGCCCTAGGGTTTGAAAACGTGATCCGCTTCGAGCACCACATCACAGAGACGTACAAGAGCATCGTCATCCAGCCCTACAACCGAAGGAATGAATTGCTGGAGGTTGCCGCCAAGGTGCCCAACATCTCCGCCAAGCACGAGGGCGCGGATCCCGAGGTAGACGCCGGACGGATCCATCCTTCAGACATCCTGGACTATTTCCGGGACAAGTCCGAGATCATCGCCTCCGGCGACTGGCCGCGGCTGCAGGAAAATTTCATGGACAAGGTGGACTCCTGCGACCGCACCGCCCAAGCCTTGACCCGCCGGGGAATAAGCTTTTTCGCCGCTCCCAGGCTTCACGGCTGAGCTTCGGGGCTATGCTCCGCGCTTAGGCTCCGCGGCTCGCCGCAGCTTCGGGTTTGCTCCTTGCAGTGAAATCGCTATTTATAGGATTCGTATAAGGAGCGCATAGTGATCGGCACTCAGATTGGCTACGATGGGTATTTCAGGGTGTTCACAGTCCAGCCAGGCGGTGAAAAGCACCATTTCGTAAACACTGGGCTGACGCCTTTCAAGTTCATCTGCCTGGTCCCCAAAAGCGGGGATTCCTACTGACCTTATGCACTGACCGGAAAGGCCGCGGCCGAGATCGACCGCGGCCTTTTTTATTTTCTCCGTACGTGCGATCCTAAAGCGCGCAGCCTAGGTGGGCGCGTATATTCTTTGAAGCCGCATCCAAGGAGAATCCTATGGCAGAACCGAAAAAGACAGACCCAAAGGCGCCCAAGTTCGTCGAGTTGAGCATCACAGGCCCAAACGGCGCCCTCTGGGGCAAGATCATTGCCCAGGAAAAGCAATTTTCCTCCGGCTCCGTGGGCTACTACGCCAACGGCAAGCTGGAAAACCCTGAAAGCCACGAGCGCTACCAGGCGGGGGTGAACATCACGCTCATCGGAAGCAAGCCTTGAGCCGAACTTGAGAATATATTACTATTCGCAAAGTATTTTGAAATAAATTTCCACAACCGCAGAGAGACTTTACGGCTTTGCCGTCTTAGAACCCTGCGGCTAAGGAGCGAAGGGTGAATATTCTCGCGGCGATCAAGCAGGTTCCCGACACGGACAAGGTTCGGATGGATCCCGATTCGGGCACCATGATCCGTGCGGGAGTGGACACTATCGTCAATCCCCTGGATTTGTACGCCCTTGAAGCAGCGTTGAAGCTCAGGGAAGAACATGGGGGCACGATCACCGTCCTTACCCTCGGTCCCCCATCGGCGGAACGAGCCTTGAGGGAGGCTCTTTCAATGGGCTGCGACGCAGGGGTATTGGTTACGGACAAGGCTTTCGCGGGCTCCGACACCTGGGCAACCTCCTACGCCCTTTCCTTGGCAGTGAAGAAACTTGGAGGCTTCGACCTCATCCTTGCGGGAGAGAGAGCGACCGACGGAGACACGGGCCAGGTGGGGCCGGGCCTCGCGGCATGGCTCGACGTTCCCGTAGCCACCTATGTGGGATCCATCGAAAGTTCCGGCGAGACTGAAATTGTAGTCCGCCGCCTGGTCGAGGAGGGCTACCAGAGGCTGAGGCTGAAGCTGCCCTGCCTTGCCACGGTGGTGAAGGAGATTGGCACTCCCAGACTCCCCACCTTAAGGGGGAAAAAGTTCGCCCGGTCCTCCATGATCCGCGCCTTAAACGCCAAGGATTTGGACGCCGAGGAAGGCTTCCTCGGGCTAAGGGGTTCGCCTACGAAGGTTTCGAAGATTTTCTACCCCAAAGTGGCCCGGGAAGGGGTCATGCTGAGGGCGGGCGACGAGGCGGAAGCGGAAAAGGCGGCGGATGGGCTCATGGCTTTCCTTGAGACCCGTGGTTTGCTGGCCAAGGGGGCTTGAGCATGAACCAGATATGGACTATCTCCGAACAATACCAGGGAGAGATAAAGAGGGTTTCCTTCGAGCTTCTCGCCCGGGGCAGAGACCTTGCCGACCAAGCAGGCGCCATCCTCGTGGCGATTGTTTTTTCCGACGACAACTCGGAGCATCCCCTCGCGGATGCTTCGCTTAAGGAGTTGATATCCCGGGGCGCCGACGAGGTAGTATGTATCCAAGGTACAGGGCTGTCGGTTTTCCAATGCGAGACCTGGTCCAAGAACCTTGCCGCCCTAGCCCGGGCAAGAAAGCCTTCTGTGATAATCGCCGCGGCGACGAGCTCGGGAAGGACTCTCATGCCCCATCTGGCGGTCAAACTCGGCGCTGGGCTCACCGCGGACTGCACAGAGCTTTCCATTGAGCCGGTAACCGGCAACCTATTGCAGACCAGGCCTGCGATCGGCGGAAACATCATGGCCACCATCAAGACCCCGGACCGAAGGCCCCAGATGGCCACGGTGCGCCCCAAATCCGCCCTTCCCCTGGAACCTGACTACACAAGGAATGGCTTGGTCGCGCGGCTTGCCGCCGACCCCACGCTGACCGATCCGCGGGTCGAAGTCCTGGGACTGGAGAGCGACATCCCGGATTTCGAGAATATCGAGGAAGCTGGCATCGTGGTGGCCGGAGGGCGGGGGCTTAAGAAATCGGACAACTTCAGGATCTTGCGCGAACTTGCCGACGCGTTGGGCGCCGCAGTTGGCGCGAGCCGCGAGGCGGTGGACCGGGGCTGGATTTCCTACCCCCACCAAGTGGGCTTGTCAGGCAAGACTATCTCGCCTCGGCTTTACATTTGCGCCGGAATTTCCGGGGCGATCCAGCACCTGGCGGGCATCAAGACCGCCGAGACCATAGTTTCCATTAACAGCGATCCCGAGGCGCCGATCCACAAGTTGGCTGATTTTGCCATCGTCGGGGACTTGTTCGACATCGTGCCCCGCATCGTCAAGCGCCTGGAGGCGAGAAAGACCAAGGGAGGCGATCGATGAAATTCAACCCTGTCACAGACCGCGTAATTTCTCTCTTGGAAGGTATATTGGGATCGCGCAACGTCATATCGGATCGGGAACGCATGGAGTCCTATTCCCACGACGAGACTTCCGCCGAAGAATACGGGCGTTTCCCCGAGGTCGTGGTGACCCCTGTCTCGACAGCCCAGGTCGCGGAGGTGGTGAAGCTGGCGAACCGGGAGCTGATTCCGGTCACG
>VKGY01000098.1 GCA_008080685.1 Spirochaetota bacterium
GCTCGATCGGGAAAGATCCGCTTTACAAATAGGAAGGAGCAAAGGAGATGGAGGGCACCCTTGTCGTCAAAGGCATAGGAGAACTGGCCACGCCCCTGGGCTTCACCGCCAAATCGGGGCCAAGCATGAAAGAGCTCTGGCGAGTCAAGGACGCGGCGATCGTTGTCAAGGAGGGGGAGATCCTCTTCGCCGGCCAGGAGTCCGACCCGGCCTTCGCCAAGGCCATGCGGCAGGCCGCTCCTTCCAACGACGCCATCATCGACGCCCAGGGAGCATCCTGCGTGCCTGGCTTTGTGGACAGCCATACCCACCTGGTATTCGCAGGCTTCAGAGAGGATGAATTCTTCTGGCGTCTGTCCGGCATGCCCTACATGGAAATCCACCGCCGCGGCGGAGGCATCAGGCGCACCATGGATGCCACCGGAGGCCAAGTCTGGGTACGGCCTCGACTTAGCCACGGAACTTCGCCAACTTGAGGTTCTTCGAGACCTGGAATCCTCCCAACCAATCAGAATCGTGCCCACCTACATGGGAGCCCACGCCACGCCGCCTGAATTCGCAGGCCGCCCAGGGGAGTACATTGACTCGCTCATCAGAGAAGGCTTGCCAGAAATCGCCGCCCGAGGGTTGGCCCATTTCGCCGACATATTCTGCGAAAAAGGAGTCTTCGAAATCGAAGATTCCCGCAGGTACCTCCTCGCCGCCCGCGCCCTGGGCTTCGAGCTCAAGCTCCACGCGGACGAGGTAGTGGCTTTGGGAGGAGCCGGATTGGCGGCTGAAGTCTTTGCCACAAGCGCGGATCACCTTCTCAAGGCTAGCCCCCGGGATCTGGACGCCATGGCCGAAGCTGGAGTAGTCGCCACCTGCCTTCCACTGACCGCCTTTTCCTTGCGTGAACCCTACGCGGATGCAAGGGGAATGATCGACAGAGGCCTGGCGGTCGCCCTAGCTTCGGACTTGAACCCCGGTTCCTGTTACAGCCAATCCATACCTATGATTTTCGCCCTGGGGACAGTCGCCATGGGCTTGAGCTTCGAGGAAACCCTCACCGCCCTTACGATCAACGGCGCGGCCGCCCTTGGCCTATCCAATCGGATAGGCACGGTGGAGATGGGGAAGAGAGGGGATTTTCTCCTCCTGGACGCTCCCAAGCCTGAACACCTTGCCTACCATTTCGGCATGAACCTCGTAACCAAAGTTTTCATAGGGGGCGTCCAGGTCCTGGGCTAAGCCAGGGCGACGCCTAGTCCGACGCCTTCCTTCTTGTGGCAATGTAAATGATTACCGCGCCCAACACTCCCGCGAAGGCAACCATCAAGGCTGGAGAAGGGCGCTCTCCGAACACCAACATTCCTAGGAGCAATTGCCCTGTGGGCGAAACATACTGGATAAAACCCATTCGCTGAAGGCTGATCGTATTGGCTGCCTGGGCGAAAAAGAGAAGGGGGACGGCCGTGACAACTCCCGCCAAAACCAGCATGAGGCTGGTGAAAAATCCCTGCTGGATGAATCCCGCGCTTCCCTGAAACTGCCGCAGGGTGAGAAAAAGTAAGGCGAAGGGAGCAGCGATCAATGTCTCCACGGTAAGCCCCAGGAGAGGTTCCAAGCCCAGGTTTTTCTTCAAGGCTCCGTAGAACGCGAAGGTGGTGGCCAATAAAATGCTGACCCACGGCACGGATCCGTAGATTGCCGCCGCGCCGATTATTCCCAGGCTCGCAAGCCCTACGGCGATCCTCGTCCATGCGTCCGCTTTTTCCTTGAAGAAAAGCACGCCCAGGGCAACAGAGAGCAGGGGGTTTATATAATAGCCCAAGGCAGATTCGATGATCCTTCCCGAATTTACTGCCCAAATGTACATGCCCCAATTGAAGGTCACCACGATGGCGGAAAGGGCGAGAACCCCAAAGGTTCTTCCCGACTTCGCAAGCCTGCGGATTTCCGCGAAACGGCCCTTGGACCAGAGGAGGACAAGGCAAAACAGGCCGGCCCAGAATACACGATGAGCGAGAATCTGGACAGGTTCCACGAAGGAGAGCTGCCGCCAATACAAAGGGAACAATCCCCATATGCCGTAGGCGGCGAAGCCAGCCAGAGTGCCCCCAAGCTCGCGGGATGCCTTGGAGGCCTTTGGTGTTTCAATCATGAGCCATACTACCGTCTTGAAATATTTTAGTCGAGGCCTGAGAAACATAGGCCCGGGAGGTTTCATGAATATTTGTTCAACGACGGGAGCTAACGCGGAAAAGTATTAAAAAACAAGAAGAATTTCGGCTAATAAAACAATGGTCTCAGAAATCAAAAGATAATTATAGCACGATATAGAAATACTGTCAAATTTTTTATGAAAATATTGACTTCCCGTTTCATATCGGTTTCTATCAGAAGGTACAGGCAATGACACATAGCTTTATTTGTTGCATTGCTATCTTCAAGGAGGAACCATGAGAAAAGTAGCATTCGTACTCGCCCTCGCCATCCTGGCGACTTCCCTCGTCGCAGCCCAGGAAATCCGGGTCGGCGGCGTAGGCCCCGTAACCGGCGAAGCCGCAACTTTCGGCATTTCTACGAAAAACGGCATCATGCTTGCCGCGGAAGAGTGGAACGCCAGGGGCGGTCTTTTCAATAACAGGAGAGTCCGCATCATTTTCGAAGACGACAAGGGAGACCCCGCTGAAGGTGCCACGGTCTACACCAAGCTCATCCAGCAAGACAACGTGGTGGCTATAATCGGCACTGTCATGTCCAAGGTCACCTTGGCCGGAGCCCCGATCGCCCAGGCCAACGGCATCCCCATGATCAGCCCCACCTCCACCAACGAGCGAGTTACCCTGGTTGGAGACTACATCTACCGCGCCTGCTTTATCGACCCATTCCAGGGCACAGTAGGTGCCAATTTCGCCTTCAACGAGCTCAAAGCCCGGAACGCCGCCACCCTCTTCGACATCGGCAACGACTACACCAAGGGGCTGGCCGAAAACTTCAGGGCCCAGTTCCTCAAACTTGGCGGAAAAGTTGTAGCCTTTGAAGGTCACCCCGCTGGTGCCACAGACTTCAAGGCCCAGCTGACCAAGATCCTGGCCAACAAGCCGGACGTCCTCTATGTCCCCAACTACTACAACGACGTGGGTCTCATCGCCAAGCAAGCCAGGGAACTCGGCTTCAATGGCCCGATGGTCGGCGGTGACGGATGGGACTCCCCCGACCTGGTCAAGATCGGCGGTAAGGCAGTGGAAAACGGCTTCTTCACCAACCACTATGCCGCAGCCGACCCCAGGCCCATAGTCCAGGAATTCGTAAAGAAATACAAGGCCAAGTTCGGCGCCGAGCCCGACGCCCTGGCCACCCTGGCCTACGATGCCGCCTACATCATGTTCGACGCTATCCGCCGCGCTGGCTCCACCAGGGGTTCGGCGATTCGCGACGCCCTCAAGACCACCAACCTGGATGTCGTTTCAGGCAAGGTTACCTTCGATTCCAACCGCAACCCCATCAAGTCCGCGGTTATAATCGAGATGAAGAACGGACAGCAGGTCTACCGAAGCACCGTCAATCCCTGACGAATAGGGTAGCAAGCCCGGAGGGTTTTCGCCTTCCGGGTTCCTTTCTTAAAAGGCCGCGACGACTCTTCCCCGGGTCGCGCGGCCTAGCCCTTGTTATAAGGGCTTCCTTGCGCGGGACAATCCAGTATTCGAAGGGATATTCATAATGGGATCCATATTTAGCATCCAACAAGTAATCAATGGCCTTCAAGTAGGCTCGATCTACGCACTGATCGCCCTTGGGTACACCATGGTGTACGGCATCGTGCGGCTCATCAATTTCGCCCACGGTGATTTTTTCATGCTTGGAGCCTACGCGGCGTATGGGACCTTTTTTGTGTTCAACGCCCTCATCGTAAGCAAATCCGGCGTAACCGCCTTTTTCGTCCTCCTGGCCTCGATGGCCGCGGGAGGCATCATAGCCCTCCTGACCAATCAGCTGGCCTATAGGCCGCTCCGCTACAAACCAAAACTGTCATCCCTCATCACCGCCATCGGCGTGTCGATGTTCCTGGAATACTTTCTCTCCGCCCTCCCCATGGTCGGACCTTCGTACCGCCCCTTCCCCGATGTCATCCCCAGAGTCAACATCAAGATCGGGACGGCGACAATTTCGAACATAGTCATCATCGATATCCTCGTCGCCGCTGTCCTCATGGTAGGCCTCACCCTCCTGGTCAAGAAGACAGCCCTTGGCAAGGCCATGAGGGCTGTATCCCAGGACAAAGACGCTGCCCGCCTCATGGGCATAGACATCGAAAAGGGTATTGCCTTCACCTTCCTTATCGGAGGAGCCTTCGCTGGGGCGGCGGGACTCTTGGCCGGCATGACCTATCCCCGCATTTTCCCCTACATGGGCATACAGCCGGGCCTCAAAGCCTTTATCGCCGCTGTCCTGGGAGGCATCGGGAACATCCCGGGAGCAGTCTTGGGAGCCTATATCATGGGCTTGGCGGAGACCTTCGCCTCGGCCTACAACTCCCTCATCGGCGAGGGCATAGCCTTCGCGATACTGATCGTCGTGCTTCTCGTGCGGCCTACAGGTCTGCTGGGCGAAAAAACCGCGGACAAGATCTAGGAGGATGGCATGAAGAAGTTTAGACTACCTCGGCTCTTGATTGTTTCCGCAGTGCTCTTCGTCGTCATCCAGATCCTACACTCCCGGGAAATAATGAACGGTTATATCCTCCACATTATCAATCAGTCCCTTATCTACGTAATCCTGGCCGTAAGCCTCAATCTCATCAATGGCATCACGGGACAGTTTTCCCTTGGACATATGGGTTTCGCCGCTGTGGGCGCCTATGTCTCGGGAACCCTCACTTCCCTGGTTTTTAAGATCAATCCCTCCTCGCCCAATGCAATGCCCCTCTTCATCCTCGCCATAGTGGCTGGTGGACTCGCCGCCGCCGTCATTGGGATCTTGATAGGCTTTCCCTCCCTCAGGCTCAAGGGCGACTACCTTGCCATCGTGACCCTCGGCTTCGGAGAGATCATTAGGACGGTTTTCAACAATATCGATTATGTCGGCGGCCCCCGAGGCCTCTTGGGTATACCCAAGTTCTCCAACTTCCCCATCATTTTCGCCGCAGCCTTCATCACCCTCGTGGTGGTGCGCAACCTGATCCAATCATCCCATGGCAGAGCCATGCTCTCCATCAGGGAGAACGAGCTGGCAGCGGAGCTGGTGGGAATAGATACTACCCATTACAAGGTCATGGCCTTCAGCATCGGCGCCTTCTTCGCCGGCATTGCCGGCGGGCTTTTGGCCCATCTGCTCACCCTCGCCCACCCCACCCAATACGGTTTTATCAAGTCGGTGGAAATCCTCATCATGATCTACGCCGGCGGCGTGGGATCCATTACCGGATCCACGATAGCCGCCTTCGCCCTCACCTTCCTCTCCGAGGGACTGCGCATTGGCATCAGGGCTATCGCCGACACCACAGGGCTGCCGATCGGTGGGGAGTGGCGCATGGTTGTCTACGCCCTCCTGCTCATCTTCATTATGCTCTTCAGAACTGAAGGCCTCATGGGCAACAAAGAGTCCCGCATTATCACGATTGAGGAGGCCGACTGATGTCCGCCCTGCTTTCCATCCAGAACATGACCCACTATTTCGGCGGGCTGAAGGCTGTATCGGAGTTTAGTCTCGAGGTGCCTCAAGGCGTCATCTATGGGCTTATCGGGCCGAATGGTTCGGGCAAGACCACCACCTTCAACCTGGTGACGGGAATCTACACTCCCACTCAGGGGGCATAGCCCGGACCTTTCAAAACCTGCGGATCTTCTCCAGCCTCTCCGCTCTGGACAACATTAAAGTGGCCAAGCATTTCAATTCCAGGACAGGACTGGCAGGCTCGGTGCTCCGCCTTCCTGGATTCATGAAAGAGGAAAGGGAAATCCGCGAGGAATCCAAAGCCCTCCTGGATTTGATGCATTTATCCCACCGAAGCGCGGAACAAGCGAAAAATCTGCCCTATGGCGAACTCAGAAGGCTTGAGATCGCCCGCGCCTTGGCCACCAGACCAAAGCTCATCCTCTTGGACGAGCCTGCGGCTGGGATGAATCCTAAGGAAGTCGAGGAGCTTATGAGTCTGATCCGCAGGATCAGGGACGAGTTCAAGGTTACAGTATTCCTCATCGAGCATCACATGCAGGTTGTCATGGGGATTTGCGAGAGAATCAAGGTGATAGATTTCGGCGAGACTATCGCTGAAGGCTTGCCGGAAGCGGTGGCCAAGGATCCCAAGGTTCTCGAGGCCTATCTCGGAAAGCGAGGCGCATGATGCTTGAAGTAAAGAATTTGAAAGTAAGCTACGGCAAGATCGAGGCGATCAAGGATGTTTCCTTCGAGGTTCCGGACGGCAAAATCGTCACCCTGATCGGCGCCAACGGAGCGGGAAAGACCACCACCCTGAGGGCTATTTCGGGATTGGAAAAATCCGCCGGCGGTTCGGTTTTCTTCGATGGCAAGGATGTCACCAATCTAGAAGCCCATAAACTTGTGCCTTTGGGTATTTCCCACGTTCCCGAGGGAAGGAAGATTTTCCCCACCCTTACGGTGCGCGAAAACTTGGAGCTCGCCGGGTGGACCCTCAGGAATAAGAAGCTCATCAAGGAACGCATGGAAGAGGTCTTTGAGATCTTTCCCCGGGTCAAGGAGAGGGCTGACCAGCTTGGCGGAACCCTTTCGGGCGGGGAACAGCAGATGCTCGCCGTAGGCCGCGCCTTGGTCACGGGAGGAAAGCTTCTTCTCCTGGACGAACCCTCCATGGGTCTGGCTCCGGTCTTGGTGGATGAAATCTTCACCCAGATCGTGGCGATCAACAAGCGGGGGACCACCATCCTCCTGGTTGAGCAGAACGCCGCTGAAGCCCTAGATATCGCCGATTTCGCCTATGTGCTCGAGGTGGGATACTCCACGCTCCACGGCCCTGCAAAAGACATTGCCAACGATCCACGGGTTAGGGAAGCCTACCTGGGCGTCTGAGCCCTCCAGTCAATCCTGCCTTCCTGTTGTCCTGTCGCACTTTTGGACAGGATCACCGGATCGGCAGGATTTACAGGATAAGGATGTCCAAGGTCACGGTATTCCCCCAGTTTTCGCGTCCTAGTGTCATGATGAACGGACCAGATATGGGCGGGGGGATGCGGAAACTTAACATCGGGGGTGACACAAATGAGCAGGGAAGCACAACCATGAAGCAGCCAGACGAGGTCGCTGCATCGATAAAAAGCAACGTAACTAAAGCTCTCTTTTGTATCTCCGGTGGCAACTTCTTTGATCTTTTCTGGTGAAATACCCTTTCTGTCTCAGCGTCCCCAAAAGACCGAATCATGATAGGTAAGTTACACCTTGAAGATATATCCGCCTAGAAAATATATTAGTTGGCCTAGATAAAAATCGCCGCCCGAGTATTGCCGGGCGGCGATTTTATTCTCCTAAATTCACTAGTTCCCTGTCGCGGCAGAGCGTCCGGCAATTCGGCCTGAGACTATGATCTCCGTGATTGCGTTGCCGCCCAGACGGTTACCCGCAAAGAAACCACCAGTGACTTCGCCAGCTGCATAGAGACCGGGTATTGGTCTGCCATGGACATTAATGACACGGCGGTTCGTATCAACTTTTAGTCCTCCCATGGTGTGATGCGTAGAAGGAGCCATCCATCGAACCCTGACATTTTCTATCCTATAAGATTCTTTAATGTAGTTGCCTTTGGAATCCCTGTCACAGGTACCTATGGTCCCGCGATACGCGGTTTTACCGGGAGTGGGTGTTTGATTAGTTATGCCAATAATGAAGGCGTCGTAATCAGTAATGGTTTTTCTTAGAACTGCGGCATCGATTTTCAAAATCGCAGCAACCGCATCCAATGTTCCTACAAACACTCTCCCAGGAGCATCTAGCGTGCTCGGAAGCCCGCCAGGAGCGGATGCAATACCCGGATTGCTTAACTCAACGTATTGGCCGCCTTCAGATCCGAATTCGAAAGCTCCTTGACATAAAACATCCCGTTCCCCAGCTTCGTCGACATAGCGCTTTCCTGCGTTTGGAGTACCCGCTGGACTTATGTAAATAACGTTTTCTCCTGTTCCTCCGGCGAGGTTGCCGTTGTCGACCCATCCGAGTGGCATGAGTTGGGTCCATCCCATCCCAATCAAGGTGCCGCCCACAGCTTTCCCCATGACCAGTCCATCACCCGATGCAAGATTGCGATTGGTGGTCTTTATGTTTGCCTTGAGATGATCCGGGTTCCAGTATTCATTGGTGTCGATAACCATCTGAATGTTGGCTCCATATCCACCAGTAGCCAGGATTACTCCCTTGGTCGCGGTTATCTCAATTGGAGTTCCGTCGAACAATGTAGCCTTGACGCCTGTCACTCTGCCATTTTTCGATATTAGTTCTTTCGCTGTTGCTCGATAAATAAACTTGTTCTTTGGATTCGCCTTTAGAATAGTATTTTCAGGTACCTTGAAGTAGGCGCCCCATCTGCTCGGGTATCTTACCCCGTCGACAACTCCACCAATTACTGGGTTGATTCGCTGCCAGACACTTCCGATCAAGGTGCGTTGCGCGTTATCGATTATCGCTCCCTGCGCTTCAAGCCAAGGTCGAATATCGTAGGCTTGACGGCAAATTTGATCGACCAAGGCGAAGTCGCTGACGATCCATTTGTCCTTGTTGATATTCAAGCGGAGGCCAGCATAGTAGGTCTGGAAAACATACAGTTCAACGGTGCTGAAAATCGTTAAATCCGTTTCCTTTTTCCCTGTGGCGAAGTGCTTGTCTGCGTATGCCAGATATTCCCGTATCTGATTCTTCAGAATCAAAAGGGTGGGAAGGTATTCGGCGTGGACGCCTCGAGTCGGGAGATTATAGTCATCTACAGTTTTGATTGCTGCCTTGTCTCGTATTGTTCCGTCGAAAGGCTTCTCGCTCCATCCTAGAATGGTTTTTAACGTCGCCAGGCGACCAACGTCGCTTTTGAACTTGGGGACCACGGCTCCAGTGGGTTCGTAGATTCCCGTAGTCGCTTCAGGGTCTTTCGGATCCCAAACCATCGATGGTTGAACTGCCTGGTACGATCCCCCTGACACGAGCGTATTGCCTCCCATTTCAACCGCTTTCTCGATAACCAAGACAGTTGCACCATTTTGGGCGGCTTGGGCGGCAGCGGCCATACCGGCCCCGCCAGCGCCTATCACAACTACATCGTAGGTATCAACGATTTTCTGTCCGGGAGTTAAGACGAAAGGTCTGGCGCCTCTCCGCAACGCAGCGATATCACATCCTGCTTGTTTGGCCGCATCTTCCACCGCAAGCAGAATCGCCCTGCTCGTGAAGGTAGCGCCAGAAATCGAATCGACACCTGTCGAGGTGAAATCTTGGATATCCTTGAAAAGAATCGGAAATGCCGAATCACCGACGTGTTCCGTTTCCCTTGATTTATCCACGGATATACTAGATATCGATTTATCGGTGAATGTGACTTTGAGCGATACTTCGCCATTGTATCCCTTTGCCTTACCAATATAGGTGCCGGGTTTGAACGCTATAGACACCGTGGATGGAACTTCACCCTTTGCCTTTTTTAACGCTGCATCCATGGCTTCAAAAATGGCTGTGGAAGTGAGTGTAGCTCCGGAAATCCCATCAACTTTACCGTTTGCCTTTACAATCTTAGGAGGTAACTGGTCGAGTGCCTTGGTTCCGATTCCTGGTGTTTCATTTTTACCGACTGCTTTCACCTCGAGGATTTTCTTTCCGCTCACCGTGACAGCAACATCGACCATGCCTCCATACCCTATTGCCGATGCGGTGTAGGTTCCAGGAGTGTATATGTTTGGACCCTTGGAATCCAACTGGGAGTTAGCACACCCCGCCAGAAGCAATATAAGTGCCGAAGTAGCCAGCAATGCCGAAAAGCGTTTCAAACCTCTCATGAGTAGCCTCCTCCTGTTACTAGAAATAGATATAGATAATTATATACCTATTGTGTAGCTAACTGTTACATATCATCAATATAAAAGCAAGTAGATTTGTCAAGTTTGTAATGCTTTATTGGGACTAAGTTTGATTACTTGGACATCTAATGTTATGTATTGACCCGGCAATTTATATCGGCGCTGACTAATGGGGCTACTCGAGCTTGGAAAGCACCTCGGCAATGTAGCCGAAGCCTGTCGCATTTCTTATGGATAGGATCGAACGTCAGGCCGGAATCAGGATCTCCACCGTGGCCCCCTCGCCAGGAGCGCTGGAAAGGGCGAGGGAGTAGGCGTCGCCGAACATGAGGCGCAGCCTCCGGTTGGTATTGAGGAGCCCAATGTGCTCGAAGGAACCCTCCGAAGCAGCCAGCTTTTCCAGCATCTCCTCGAGCCTTCCTCCCTCCATCCCGGCCCCATCATCCTGGACACTGATGCGAACCTGGCCTTGCAGCCGCTTGACCCGAACCAGGATGCGAATCCTGGCCACAGTACCCACCAAACCATGATGGATAGCGTTTTCCAGGAGAGGCTGGAGGAATAGCTTTGGAACCGTCGCATCAAAAACCTTGGAGTCGCAGTCCCAGGACACCTCAAGCTTCTCCTTGTATCGGATCTCCTGGATGCCAAGGTAGCTCTTCGCGTAGGCGACCTCCTCTCCCAAAGCAACCTTTGCCCCGGGATTTTCCATGGAGTAGCGCAGCACATGGGAAAGGTTTTCGATCATCACCGAAACCTCGTTGTCGAGCCCTCCCATTCGGATTGCCCTCATGTTCACCGTCTGCAGAGTATTGAAAAGAAAATGGGGATTGATCTGGGCCTGAAGGGCCAGCAACTCGTCCAAGCGCTCCCTATACAACTTCTCCGAGAGCTGCACCTTGAGATAATCCTTTTCCAGGAAGGAACTCAGGATGTTGTACAGGATGGACTGGTAGGAATCCCCCGAAGCCTTGGCGCCCAGATCTGGCGGTTGGAACGATCCGTGAGATAGGCGATGAGGGCGATCCCCATGACCAGCGCGATGCCGATGTAGATGAGATTCATCCTCAGAAAATAGTTGGACAAGGTATACAATTCATTGTTCGGGACAAGGGAGTAATACAGAAGCCCAGTTCTGGACCCATGGGCCTGGACAGAGTAGGACTTCTTCCCATAGGCGAAGTCCTCAGCCCTGTATGTTCCGGATGCCCTGGCGGAGATAAAGCTCTCCACCAGGCCGGGATCGGCCTCGAAATTGCGGGCGAGCAGCTCCCCGTCCCTCCCCGTCGCCAAGAGAGCCTGGGAAACCTGGAACGCCGACTCCTGCAGCACCCGCGACAAGTACTCCCGCTTGATGTTGAAAACCACCACGCCGGCGTAGGACTTCGAGTTGTAGCTGTAAATCCTCTTGTAAACCGTGATGAGATGGATAGGCTCTGAAGGAGTCACCGTATTGGGGACCTCTCGCACATCGATCCAGTCGACTACCTCTGGCGACATGGATTCCATAGCTTCGTACCAGGAGGTGTCATGGTAGGATTCCAGCCTTGTCAAGACCAATTCCGAGGTGATGAAATTCCGCCTAGGATTATCGAAATAGACATAGATGGAGTGGATGTAGGGCTTGACGCTGTGGGACACGCTGAGCATGTTCAGGATGATCGACAACTCGTTCCAGTTTTCCATGGAAAAGTTTTCGTTCTGGAGGATTTTCTTCAAGGAGTACTGAACCCTTTGGTTCACCGAG
Source organism: Spirochaetota bacterium (assembly GCA_008080685.1). Classification (GTDB taxonomy): domain Bacteria; phylum Spirochaetota; class Spirochaetia; order Treponematales; family Rectinemataceae; genus VKGY01. Next base: position 11,758 of record VKGY01000098.1, read on the forward strand.
TAGTTTATAGCCAGGGCGTTGATTTCGTCGAAGATGTACTCGATGCGCTCCCCAGCCTGCTCAAGCACCGCCGACTTGGTCTCCTCAGCGGTTTTCCGCACATGCTGGGTGATGGAATTGATGGAAAAAAAGCCTAAAATGCTCAAGGACGCCAAAAGCGGCAGGAGAAAGGAGAGAACCGCCTTGGAGAAAAAGGGAACCCTGAGGGCTGCGGGGTTTTCATTCTTCATGGGTATAGCTCCCTGGAGGCGTACCAAAATACCTCTTGAATGCCCGGGAAAAATTGTTGGGATTGCTGTAGCCTACAATCTTGCCGATCTGGGAAATGGAAAGTCCAACTTTCAAGATGAGATGCTGAGCTTTTTCCATGCGGAGCGCCAAGAGGTAATCCGAAAAGCCCACCCCCGCCATTTTCTTGAAATACCTGCTTAGGTAGTAAGGATTCATCTTGATGAAATCCGCCGCGTCCTCAAGGCTTGTGGTAGCGTAGTTCTCCTCCACATAGTGCTTGAGCTCCTTAAATTTCAGAGTCTGGCGGTCCTCCGAGGTTAAAGGAGAAACCCCTTCCAGCTTAGCCTTTTCCTCGTCCATCTCCCTCCTGATACCGAAGAAAACCCGGTCAATCTCCTTGGCGGTGGCTGGCTTGAGGAGATAATCCACAGCCCGGTATTCCATGGCTTTTTTGATGAAGTCGAATTCCCTATAACCGCTCAGGAAGACGATGCGCGTATCCAAGGAAAGCTCTCGAACCTGCCGGGCGAATTCCAATCCCGACATGGAAGGCATCCGCACATCGGTGAGCGCCACGTCAACATGGTGCCTCTCCATATAGTCCAAGGCTTCCGAAGGAGACTCAAAGGTGAAATTGACAGAAAATCCAAGATTCTCCCAATCGAAAAAACGAGCCAACCCATCCCGTATCTCCACCTCATCATCGATGATGATTAAACTGTACATAGACCACCCATCTTAAAAAATGATACTTCCCGCCCGGGCGCATAAAGGGTAGTTTCTCCCGCATTTGCCGGTTACGCAAGCCTATATTAGGACTCAATCCTAATGATGGTTAAAAAATGATAGAAAATGACAAAAACAACTGTCTATCGGGATTCCCATAAGCGTCGTAGGATTGACCATCGTATTATCAAAGGAGTGCCTATGAAAAGGAAGATTCTCTCTTTAGCCCTCGTTCTCGTCCTCGTGGGATCGGCGGTTTTCGCCCAACCTTCCCCGGCCAAGGATGTCAAGCTTCGATTTTCCTGGTGGGGTGCGGACGCGCGGCATAAAGCCACCTTGGCGGCAATCAAGCAGTATGAAACCTTGAACCCCGGTGTCAAGATCGAAGGGGAGTACGGCGCCTTCGCGAATTTCTACCTCAAGCTCATCACCCAGTTGAACGGCAATACCGCTCCCGATATCTTCCAAGTGGATTTCAAGTGGGTGTACGACCTTTTGAGCCAGAACAGAAAATGGTTCGTGGACATGAAGACCGTAGGCGATAAAATCGACTTGAGCGGCCTGGACATGAAATATGCCATGGCCTGGGGATCCGACGACAACTACCTCATCGGCCTGCCCATGGGAGTCAACGCCATCGGCCTGGTATACAACAAAGCCCTCTTGGAGAAAGCCGGCGTGGCCATCAACGATTCTTGGGACTGGGACGACCTTCTGGACGCGGGGACCAAGGTCAAAAGGCTTGGCAAGGATTATTACGCGGCGTTTTTCAACAAGTCGTACCTGAGCTACATGGTGAAGGTCCAAATCAAGCAGAAAACCGGCAACGACCTCATCACCAGGGATTACAAGCTCGGGTTCACCAAGAAGGACATCACGGAAGTCTTCACCTACATCCAGAAGCTCCTGGACACAGGAACCATACCTCCCTTCGAGGAGATGGTGCCCTTCGAGATGGTATACGCGGACCAGACCCCCAATTGGCTTAATCAGAAGTATGCCATTTGCCCGACCTCCTCCTCCCTGATACCCTCGATCCGCACCGCCAGCAAGTTTGAGCTGGGCGTGGCGCGCTACCCCATCTACGAAGGCGCGAAGAACCCCGGGCTCATCACCGCTCCCACCATGCTGCTCGCCCTGAATTCCCGGTCTCCCAACCTTCCCGAGGCGATCAAGTTCGCCAATTGGATCCTGAACGACAAGGACGCGGCCCTCACTCTCGGGGACGTCCGCGGGATGCCCGCATCCAAGTTCGCGCGGGACGTCCTTTCGGCCAACAATCGCCTGGACAAGCATATCCAGACCATGGTCGAAAAGGCCATTCCCTTTACCGGCGGACCGGAAGGCGAGCTCAGCCAGAACCAGGAAGTGGTGACCATTCTTGACGACTACATCCAGCAGGTGGGGTATCGGAAGATGACTCCCGAAAAAGCGGCGGATGGACTAATGAAAGACTT
>VKGY01000099.1 GCA_008080685.1 Spirochaetota bacterium
CTCTGCAGGGCCTTCGGCGAAGCCTTTCTCGCCCACCTTGGAGATCAGGATTGGCACAAAAAATACCTGCAGAGGATGTGGGGCCTGTCTTCCTACGTTGGGTTCCGCATCGGACATCCCAGCGCCCAGGAAGTGCGGAAAGGGATCATAGCAGGGATCGACGGAGAGGGTTCCCTCCTCATCCAAGACGCTTCGGGCCTCATCGCCGCCTATGGATCGGGGGAAATCGAGACGCTAAGGCCTGCGTGAGGTGTCGACGTTCTGCTCCAGCGCCCGGATAGCCATGTAGAGGGCTTCGTTCACAGGGGCGAAAAGGCCGCGTGCGCGGGATTTTTCCGCCACTACGCGGGCAAAAATCTCCACCTCGGTTTTCCTGCCCGCCTCTATATCCTGGAGCATAGATGTCTTGCTTTCCGGATCAAGCTTCTCCAGGGTGGTGAATACCGCCTCGATGTCCTTGGACTCCAGCCCTGTGCCGCAGGCCTGGGAAAGCTTCACCACTTCCTCCATGGTGGAGGAAAGGAGCTTTTTTGCCGATTCGCTTCTCTGAAAGAACCCATAGGGCGCCCTTAAGACAGCCGACCACTGGTTGAGGGCTACATTGAGCATGAACTTGTACCACATGGCCTTCACCATGTCCTCGGGGATCGAGTGTGGCACTCCATGAGATGCGAGGAAACGGGAAATAGCCGAAACAGCGGGCGAGAGTGCCCGGGAATCGTTTTTTTCATCCCCGAAGCCGATTTCTCCAATGCTCAGGAAGGAAATTTCGCCCTTTTCCCTCAGGGCGTCGATGCCGATCATGAAGGCCAAGGGATTGCGTTCCTTGGGGAGATTGGGGGCGAGGGCGGCCCTCAAGACCTCCTCGCTCGTGATTCCGTTGAGCAGGGACAGAACCAAGGTTTCAGGTCCCACAAGGGGACGCATCTCCCCTATCGCTTCCCCAAGGTGATAATCCTTCACCGCAAGAAGCACGAGACTGTAAGATCCGTCGGTCCCGGGGTTGGCTAGGGCGAAGGGATAGCGACGGCCGTTGACCAGGATCCCCTCCCTGGCGTAGCGCTCGGCTCTCTGGCCAGAGGCAAGAATCGCCACCGACTCAGGATCGCTGTCGAATATCCTGGAGGCGACGGCGGCTCCTATGGCCCCCGCCCCGACTATCAAAGCTTTTCTGATTTCCTTCATTCCTCTTCCTTGACGACAAAGGGCTTCACTCTTTCAGCGAGCTTCGCAGGCACGCGGCAACGCAGGAAAGTCCCCTCCTCCCCTGCTCGCTCCCGGATCACCGAGCCTTCTCGGTGCAGCAGTGGCACCAATGCGTAATGCTCGTGGGGAATCAGCAAGGCCATTTCGTCCATCTTCGCAGTGAGGGCTTTTTCGATTTCCTTCGCCAGAAGATCCAGCCCAAAGCCTGTCTTGGCGGAAATCTCGATCCCCTCGGGGTGAAGGACAGACCAATGGGTCCGCGTCTCATCCGAGGCGAGGTCGATTTTATTGAGCACAAGGAGGCGGGGAAGGGCCCCGGAACCGATTTCGTCCAGGACTTTTTCGGTGGTCTTCATGTGGGATTCCACTTCCGGATCGCTGGCATCGGCAACATGGATCAAGAGGTCAGAGGTGGAAGCCTCTTCCAGGGTAGCCTTGAAGGCCTCGACCAATCCATGGGGGAGGTTGCGGACAAAGCCCACCGTGTCGGTCACAAGGAGTGTGGCTCCCGATGAGAGGATGAGCTTCCTCGTGGTGGGATCAAGGGTTGCGAAGAGTTTGTCTTCCGCCAGGACCTGGGCTGTGGTGAGGGCGTTGAGGAGGCTGGATTTGCCCGCATTGGTATAGCCGACTATCGCAGCCCGAGGTAAGGAAATCTTCTCCCGCTTTTTCCTCTGCACGTCCCGGGACTTCCGCACATCCTTCAATTCTTCCTTTATTTCGTGGATGCGCTGCTCGATGGATCGCCGATCCAGTTCTATCTTCTGCTCCCCCGAACCCTTGGTTCCATAGCGCCCTCCCCTTTGGCGGGAGAGGTCCTCGTAGGAGTGGGCCAGCCGCGGCAGGGAGTATTCAAGCCTGGCGAGTTCAACCTGGAGGCTCGCTTCCTTGGTCAGGGCCCGGGAAGAGAATATCTTGATGATGAGTTCGGCGCGGTCGTAGACCTTGAGGCTGGAAAGAGTCTCCCAATTCCTCTGCTGGATGGGCGAAAGCGCATGGTCGAAGACAATTGAATCGGCGCCTTCGGCCTTCGCGGCGGCGACGACCTCGTCGGCCTTTCCGGTTCCCAAAAGGAGGCTGGCAGTCTTCTCCCGCAATTTCACCTGCATCAAGCCCGTTATTTCCAAGCCGAGGCTTCTTGCGAGTCCCCCCAGCTCTCTAAGGAGGCTCGAGGCTTCCTCTTTCTTAACCTTGTCTGTCTCCACGCCGACCAGAAAGGCCCGCTCGGCCTTGAGGCGAGGATCAAAATATTCGTTCATTGTACCTTGCTTATACGTCGCCTATAGTGGCGACCATTACCGCCTTGATGGTGTGAAGCCGATTTTCCGCCTGGTCGAAAACCACAGAATGGCGGGATCTGAAGACTTCATCCGATACTTCCATTTCCTTGATGCCGTGCTTTTGGGCAATCTCCGCCCCTACCGCAGTCTCCGTGTCGTGGAAGGCAGGCAGGCAGTGGAGGAACACGCAGTCCGGATTTCCGGTTTTCCTCAAGAAATCCATGGTGATCCTATACTTTTCCAGTTGAGCTATCCTCTCGGCGAATTTGCCCTCTTCCCCCATGGACACCCAGACATCGGTGTAAAGGACATCGGCGCCCTTCAAGGCCATGTCCGCCTGGTTTATGTCGAAGAACTCGATGGTTCCGCCCGTGAGCCGGGCCACTTCCTTCATTTCAGCGGTCAGCTCCTCGTTGGGCCATAGTTCCTTGGGCGCCAGGGCTACAAAGGAAAGTCCCATCTTGGCGCTGCCTATCATGAGGGCGTTGCCCATGTTGTTCCGGGCGTCGCCGCAATACACCATCTTTACTTTGTTGAGCGGCTTGCGGACGTGTTCTTCTATGGTGAGGAGGTCCGCCAGTATCTGGGTGGGGTGGTCCTCGTCGGTAAGGCCGTTCCAGACGGGAATACCCGAATAGCGGGCCAGATCCTCCACAAGCTTCTGTGAGAATCCTCGGTACTGGATGCCGTCGTACATCCTGCCCAATACCTTGGCCGTATCCTCCACCGATTCTTTCTTCCCCATCTGGGAATTGGTCAGGAAGGTGGCATTGCCTCCTTCATCCCAGCAGGCGGCCTCGAAGGCGCACCTCGTCCTTGTGGAAGCCTTGTCGAAAATGAGGACAATGTTTTTCCTGAACAAGGAATTCCCCTTGATCCCACCTCGTTTCTTGGCTTTCAAGTCCCGTGAAAGGTCGAGCAAGTAGCGGATTTCTTCAGGGGAATAGTCCTTCAGGGTAAGGAAACTTCGTCCTTTAAGATTGAGGGGCATGGGATCCTCCGGGTTCCTTTGGTTGCTTCAAAGGGGCGTTTAGGCTCGCCCAGGCCGATCCGAAATCCGGATCATGATTCTGTATATCCTCTAGGTGCGGCGCGGGTCAAGTACGAGGGATGGGCTTGAAAGGAATAAATGTTTTTACAACATATAATAAGGTTTTTATTCCAACCACCTTTGACCAGGAGATTTCCTTGAGGCTATACTCCGTGACATCCCAAGGGCGAGGAGCATATATGCCGCTTGACATATCCGATATCGGCAAGGAAGTTCTCAATACCCACTATGCGGTGCGCGGACCTATCGTGGCGAGGGCGAAGGAACTGGAACGGCAGGGAAGGAAAATTATCTATTGCAATATCGGCAATCCCCAGGCTTTGGGCCAGAAACCCTTGAGCTACGTGCGCCAGGTTCTGGCCTTGGCACAGTGGCCCGAACTCCTTACTCTCGCGCCCGAGGCCTTTCCCGCGGACGCCCTGGCCAGGGCGAAGGAAATCCTGGATAAATCCGGCTTCGGCCTGGGGGCCTACTCGGATTCAAAGGGGGTGCCCTTCGTGCGGGAGGCTGTGGCCGCCTTCATCCGGAGCCGGGATACCGATTCCTCCTGCGCCGTCGCCTCGGATCCCGAACACATCTACTTGACCGACGGGGCTTCCAAGGCAGTGCAAGCAGTCTTGAGGCTCCTCATCGCAGGCCCGCAGGATGGAATCATGACTCCCATCCCCCAATATCCCCTGTACTCGGCCACTATCACCCTCTATGGAGGTCGGCAGGTGGGGTATTTTTTGGACGAAGCTTCCGGATGGAGTCTTTCGAAGGCCATGCTTGAGAAGGCCTACCTTTCGGCCCAGGAAAAGGGAATACGCGTCAGGGCGATCTGCGTCATCAACCCGGGGAACCCTACCGGGTCCGTCCTCTCAAGGGACAACATCGCCATGGTCATCCAATTCGCCAAGGAGCACGGATTGTCCATCCTGGCCGACGAAGTATACCAGGAAAACATTTATCGTCCAGAGGACCGTTTTGTCTCTTTTGCCCGGGTTTTGACGGAATTGGGGGAGAAGGTACTTAGTCTTTTCAGTTTCCATTCCTGCTCCAAGGGATACCTGGGGGAATGCGGCCAGAGGGGTGGCTATGTGGAGGCCAGGAATGTGTCCCCCGAAGTCCTTGCCCAGCTGACGAAGCTGCAATCGGTTTCGCTATGCGCCAATCTGACAGGCCAGGTCCTGGTGTACCTCATGGTGCGGCCGCCCCATGCTGGGGAAGCTTCCCGTGAAACCTTCCTCAGGGAGAGGACCGCCATCCTGGGCGAACTTGGGGAACGGGCGCGGCTCCTGGCCGAAGGGCTGTCGAAAATTCCCGGCATATCTTGCCAACCCGTAGCCGGCGCCATGTACGCCTTCCCCTGCATCCGCCTACCTCAGGGCAGAACCGACGAGGATTACTGTATGGCCCTTTTGGAGGCTACGGGCATTTGCGTCGTGCCGGGCATGGGTTTCGGGCAAGAGGAAGGCACAGCCCACTTCAGGACGACGATCCTCCCGCCCCGGGAACAGATGGAAGAAGTGGTGGATAAGATCAAAGATTTCCACGCATCGTGGATCTAAGGAGAGCCTCATGGAATGGAGAGCAAGCCATATATTGGTAAAAGACAGGAACCTGGCCCAGGAGTTGCTAAAGCGAGTCAAGCAGGGAGCCAATTTTGAAGGCCTGGCGAGGGAGTATTCCACCTGTCCTTCTAAAAGCTCAGGCGGGGACCTGGGTTGGTTTGGCCCCGGGAAAATGGTTCCCGCCTTTGAATCGGCCTGCAAGAGCATAGGAGTGGGATCCATTTCCGACGTGGTGCAGACCCAGTTCGGCTATCACCTCATAAAATTGACGGGTCGCCGCTGAACTCGCCGCGGGGACGGGCTACCTTCCTCATCTGGGAGATGGTGGCTGTCATGTCTTTGGGCAAGGCTGCATTAA
>VKGY01000100.1:0-10568 GCA_008080685.1 Spirochaetota bacterium
GCTACCGCGATGAGGACGCCCGGGGAGACCGCCAGCCCGAGTTCACCCAAATCGATATTGAGATGTCCTTTGTCCAAAGGGACGATGTCCTTGTCATGCTTGAAGGCCTCATGGGCCATCTTTTCAAGAAAACCCTGGGCGTCGGGCTGCCCGCCTCATTCACCCGCATCGCCTACGACGATGCAATAGACCGTTTTGGCACCGACAAGCCTGACTTGAGGTTCGGCATGGAGCTGCAGGATTTCGCCCCCTACGCCGAGGCCTCGACCTTCCAGGCCTTCAAGGATGCCTTAGCGGCGGGAGGCAAGGTCAAGGGCATGGTAGTCCCCGGCAAGGCGGACTACTCGCGCAAGCAGATCGAGGAATTGGAAGCCCAGGCTAAGATCTACAAGGCCAAGGGCATGGCTTGGATTAAGGTTGGCGCGGCCACGGCGGAAAAGCCGGAAGGGAGTCTGGAAGGCGGGGCGTCCAAGTTCTTCGCCGAAAACGCTTCCCAGCTCCTCAAGGGGTCGGGCGCCAAGCCCGGGGATCTCATCCTCATGGTGGCGGACGCAAAGGCCAAGGTCGCCTGTGCCGCCCTGGGCGCCGTCAGGTCCAAGCTGGGCCGCGACCTGGGTCTTTTGGATCCCAAGCGTTTCGAGTTCGCCTGGATCATCGACTTCCCCATGTTCGAGTTCAACGAGGAAGATGGCCGCTGGGAGGCCGCTCACCATATGTTCACCATGCCCCAGGCTCAGTACCACGCGACTTTGGAGTCGGATCCCGGCTCAGTGAAGGGCGATCTCTACGACCTGGTGCTCAACGGCTTTGAAATCGCCTCGGGCTCCATCAGGATCCACGATCCCGATCTCCAGAAGCGCATCTTCAAGATTGTAGGTTTTTCAGAGGAGGAGGCGCAGCGCAAGTTCGGTTTCCTGGTCGAGGCCTTCAAGTTCGGTCCCCCGCCCCACGGCGGCATAGCCCCGGGTTTCGACCGCCTGGTGATGCTCATGGCCGGCCAGACTTCCATCAAGGAGGTCATCGCCTTCCCCAAGAACAGTTTCGCCGTCAGTCCCATGGACCAGTGTCCTAACGAGGTGGACGAAAAGCAGCTGAAGGAAATCCACATCCGCATCGTGCCTAAAGTCAACGAGGGGTCAGACCCCAAGAATTGACTTTCAACCCTGCGATCCTGTTATCCTGATTTGATATATTTATCGACAGGATAACAGGATATTCAGGATCTACATGATAAATCCTGACATCCTGCCGATCCCGTTATCCTGTCGCGAATCAACCGTAGCTGTGCAAGCCCGGCAAAAGATAGTTGACCCCGAAGAAGGTGAAAACCGTGCATAGGAAGCCGACCACCGCGATCCAGGACGCGGTGGCGTCCTTCTTTTTCATGATGAGCCGTACGTGGAGATAGAGGGTGTAGACAAGCCAGGTGATGAGAGCCCAGGTTTCCTTGGGATCCCAGCTCCACCACCTGCCCCAGGCCTGCTCAGCCCAGATGGCGCCAAAAATGAGGGCTCCCGCAGTGAAAATGGGATAGCCCACTGCCACGGCCGTATAGGTTATGCGGTCGAACTCGATTTTTCGCCTGTCATCCTTGGCGAGAAGAAAGGCCAAAGCGGCCACAAAAGATATGACAAAAAAAGCTTCCCCAATAAAAGAGAGGGCGACATGGATCACAAGCCATAGGGACCTAAGCGCGGGGATGGGCGGCAGGGCTTCCTTGGGAAGCAGGGGGGAGGAGGCGATGGCTGCCATGACCAAGGCGCCCATGGTGGACCCGAAAGCGATGACCTTTGAATAGTGCAGCTTCTTCTGGAGCCGATAGCCGATGGCGAGAATCATGATAAAGGCGGAATAGAACAAAAGAGACTCGTAGGTGCTCGTCAGGGCGACAAAGCCTATCGCCAGGCTCCGTGAAACCGTTATGCCCAGGAAGACCGCCGCGGCCGCCGCCTGCAGCCAGGGGCTCGCCGGGTCCCGCCTATCGTCCTTGCGGAACAAATACACTACCTGAACCGCCGCCGCCGCGATGATGCCGATGAAACCGATGGTCGCTATCATGCCTGTTCTTCCTTTAAAAGATCTTTCAGTTTTTGGGCGAAGGTAAGGGTGGTCCCAAGGCCCACAAGGATGAGGGCTATAAGGACGAAGGGATAGCCCGGATCCCTCACCGCCTGAAGCCCGGTGGAAAGAATCTGGACCGCAGACACCCTGAACTGCGCCACGGAAATACCCGCGGAGCCGGTCCGGAGGGCCCCGTCCAGGCCGCCGCCTTTCACGCGCAACACCGCCAAAGGTTCGCCTGCGCCGGAGGCTTCCATTTCCGTAGTCATGAAGAAAATACGGACATCCCCATCCTCAAAGCTCTCGCCCCGGGCAAGATTCACCACCTTGCCATCCGGCGAAGCAACCGCCACTCCCAAGGTTGAAGCATAGGAATTCTGGTACAAAGTAATGCCCCCGATCCTCAAGGGTTTGTTCACCCGGATGGGAACATCCTCCTTAAAAACAACCCCGTCCTTTTCAAGGGAGACTATGCTGGTCCAGTCCTTGGGACGCCCGTCTTCATACCGCTCGTCCGTGAACTTGATGAGCCTTAGGATCTCTCCCGCAGGCAATTCCACCGACTCGCCGGGCACAAGCCTGACCATACCTTCCTCTCGAGCCGAAAAGGACACCAAGCTTCCTATGATCAACACGAGAAGACCGATATGGAGAATGTCCGGCCCATGGCGGCGCTTCTGCTTTTTCCTGAGTTCCCGCGCCAATCGGTCCACTGTGCAGGCTCCCAGATTGAAGAAAAACGCCAGAGCCGGTATGAAAAACAATAGGGAGGAAAAGTATCTTCCCAACCCAGATTGGACCACCAATTCAGCTACAATCTTGGGATAGAGCTTGAAATACTCCTCCGCAGCCTTGCCCTGGGGAATGAGGGTGGCCAGAAGGCTTCCTACGGTAAGAATGACAATGAGCGTTATGGCCAGCTTAATCGATTTTAATTTTTTCCAAAATTCGCGCACGGACCCTCCGGGAGCCTGAGCCTACCCTCCTGAACGCCGAGGCGTCAAGCATTTTTAAAATCCAAATAACTATTTTTTTATATATAAGCCTTTACATAATTCCGATCCCCGCCTATACTCCCATTTATGCTGGGTTCTATGCCGCCGTCGGCGGTTGATGTCCTGAGCCTAGTCGGTGTCTGTACGCATACCACCGTCGTCAGGGCTTGCAACACCCCAGCGTTCTAAAAAAAGGAGGTACCCCTCGATGAAGAGTCGCTTTTGGTTGATCCTCGCGCTTCTGGCGGGCTTTTGCGGCATCCAGGCCTTCGCAGCCAGTTCGTCCTGCGTAGATTGCCACGGCAACGCCGATCTGATGAAGACCATGGTTTCGCCGCCTGTAGTCAACGCTGAAGAGGGGGAAGGGTGAGCAGGCGCTCCTCCCCCGGTCCGGGCGGATTACCACATGGGATTCGTGGTGAACAAGGATATGATCGCCACCGATCCCCATTTCGAGTACGGATGTTCCTTTTGCCACGAGGGCGACGCCAACAGCGCCACCAAGGCTGAAGCCCACAAAGGCATGGTCAAACGGCCATCGGACAATCCGGACAGCTGCGGCACCTGCCATGAAGGCATAGCCGCTACCTATAAACTCTCCCTCCACTTCACCAACGCCGGCATGAAAAACGGCGTATCCCCTCGTTTTTCGCAAGAAGAAAAGAAAGTCTTCGACGACAAGGTCTTTGAGCAGTCCTGCCGAAGCTGCCACGCCTCCTGCGGCGACTGCCATGTCCAAAGCCCCATCATCTCCGGCGTCAACACTGGATTCATCGACGGCCATAGCTTTGTCCGCAAAGATGAGTCTAAAACCTGCGCCCTATGCCATGGGGGACGGGTATATCCCGAGTTCACCGGCGAATACGGCGGACGCCCCGACGTGCACTACCGCAACGGCATGACCTGCCTGGATTGTCATTCCGCGGACCAGATGCATGGCGACGGCACAGCCTATGAAGGACGAAGGGATGTAAAGGACAAACCATCTTGTCTCGAATGCCATGAGAAGACCCTGGCGGCCACGCCGGAAGCGGAAGAAGCCCACAATATCCATGAAGAATCCGTCTCCTGCACTGCCTGCCACACCGCGACGGGTTATAGGCAATGCGCTTCCTGCCATTTAGGCGAAGGCGCAACCTCAAATCCCGCCATCGTGCTGGGAGACAATCCCCGCAAGCCTGGTCAGCTCACTACCTTGCGCCTTATCCCCACGGTAAGGACAACCTTCGAAAAGGTTGGAATACACCAGAAGAATTTCGACACCCTGCCGAATTATTGGGATTCCGTTCCCCACAATATACAAAAGCGAACGGATAGAACCCGGGACTGCAATACCTGCCACGGCGAGTATCTGTATTACCTGGAAGAAGCGACTCTGCCCAAGGGCGGATCGACCAAGAATCTTGAATTAGTCCGGTAAGGCCCAGCCCCCAGGACATAGAAACGGAAATCGAAAGGAGATGCTATGAAAAAAGGTATTCTTATCCTGCTGATGGTAGCCCTGGTGGCTCCCCTCTTCGCCCGGGACATTGATGCGGTCGTAACCGCCGATTGGCTTGAGGCGAATCTTTCCAATCCTAAGCTCGCAGTTATAGACGTGCGCAAGGTCGAAGACTATAAAGCAGCCCACATTCCAGGCGCGCTTTCCCTCCTGGGATCAACCTTCTACGTGCCTGCCAAGGGTCTTTCCAACGAACTCCCCTTCATGGACGATCTCTCCGACGCCCTGGCCGACGCTGGCATAGGCGCGGACTCGCTTATAGTGGTCGTAGAAACCGATGGTGCCAGGTTCTCTTGGGCTACCCGCGTTGCCTGGACCCTCGCCTATGCAGGCCTGGAAAACGTTGCAGTGCTCTCCGGCGGACAGGCTGCCTGGGTAAAGGCCAACAAACCCGTCACTTCCGAGGTGGTCAAGAAGGCCAAGGCGAAGTTATCCACCAAGCCCAAGGCCTCGTATCTGGCCCTCAAGGCCGATGTGCTCGCCACCAAGGGCCAGGTTGTGGACGCCCGCACCTACGATACGTATTTCGGCCTTGTGAAGCAGGGATTCGTAGCCCAGGCGGGTCACCTTCCCGGCGCCTATCCCCTTCCCTTTTCCTGGATTACCAACGCCGACGGACTTGTGAAATCCAAGGATGACCTGGCCAAGTACGCGGCCACCATCGGCCTCGATCCTTCGCTTGAAACCATCATTTATTGCGATTCCGGGGTGCTCTGCACCTCTTGGTGGTGGATCATGAAGGAATACCTGGGCTGGGCCAACGTGCGAAGCTACGACGGTTCCTCTCAGGAAATCACCGCCGATCCCTCGGTCAAGTACGTGCCTCTGGTCTGGAGATAAGACTTACATTGAAGTTATGAAAAAGGCGCAGCGGCCGATCGCCCAAGACTCGACGCCTGAGGCTTGCAGGACGGCAAGGCAGGCCGCAGCTTGATCCTGCGGGATGGCTCCCAGGAGGCCGCCTGAGGTCTCGGGGGAAAACAAGAGAGTCCTAAACCATTCCATGGATGGTTCCGCCGCCCTGCCAAGGAATTCAATCTTGGCAAGGAAGGCTTTTTTATTCCGACCTGTTCCGCCGGGAACCCGCTTGCGCTCCACGCATTGCCTAGCTCCGGAGATGAAAGGAATCGACTCGGCGTCGATGAGGAAATCCACCTGGCTTTTTTCCGCCATCTCAAGCCCATGGCCTAGGAGGGAAAACCCTGTGATGTCCGTGGCTGCCCTGGCTTGGGCGGCGAGGAAGGCGCGCATAGAATCCCTATTCAAAGCTTTCATTGATAGAATTGCCGCTTCGATCCAGGCGGCCTTGACATCCTGGGCCTTCGCGGCGGTGGTGATGACACCGGTGCCTAAGGGTTTGGTAAGGATGAGGACATCGCCAGGCCGAGCCCCCTTCTTGAGGAGGAGCTTGTCGGGATGGGCGAGTCCCAGGACTGCCATGCCGAACTTGGGTTCCTTGTCTAGGATGGTGTGGCCTCCCGCTACGGCGCAACCCGCCGAGGATGCCACGGTTGCCCCGCCCAGGAATACCTTGCCAATAGTTTCCGTATCCATGTCTGAAGGAAAGGCCGCCAGGTTAAGGGCGAGGATGGGTTCTCCGCCGGTGGCGTAGATGTCCGAGAGGGCATTGGCCGCGGCGATCTGCCCGAAGGTAAATGGGTCGTCCACCACGGGGGTGAAAAAATCCACGGTAAAAATGAGGGCTGTTGTTTCGTTGAGTCTATATACCGCGGCGTCGTCGCCTTCCGCCAGGCCGACCAAGAGATCGGAGCGGAGGTTCGGCGGCACCATGCCGGCCAAAGGGCGCAGGACCTGCGCCAGGGCTTCGGGGCCCATCTTGGCCGCTCACCCTGCCGCGGAACAAAGGGAAGTCAATCTGACTATCTCTTTCGCGTCCATATTCGCTCCTTCGTGGCCCACTGTACCCGCAGGGCGGGGAATGGTCAAGACGAACCCTTGGGGCGCATGAAATTGCCTTGACCAAGAGCGTATCGGGCCTTAGTATCGAAAGCGGAAGAGGATGGGGTCCGGCGGCTCCCGCGGTCTTCAAAACCGTTGGCCGCGATTCATCGCGGCGGCAGGTTCGATTCCTGCCCCTTCCGGAAATCCGGGCGGAACCTTTATGGATTCCGCCTTTTATTTGGTCAACAGGAAATTCAAGCGGGGGTCAGACCCCATATTGACCAAACCTACCACCTTAGCGAGGCCGAAGGTATGGAAACAAGAGATCCCCGGAGTTGGATTCCCCAGGTTGAGGCGCTCCTCCAAAGGCCAGAGTTTTCCCCTTATATAGAAGGGCTGTCGCGGCCTTTGGCGAGCCGGGTGATATCCCAGGCATTGGCGGACTTGAAAAGGGATCTTGTGCCCGGACCTTCGGAAAATCGCCTGGATGAGTCCTCCGTGCGAAGCCGGGCGATCGAAGCCTGCGCCCTCGCCCTGGATAAAAAATCCCGAAAAGGCTTGCGCAAGGTAATGAACGGCACGGGAGTGGTTCTGCATACCAATTTGGGTCGAAGCCCCTTGCACAAGGCACTATGGGATGCCGCGGGAGAAACGAACTCCGGGTATTCCAATCTAGAATTCGATCTGGACACAGGCGAGAGGGGGCCTCGGGGAGGCCTTGCCTTTGAGTATCTCTGCGCCCTCACCGGCGCCCCGGCGGCCCTTGGGGTGAACAACAACGCCGCCGCCGTACTCCTTGCCTTGGGTGGCCTGGCAAAAGGAAAGGAGGTCCTTGTCTCCCGGGGAGAAGCGGTGCAAATCGGCGGCGGCTTCAGGATCCCCGACATCCTCGCCCTATCCGGCGCCCTCCTTAAGGAAGTGGGAACCACCAACATCACCACCGTAGAGGACTATGTGGACGCCGTAGGGCCCGACACTGCGGCGATCCTCTTGGTACACAGCTCCAATTTCGCGCTGAGGGGATTTGTGGAAAAGCCCTCCCTATCCGCCTTGGACAAAGCCCTGCCCAAGGGAATCCTCCGCATCGTGGACCAGGGTTCGGGAATCCTTGCGGAAAACCTAGGCTCTGAACCTTCCGCGGCAAACCTCCTTCGCTCAGGCGCCGACCTGGTCTGCTTCTCCGGGGACAAGATCCTGGGCGGTCCCCAGGCAGGGCTTGTGCTTGGCCGCGCGGATTTGATCGCCCTTCTTGCGCGGCACCCCCTTATGCGGGCTTTCAGGCCAGGAAAGACCGTCCTTTCGCTCTTGGAAGCAAGCCTTAAGGCTATGCTCAAGACCGAAGGCCGGAATGACCCCGATGCGATCTTGGGCGCCGCCGAGACAGCCTTGCGCCTTTCCGCGGAACCCGGCCTAAAGACCTTGCGAGCCATGGGAAGGAGGATACTGCGCCGCATTCCCAAGGATTACAGGGATCGAATCCGCCTTATGCCTTCTCGGGCTACCTTGGGCGGAGGAAGCACTCCCGACGAAACCATCCCATCGTTGGCCTTGCAGATTTCGCCCCTCCGGTCCGCCAGGACCCTGGCCGAGAAACTCCGCCGGGCTCCCCTGCCCCTTGTGGCACGCATCGAGGACGAGTCTGTGATCGTCGATCTCATGGCTCTCGCGGGAGAAGCTCCCGGTGACATCGCGGAGACCTTGGGCCTCGCCATGGCCAAGGAAACGGCATGACCAAGGAGGAGGCGTGACTATCCTCGGCCTGGCTGGCCATGTTGACCACGGAAAGACAGCCCTCGTAAAGGCCCTCACGGGAGTCGATACAGACCGCCTGCCTGAGGAAAAAGCGCGGGGTATGACCACCGATCTCGGTTTCGCCGCCTTGCGGCTGCCCGACTTCTCCCAGGATGGAAAAATCCTCGAGTTCGGCGTCATCGATGTGCCAGGCCACGAGCGGTACATACGCAATATGGTCGCGGGGGCTTGGTCCCTGGACCTGGCCCTCCTTGTGGTGGCGGCGGACGACGGCTGGATGGCCCAGAGCGAAAATCACGCCCGGGTTTTGAGCGCCGTGGGCCTGCCTAGATTGGTCCTGGGGATAACGAAGATAGACAAGGTCGAAGGCCAAAGGTCCAGGGATGTTTTAGCCGAGGCCCTGGAGCGGGCGCAGGCAATCTTCGGGCCAGAGCGCATCGCCGGCGCCTGCCCAGTCTCGGTCCTTTCAGGGCAGGGGTTGGAGGACCTGCGGCGCCTCCTGGCCTCCGAAGGCGCAAGGATTGAAGCATCCCACTCCCAAGGGCCCTTGCCAAAGGGTGCCTTTCTTTTCGTGGACCGGGTTTTCGTAAAAAAGGGCGCGGGACGGATCGCCTGCGGTTCCTTGCAGGGATCCGGCCTCTCCCTTGAGGACGAATTGAGCCAGGGACCCGGTTCTGAGCCGCTTCGCGTCAAAGGCATAGAATGCCTGGGCAGGACCCTGCCCAGGATCGCGGCGCCGGCTCGGGTAGCCCTGAGCCTAGGCAAATCCAAGGGCGAGATCGGAAGGGGGGACCTCCTTTTCAAGCTCGACAATGGTCCACGTGAGGTTTTTTCAAACCGGGAATTCATTTTCAAGGTGGAAACCCTACCCTCATCCCTTTCCTCCGTCGATTCAGGTTCCGAGGCATTGAAAAAGGGGGGAGAAATCGAGGTGGCGGTGGGAACGGCCTGGAGGATAGGGCGCCTTGTCCCCCTCGGAAAAGGACCGTGGCATAGATTTGTATGCGTCGATGAACTTGCCTTTCCCGCTTCCCGTCCCCTCGTGCTGATCCGCCACGGAGGAGCGGAAATCCTTGGAAGGGCTTGGGCAATCTTCCAGGGAAAGACGGATAGGATGCGAAGACGGAAACTGGCATCCCTATTGGAAGGCCAAGAAAAAGCTGCTCCAAACCAGGTCGCTTTGCTGCTTCGAAATGCCTTTTATCCTGCCAGAGCCCCCGCGCCTACGCCGAGAGTTGCGGAACCGGGACCGAACCACGAAGCTTCGATTCCCGCCTCCCTCGAGCCAAGCCTGCGGACAGCGGAAAAAACCTTGAGCGAAGCGGGCAGAAATTGCCTTGAGTATCAGAGCGCGGCGCAGGCCAGATCGCCTTCCGCATATTCCGCGCCGCGCCTCCCTCCCAGAAAGGACATGGACACCCTCTGCGCCTTGGGCTTGGCCGTGCCCCTGGACCGCAATCTCTTCATCCATCGGGATGTATATACGGCCTTGGTTTCCCAAACCCTAAAAGGGAAAAACCAGGGCGACAAAATTGAGATAGGCGAAGCCAAGGAAAGGACGGGATTTTCAAGGAAATTCGTGCTGCCTTTCCTCAACAGGATGGAAAGGGACGGCTACGTGAAGCGCACCGGGGACAGCCGGATCATGCTAGGCAAGCGCCCCGAACCCAAGCCCCGCCAGGGTTGAAAGTCCAACCACCAACGCCACGTAAACCAGGGTTTTCCTCCAGCCCAGCTCCCCTAATATGACCAAGATCGAGGGGAGGGAGAGGCTGGGGCCCGCGAGCAGCAATGCCAAAGCGGGGCCTTGGCCCATGCCCGCGCCAAGGAGGCCTTGGACTATGGGGATCTCCGTAAGAGTTGCGAAATACATAAGGGCGCCGGCCAAGGAAGCGAAGAAATTGGAAAAGAGCGAATTGCCGCCCAAGAGTCCCGCTATCCATTGGGTTGGGATGAGGGCGTCATGGCCCGGGCGCCCCAGGAGAAAGCCCGCCACAAGGACGCCGCCGAAGAGAAGAGGTAAAATCTGCAAAGCGAAATCCCTCGTCGCCACAACCCAGTCCACCCTTTCTTCCTTTGCGAACCACCGGACGATTGTGTACCCCAGGACGAGGGCGAAGACCCCGGAAATCCACCACTTGGCGGCAAAGATAGCGTCCCAAGCTGCACTTCCGCCTTTGGAGTCCGCCCAGTTCATGAAGACCAGGATGCCTATCATGCTGCCCATGTAGACAACCATCTGGCCTAAGGATCGGGCGGGTTTTTCCATGGATCCTGAGAACATCCTCGCGTCCGCGGCGCGCTTCGCGTCGTCCTTTCGAAAGATGAGGG
Organism: Spirochaetota bacterium; assembly: GCA_008080685.1. Taxonomy (GTDB): domain Bacteria; phylum Spirochaetota; class Spirochaetia; order Treponematales; family Rectinemataceae; genus VKGY01. Next base: position 10,543 of record VKGY01000100.1, read on the forward strand.
CCATTGCCAGGCCTATGAGTATCGAA
>VKGY01000100.1:10604-16257 GCA_008080685.1 Spirochaetota bacterium
CCGGGCCAAGCCCAGCTTCCAGCCGAAGACCTTGGCGGACAGTACGATGGCTAGGATATTGATAGCCGGTCCTGAGTATAGGAAGGCCACCGCAGGGCCAAGTCCGGCGCCCTTTTTATAAATTCCCTTGAAAATGGGAAGGACTGTGCAGGAACATACCGCAAGTATCGCCCCTGAGACCGAGGCTACCCCATAGGCGGTTATCCTTTTGGCGTCGGGGCCCAGGTAGCGCATCACCGCCTGCTGGTCCAGGAACACCGTGATTGCTCCTGCGATGAACATGGCGGGAACGAGGCATAGGATCACGTGCTGGCGGGCATAGTCCCCGAGCATGAGAAAGGCTTCGTTCACCGCCTGGGCGACCTTGGGCGCATCGAAGGGTATAAAATAGGCCGCGATAAAAACCCCCGCCACCGCCGCCAGCTTCTTGTTCGGGCTCCATTCCCGGACGGACACGGCTTATTTCCCCGCCTTAAGAATCTCGGCTATCTGATCCGCGGACAATACGCGGCCTGAACTTTTTACCGTTCCGTCGATCGCCAAGGCCGGCGTCATCATCACTCCCATGCCCACGATATCGTCTATGGACGTAATCTTCTCGATTTCCGCCACCACCCCCGACGCCGCGACCGCCTGGCGTGCGTGTTCCTCCAGCAATTTACACTTCGGGCATCCGGTTCCTAGGATTTGTACTTTCATGAAGGGCTCCTTTATATGAAATATCACTCTTTCAAAATCAATGGGGCATGGGCGCGCATATCGGCCGGCGCCGACATCCCGGATCGCCGGGAGGGGCGACGGCGTCCACGCAGTGGATGAAGTCGAGGATGCAACCGCAGGCCAAGGAATACAAAATATTCTGCCCCTCCCGGCGGTCCGCCACCAATCCCACATCGCGCAGGATAGCCAGGTGCTTGGAAACCGTGGAAACGTCGGCGCCGATTTCCGCCGTCAGGTCGCTTACGCAGGCCTCGCCCTCCGCGATCCGCAGGATGATGTAAAGCCGCGAGGGATGGGCCAGGGCCTTGAACACGGCGACGCGGCGCTCATGCACCATGCTTTCTTTCTCGTCCATCATATTTGGCATTTTCACCAAAATTTAATGGCTTGTCAATAAAAAACGCTTGACAGGCCCAGTATATTTGGCAAAACTACCAATATATTTTTCGACACTATGGCTTTCAAGGAGCAACTATGTCCGAAAAGCGCCTGGGGTTCTTCGCCAGATACCTTTCGCTCTGGGTTTTTATCTGCATTGTCCTGGGCGTGGCGGTGGGATATTTCCTGCCGGGCATCCCGGCCTTCCTAGGCCGGTTCGAGTACGCGAAAGTGTCCATTCCCGTGGCTATCCTCATTTGGCTCATGATCTACCCCATGATGCTCAAGGTGGATTTCACCAGCATCAGGAACGCAGGGAAGAAACCCAAAGGCCTTATCGTGACGCTTGTGGTCAATTGGCTCATCAAGCCCTTCACCATGTACCTCATCGCCTGGTTTTTCCTCAAAATCGTCTTCAAGGTGCCACGGAATACTTGGCCGGCGCCGTGCTCTTAGGCGCCGCGCCCTGCACCGCCATGGTATTCGTCTGGTCCTACCTGTCCGACGGGGATCCCGGCTATACGGTGGTCCAGGTGGCCGTAAACGACTTGGTCATATTGGTCGCCTTCACGCCCATCGTAGCCTTCCTCTTGGGAGTCAGCGACGTGCGCGTGCCCTGGGACACCTTGCTCCTCTCCGTCGTGCTCTTTGTGGTCATACCTTTGGGCGCAGGAGCCCTTACCCGCTCGCGCCTGATTTTACGCCACGGAAAGGAATGGTTTGAAACCGAGTTCCTCAAAAAGTTCGAAGGCATCACCGAGGGGGGCCTCCTCCTGACCCTGGTCATCCTCTTCGCCTTCCAAGGCGAAACAATCTTAAAGAACCCCTTGGCCATCGCCCTCATCGCCGTTCCCCTGGTCATCCAGACCTATTTTATCTTCGCCATAGGCTACGGCTGGGCGCGGGCGTGGAAGATACCCTACGCAATCGCCGCGCCCGCGGGGATGATAGGGGCATCCAACTTCTTTGAGCTTTCCGTGGCGGTGGCCATCAGCCTTTTCGGCCTCTCCTCGGGCGCGGCCCTCGCTACGGTGGTGGGCGTCCTCACCGAGGTTCCCGTCATGCTCAGCCTTGTCCATATCGCCAAGAAAACACGGCACTGGTTCCCCGCATGAAAATCGAAAAACGCGCCGCCTTACGGGACGCTATCCTCAAAAACTACGGAAGCGTCGCAACTTCGGATTCCTCGGGGTGCTGCGGTTCTGGATCCTCCTGCTGCAGTCCCGGATCAAGCGGCACGGATGGTAAGGTACTCGGGTATAGCGAGGAGGATCTCGCTTCCGTGCCGGAGGGAGCGAACCTAGGCCTGGGCTGCGGCAACCCCCAAGCCCTCGCCCAGTTGAAGCCCGGGGAGACCGTCCTAGACTTAGGCTCAGGCGCCGGCTTCGATGTATTCCTCGCATCTAAGCGGATCGGATCGACGGGAAAGGTCATAGGCGTGGACATGACCCCTGAAATGGTCGCCAAAGCCCGGCGCAACGCGGAAAAGGGGAACTACGCCAACGTGGAATTCAGGCTGGGAGAAATAGAAAACCTCCCTGTGGAAGACGACTCCATAGACGTGATCATTTCCAACTGCGTCGTCAATCTTTCAACGGACAAGCCGAGGGTCTTCGCCGAGGCCTTTCGCGTCCTTAAGCCCGGCGGAAGGCTTGCGATTTCCGATGTGGTGGCTACGGCCGACCTGCCCAAGGCTCTTAAGGACGACGCCCGCCTCCACTCCGCCTGCATCGCCGGAGCCTCGACCATCGAGGACCTTGAAGTCATGCTTCAGGACGCCGGGTTCACGAAAGTCAGGATAGAGCCCAAGGACTCAAGCAAGGCCTTCATTCGAACCTGGGCGCCGGGATCGAAGGTTGGGGATTATCATGTTTCTGCGGCCATCAGCGCCATAAAAGGGGTGATTTGATGAAAAAAGTACTCTTCCTCTGCGTACACAATTCGGCGCGTAGCCAGATGGCCGAGGCCTACCTAAAAAAATATGGCCTGGCCCGGTTCAAGGCGGAAAGCGCCGGCCTTGAACCCGGCGTCCTCAACCCCTTCGTGGTCAGGGCCCTGGCCGAGGACGGCATCGACATCGCAGGAAAGCCCACCCGCGATGTCTTCGGCATCTTCAAGGAAGGCCGGAGCTTCGATTGCGTCGTGACCGTGTGCTCCAAGGAAGCCGCGGAGCGCTGCCCCATTTTCCCCGGCAAGGTTGAGCGCCGCCATTGGCCTTTCGACGATCCATCCAAATTTACAGGGACGGATGAAGAAATCATGGCCAAGGTCCGTGTTGTAAGGGACGCCATCAGGGAGAAGGTGCTAGAATTCATCACCGAAAAGGGAGAGTAAATTGGACACAATATTTTTGTACCTAATCGCCGGGGTCGGCCTGGGGATTTCCTTCCTCAAAAACAAGGAAAAGACCAAGATGGCGCTGAAAAAGGCCTTCAAGGCCTTCGAGGGCATTCTCCCCCAATTCCTGGTGGTCCTGGTCCTGGTGGCGGTCACCCTTTCCGTCCTCGACACCGCCACGGTCTCCCGCTTCCTCGGCGGGGAAAGCGGGGCCTTAGGCATCCTCATCGCTTCCCTCGTCGGAGCAATCACCCTCATTCCGGGGTTTGTGGCCTTCCCCGCCGCGGCGGCCCTCCTCGAGGGGGGAGCAGGAGCCACCCAGATCGCGGCCTTTGTCTCCAGCCTCATGATGGTGGGGGTGGTGACCCTTCCCATGGAAACCAAATTCTTCGGCAGGAAGGCCGCCCTCTTGCGGAACGCCCTGGCCTTCGGTTTTTCATTGCTTGCGGCCCTGTTCGTGGGCTGGGTGGTGGGCTTATGAAGGGAAATCGACGGTACCTGGGCGTTTTGATCGCCGGCGCGGCCTTCCTGGCCTTTGTCCTCATCCTGCCGTCCTACAGGGAAAAATCTCTCTCCATGATTGTATACCAGGCAAAGACCATGCTCCTGGTGATTCCCCCCATCTTCATCCTTCTGGGTCTTATGGACGTGTGGGTTCCTCGGGAAAAGATGATCCGCTATATGGGCTGCGGCTCGGGCCCCAAGGGTGTGGTGTTGGCCTTCCTCCTGGGATCCTTCGCCGCAGGGCCCCTCTACGGAGCCTTTCCCGTGGCCGCCGTCCTCATGAAAAAAGGCGCTTCTTTTTCCAACATCCTCATTTTCATCGGCGCCTGGTCGACTACAAAGATTCCCATGCTGCTTTTCGAGATGTCAGCCTTGGGGAAACGCTTCGCCTTGTCGCGCCTAGCCATCGATATAGTGGGGATAATCCTGATAGCCTGGGCCTTGAAACGCTCGGCCTTCATGTCCAGGACCCGTCCGTCCTCTCCGGCAGTCTTAACGGTGCCGGAGAGGGCATTCACCTCCACCACCTTGAAGAACACCCCATCGTAGAGGAACTTGGCTCCTTCCTGGGGGAGTTCCCTACGGGCATCCCGGTAGAATTGGTATTCGTAGCTCAGGCAGCAGAGAAGCCTGCCGCAGGGTCCGGAGATCTTGAGAGAGTTTAGGGAAAGGTTTTGGTCCTTGGCCATTTTGATGGACACGGGATTGAGCCTATCCGAGATGCCGTGGCAGCAGAGCACCCGGCCGCAGACTCCGCAGCCTCCGGTCACGCGGGATTCGTCCCGGACACCGATTTGCCGCAATTCTATCCGAGTCTTGAAAACCGAGACCAGGTCCTTTACCAATTCCCTGAAGTCCACCCTGGATTCGGCGGAGAAATAAAAGAGGATTTTAGGCTCATCGATGAGATAGTGGGCGGCCACAAGTTTCATGGGAAGGTTCCGCGCCCAGATTTTGTCCCGGCAGAGTTCGAAGGCTTGTGTTTCCTTGTCCTCGTTTTCCTTGAGTTTCCTCAAGTCATCGATGCAAGCGGGCCTCTCGATGCAGACCACTTCGTCGAGGTTCACCAGCCTCGTATCCTTGACCAAGCCTTGGACCTCCACCACATCCTTGCCGTACTTGGTGGGAGAAACAACCAGGGCTTTGCGGGGGATGCGCTTTTCCTCCGCGAGGGGGGCAGGTTCGGCCACCGCCTCTTCAGGTTGCTCGACATCAACCGCCGTGGCGCTGTGGTCGGCGACCGGGCCTTCCAGAAGGGCGTTGAGCTCCTCCATGGTGCGGAAGTGGGGCCATTCGGATCCCGACGGAATGTAGAAACCAAAAAATGTTTCAAATGAATGGAGGGTCTTGAGGCGGTACAATTGGTCGGGAAGCTCATCGCTGTTGCGGATGGGCTTTGACGGCCTGCCCTCCCTTCTCCCCTTCGCTCCGCCGAGAACCTCGACATCATCCAAACCCTCTATATCTTCTATCGATCTATCTTTTTGCCTGGAATCGGACATTAATTGCTGTCTCCTTGCGGTATGATACCATATCTGTCCACCCTGCCCCATAGCCTCGCCCCGTCTTCCATGTGGAATTTCCCCGCCATCATGTCGCCCCTCACCCGGGCGGTGGAGCAAAGCTTCAGACTTCGCTTCGCCACGATGGAACCATGGACCATGCCGGCCACGATGACATCCTCGGCTTGGATCTTCGCATCCACCCGGGCGCC
>VKGY01000101.1:0-8546 GCA_008080685.1 Spirochaetota bacterium
GATGCCAGAGGTCGATGTTCAAGAAGAGGTCGCACGGAGCTTCAGTCCTGCCTTTCAAACTGACTCTTATTCAGGTCGGCGTAAAATCCGCCTTTTTTCACCAATTCCCCATGGATCCCTTGCTCTACGATATCGCCTCGGCCCATCCAGGAAATCCTGTTACCTGTCTTTTGTATCGACAGAATACCAGGATAAACAGAATTTACAAGATGGGTGCGGAGCGGATGCGGGAAGAGAGGCGAAGCACTGGCCTCAGAACCAGGCTATCATCCCCCTACGGCGATGTCCACGCTGGGCCGCATGGAGGAAGCGGTTGCGAGGGCCTTGTGGACCGGGTGGGCCATGAACTTGTTCCACAGCCCCTCGTCCTCGCCTTTGCCCGCTGCCCAGACCGGAGCGGCCTGTTGCATATACAGGTAATCGTAGCGGGGGGCCCACTTGCGGCTTCCAAGCCGGGCGGTTATGGAACAATTGTCCACCATGAACGAGACCCCCTTGAAATGCATGAATGGATTGAGGGAATCCACAGCCTCGATCACCGACTCGTTCACGATCTCCGAGTAGGCGTGGCCCATCTCCGCCAAAAGGTCAACCTGGGCCACCATGGCCGCCACATAGACTCCCGCGGTGAAGGGATCAAGGGCCGCGGGCGTCGAACCCCGGGCCGCCCTCACCTTCTCGCCAACCTTCCACATGAAGCTCTCGTCGATCTTGCCCATGGGAATCTTCTTCATCCTATCCGCTGCCAGGAGGACAGACCTGATTTCGTTGCCCGAGGAAACTTCCTGGTAGATCTCGTAGTGGACCTCATAGCTCGGCCAGTAGGCTGCTCCGTAAGCCTGGCGGAAGACCTTCTTGCCCGCCTCGTCCAGGGATTCGTAGACCCCCATGAGACCTTTCCGGCTCAAGGTCCGGGATATGGGGCCAGTGAGGCTCTCGGTGGAGCGGACGAAGGCTTCCTCGGGGCTGGCGCCAAGGTTCTGGTAATGGCGGAAAAGGAATTCCACGATGGCGTGGACGCCGCCCAGCAAGACCGCCCGCTCGCCGAAGATGTCGGACTTGTATTCCTGCTCCAGGGTGGTCTTGAAGGTAAAGGGCGCTCCCAAGCCGATGGACCAGGCTATGGCGTAGTCCGTGGCCTTGCCGTTCACATCCTGCTCAACCGCGAAGCTGGTGTTGATGCCCGCGCCGTTCACCGACTTGCCCTGCTCGTAGAGCTTTCGGACCGAAGGTCCCATGCCCTTGGGGCACACGCCGATCACGTTTATGTTCTTGGGGAAGCTGTCGCCGTTGATTTTCAGCACGCCGAGGAGAAATCCATGGGAAAGTCCCAAGGTGGCGCCGGGCTTGAGGGCCTTGAAGACCTCGTGATAGAGCTCAGCCTGGGCGGCGTCGGAGATGAGGAGAAGGACCAGGTCCGATTCCCGCGCCACGGCAATCATGTCTCCCAAGGTCCCGTTTTCCTCGGTGAAACCCACAGCTTGGGCTGCCTTCCATGAGGGGGACGCGGGGCGCAAGCCCACCTTCACCTTCACCGCCGTGCCCTGGAGCGAATCCCTAAGGTTCTGGGCCTGGGCCGGTCCCTGGCTGCCCCAGCCCAGGACACCAATCTGCTTCACTCCCTCGAAGGCCTTGGGCAGGAGGGGAAACAAGTTCCTGCCTCCCCGCACCACCATCTCCTCGTGGGGGCCCAGCCACACGGTTTCGCTCTTGAACACCTTTGATTCAAAACTGTTCCTCATTTCCATCCTCCATTTTCCAATTTCTTTGCGTTCCCAGTCCGGATAAACGAAGAGGCCGTCCTTCCCGAAGGAAGGACGGCCTCTTATTCGCCGTACGACGCCCGCCTAGGCGGTTGTCTACACTTCCTTCGCCCCCCTCTCGGGGATAATAATCGAGGAAATGATAATGACACCGATTCCCAGGTTTCGCTTCATGATTCTCTGAGTAGTAAACGAGTCGATCTTCCTTGTCAATCCCGATCCCAAGCGAAAGATAGCGTTTTTAAATTCCGCCCTTGACAACTCCCGGGGAAATGTAATTTACTCTCCTACTATGGCAACCAGAGCCCGCATCGGCACCATTATTATTTCCTCCATTATTATTATCCCCCCCGGGGAGAAGAGGGAAGAATAGACTGCCGGTCGCAAGGCGACGAATAGGCCGTTCTTCCTTCGGGAAGGACGGCCTTTTTTTATTCAACTCATGGGACCGCCATAGGCGAGGATCCCACGGGTTGAGCTGAGGTGAAAAAAGGAGCTGCAAGGTGGAGAGAACGGGAGCGCAGATGATCGTCGAAGCCCTTAGGCTGGAGAAGGTGGATACCGTCTTCGGCTATCCCGGCGGCGCGGTCATTCCCATATTCGACGCCCTCTATGACGCTAGGGACATCAGAGTCGTCCTCACCCGGCATGAGCAAGCCGCGGTGCACGCCGCTGACGGCTACGCAAGGGTTACGGGAAAAGTGGGCGTCTGCATCGCCACTTCAGGCCCCGGGGCTACCAACACTGTCACCGGCCTCGCCACCGCCCGTTTCGATTCCGTGCCCCTGGTCTGTATAACCGGCCAAGTCAGCACCGCCATGATCGGCAATGATGCCTTCCAGGAAGCCGATACGGTCGGGATAACCCAGCCGGTGACCAAGCACAACTATCTTGTGACCAAGCGCGAAAACCTCGCGGAAGTCTTGAGGAAATCCTTCTTCCTCGCCGCCAGCGGTCGTCCCGGCCCCATCGTGGTGGATGTTCCTAAGGATGTGCAGAACGAAGTCCGTGAGGATGTCTATCCCGAGTCGGTCGCGATCAAGGGCTACAAGCCGGTAGGCCGCGCCGACCCCGAGGATTTGCGGACCCTGGCAGATGCCCTGGCGAAAGCGGAAAGACCCCTCTTTTTCTTGGGCGGGGGCCTTGTCATCGCCAACGCGGCGGAAGCCTTCCGCAAGCTCATGGGCGCCACAGGCGCCCCAGCGGTGACCTCCTTGATGGGCATCGGCGTAGTGGACACCCAGAATCCCCTCAACCTGGGGATGCTGGGAATGCATGGATCCATCACCGCCAACAAAGCCCTCTCCTCCTGCGACCTCCTTGTAGGCTTGGGAGTGCGTTTCGACGACCGAGCCACGGGCGACGTTGCGCGATTCGCTCCTCGGGCAAAAATAGCCCATGCGGACATCGACCCTTCTTCCATTGGAAGAAATCTTGAGGTGGATATCCCGGTCCTGGGGGATTTGCGGACCGTGCTGGATGATCTCCTGCCGCTTCTGCCCGCAGCCGGAAGGCTGGGGCCGTGGCTTGCGGAAATCGAGGAATACAAGAAGCTCGAGAAGTCTTTTGCATCACGAGAGGTAAAGGATCCGCAAGGACTTCCCAGCCCCCGCGAGGTCCTTGCAACAATGCGCGACGTTTTTCCCGATTCGGTGGTCGCCACGGAGGTGGGGCAGAACCAGATGTGGGCTGCCCAGGAGATCCTCTTCTCCACGCCTCGGCATTGGCTGACCTCAGGCGGATTGGGCACCATGGGCTATGGATTCCCCGCTGGGATGGGAGCCCAGGCTGCGAATCCTGACAAGCCGGTGGTGGTGGTGGCGGGAGATGGATCCTTCCAGATGAACATCCAGGAATTGGCCACCTGCGTGCAGGAAGGCCTGCCGGTGGTGGTCCTTGTCCTCAACAACGGCTACCTGGGCATGGTGCGCCAGTGGCAGGAGCTCTTCTACAAGCGGCGGTATTCATCCACGTGCAGCCAAGCCCAGGCAAGCTGTCCCAGGGGCTGCAACACCCCGGGGGAACACTGCCCACCCTACATGCCCGATTTCGCCGGCATAGCCAAGGCTTACGGCGCCCTCGGGTTCAAGACCGAAACCCTGGCACAACTCCGGGACGCCGCCTTGGCCGCCCGAGAGTCGGGCCGTCCTGCGGTCATCGATTGCAGAATATCCCGCGAAGCCAACGTATGGCCGATAGTTCCCCCCGGAAAGGGGCGTTTCAGTTTGACAAGGAGGATCCAATGACCCATACCGTATCGTTGCTTGTGGAAAACCACGAAGGCGTCCTTTCCCGCATAGCTCGGCTTTTCGACGGCCGTGGCTATCGCTTGATGAGCCTCACCACCAGCGCCACCGCGGAGGACACTGAAAATCGCATAACCTTGGTGGTCTCCGGAGCGCACAACGCACTGGAAAAGGTGGAGAAGCAGCTGGAAAAGTTCATCGACGTGATCCACCTGGAAGTCCGCAGCGATCCAGCGGGCAGCTGACTGGTCGCCGGCTACCGCAGGGGATCTTGTTTATTTCAGTTCGAATATAAACTCGATCTCCACGGGAATGTCGCCTGGAAGCTCGTTGGTGCCCATGGCGGAACGGGCGTGCCAGCCTTCATCGCCAAACAAGTCTAAGAGCAGCTGAGAACCTCCGTTTACCACCTGAGGCTGGCTGTTGAAGCCGGGAGCGGAGGCGACCAATCCCAACAACTTCACCACACCCTTGATTTTATTCAAATCCCCGAGATGAGCGTGAAGCGAAGCTAAGCCGTTCAGCACGCATCTCCGCGCCGCCGCCTGTCCCTGCTCGATGTTGATTTCCCTGCCAACCTTGCCCACAAAAAGAGGCTTTCCGTTTTCCGTGGGTCCCTGGCCCGATACATACGCCATGGAACCGACCTGTTTGACCGGCACATAGAGTCCGCCCCGAGGCGGCGGCGCGGGCAGTTCGTAGCCAAGTTCCTTCAACCGTGCATAGATATCCACATAGCTCTCCTTTTACAGATTACCAAAAAATTCCGCCACCCTGTCCCGGGCGGCGATTTTCCACTCCTTGGCGACTATTCCTGCGGCGCTTACGACATAAGCCCTTTCATACAGCGCAACCGTGGGGCAGATATGGGTTGGCATCACATGGACCACCGACCCCAGGGGGGGCAGCGATCCGGAGGGCGACCTGAACACCCAGTGCTCTTCGTTTTGCAATACCGGCTCAGCCTCCGGCATTTCAAGCAATAATCCCCGCAGCCCCTTAGTGTCGGCGGATATTCCCTTGTAACCCAGGTCTATGCAGAATTCGGTCCTTTCTTCGGATCGGCTTACCACCCGGGTTACGATAAGTGCCGCGGGTTTGAACTTCATGTCCGGAAACCTTGCAGAATACGAATAATCCTGGAGGAACACCGTTCCTGGAGACAGGTTGACGCCTTTCATTTCCGCGTAAAAGGAGAAGGTGGGAGTACCCCCCATGACTACCTCCGGCACGGCAAGCCCAAGGGCGAGTAGGGAGGAGCGCACGGAATCCATGATCGCGTAGCAGCCCAGCGCAGCCTTTTTTCTTTCCTCCGGCAAGGCTTGATGATTGTGGCCATCGTAGCAGTGAAGCCCCGCGGCATAAAGACCCACATGGGATTCGATCGATGCATAGAGGTTCACCGCCTTTTGCCCGGGACTTATCCCCGTCCTATGCTGGCCGATGTCCAGGTCGAGGAAAACGCCGATTTTCGCTCCCCCTTCCTTCGCTGCCCGGGCAATTTCCGCAAGTCCCTCCGGCGAGTCTACGATGGTGGAATATTTTGTCCCGGGATGCGCCGCCGCCAAGGCGGCGTATCGGTTGGCATTGCGTCCGAATAGGGGATAGGAAAGAAGCACGTCGGCGGCCTGTGCGGAGGTGAGCATCTGGGCCTCGGAAACGGTGGCGCATTTGAACTTGTTTATACCCATCATGACTGCCAAGGCTGAAATTTCCTGGGTTTTGTGCGTCTTCACATGGGGTCGAAGCCGCTCAGGGCCTCCGGCAATGCGGATCGCTTCCTTGATATTTCCACGGATGAGTTCTTCAAAAAATACTAGAGCGGGAGTAGGTAGGTTCTCGGCACCCTTGAACAGATAGGCAGGTTCCATACTAGCCTCCTTACCCATATTCCTACCCTAAAGAATGATTTGTCAAGGAAACCCTCCGGATATGTATTGATGGTTTCTACGCCCGGTACGGGCTTCCAGGAGTGTTGAACGCCTCGGGAACGCTGACAATGTTCGGAGGATGCCGAGTCAGGCCTGAGGCCGCGAAGGCCATGGCCGAGGCGAGCGCAGAGTTTGTCGACCTGGACCGCCTGCTTGAAAGCAGCGGGCGCAAGATCGCCGAGAAGCTTGGCGTGGAAGGGGCTGTGGTCACATCAGGAGCTTCTCCTGCCTTGATTCTAGCCGCCGCCTGCATCGCTGGCGGCGGACGGGGAGGCCGATATCTTGCTCCTGCTATTCCCCCTCGGCTTCCCGCTTGTGTTTGATGAAGGTCACCTCGAATGCCTTGCACGGGCGAAATTGCTGGAGACGATTGGCGAAGGTGAACGCGTCGTTCATTTCGTAGTGCTGAAAGATATCGAGACCACGATCAAGGGATATTTTCCAGCCGTGGTCGGTAACGATGTGGCGGGCATGAAGGGTACCGGAGCTGTCGAACTCCCAGGTGAAATTGACTCCCACAGCGCTCGCGGAGTCCTTGATTTTCTCGAAGTGCTCTTTCTGCTGTTCGTCTTTGAACTCGTCTTCCGTGGTCACCAGATGTACGGAAATCTCCTCTTCCGGAGTCTTGTGCTTTACGACGGTCTCTAAAAATTCCATGAAGTTACGAACCTGGAAGAACAGCCGGATGTATGGATCTGTGACTGTTATCTCGGTTGCTCCTTTAAGATAAAGGCCCAGAAGGGTATCAAAGGAGAGACCCTTCTGGTTCTCCTGGAAGGTGAGATGCTTTTCCTTGAGGATAGGCTCGGGCGGTATCTGTGGTTCGAAAGGAGGCTGTGGCATGCCTGGCTGCACAGCTTCAAAGGTAGTCCCGCCCTCAACCTCGGCGACAGTCTTTTTATAGTAGCTGGGGTATTCGTCTTCCTCCAGCGTGGGTACTGGCTTGGGTTTGCCATCCATGCCCTGGTAGGTGAAACGAACGGTACCATAAGTGGAGTCGATGCGCATCAGTTGGTCCTTGACGCGCTTTCGGCCTTCAATCGCGAAGCGGAGCAGTTCCTCGACCTCTTCCTTGGTGGATTCACCATGGGGGAAGAGGATCTTCATCAAGCCGGAGAAGGTCTTGTTGATGCCATCCCGATCCCGCGTGGAGATGTCGGGGGAGAGGGAGAAGTGCTCTTTGTAGCGATCCGAGTAATCGTGATTGCGTAGGAAGCGGAGGATCTCGGCCAGGTAGTCCACCACAAATCCATAACCGTCGGAGAACATTTCACCCCGAATGATGTCGACTTCCCAACCGGGAATGTAGAAATGGATGCGGTCAAGAAACGCCGAGTCGTAGAATTTCTCGGGCAACTCGCAGAAAAGATTGGAGTGTTTGAGCATGTAAGGGACGGTATGCTGGGTGTTGCCCACGAACACCATAGAAGCCTCGGCGCCCAGCGTCTCGACGCCTCGCGAGAAGGACTTGTTGGCCATGTAATTTTTCATGATGTCGACTAAGGCCTTGTCCACGCGCTTTTGCCTTCCCGCAAACTCGTCGAATGCCACGCAATCCCAGTAGCCCACCAGGCCGATCTTCCCTGAGGCGTTGTTCACAAAGAGCTTGGGAACCGTGACCTCTCCGCCGGAGATTAAAATGCCATGAGGAGAAAACTCCGAGTAGATGTGTGATTTGCCCGTCCCCTTGGGACCAAGTTCGATAAGGTTGTAGTTACGTTCGCAATACGGTATCAGTCGTACCAACTGTGTCAGCTTGCTGCGTTTACCGAACATCTCCGGGTTGAAGCCGATGCTTTGCACCAGCACGTCTATCCATTCGTCGGTAGTGAATTGCCTACGGGCCTCAACATAGCCTTCGAAATCGAAATGAGACAGTTGTATAGGCTTGAGGGTAGACAGAATCCAGGGGCTTACGCCCTTATCATCAGAGAACCCGTATTCCAGGTCGGCGATGCACCACACTCCCCCCACAAGAAGCTTGGGATGTTTTTTCACCGTTGTGGAATCAACAAGAACCTCTTTGATACCCAGATTGGAGAACTGCGCCTCGTAGACATCCTTTTTATCGTTCAGGTCAACGCTGATCTTATCAATGACCTTGTAGCGCCCCTTTTCCTTGATGTTCGATCGAACTAATCCAGCTTCATTCCTATGCACAAAATGCTTGGCAAGTATCTCCTTGACCGTCTCGATGCCTGTCTGAATGGTTGGTTCGTCGCTTGTGGCGCAATACTGGCCCAGGAGGTACTCCAGCACGTAGGAGGGAACGATGGCGTTGCCCTTGACCGTCTTGACGAGATCCTTGCGGACAACGAGTCCCGGGAAGTGTGTGTTGATTTTATGGTCAAGTTCCTTCATCGGTCACCCGTCCTTTTAAAAATCGAAGTCGCTGGTGAATGAGCGCCGCATCAAGTACCTAAGGGACTTGTATTCCTTGTAATGAGAGGTCCCTGAGTGCTTTTCCTCCAGCCGAAGAACAACTTCCCGTCCATTGGCTTCGTCCGCCTTGAGGGTGAGCACAAAACGCACCTGCAGCTCCCTCTCCCGGGGATTGTCCGAGGTTAGGTCAAAGGTCATGTCGTGGCAATCGGAGATCAGGTCGC
>VKGY01000101.1:8601-13277 GCA_008080685.1 Spirochaetota bacterium
ACTACGCGTGGCTGTATCTTGTCCGTCACGGGTCCAGCCTGGTAGAGGGTCACTGCCACCTGCCCAGAAGTGATCATCGAGCTCGCTCCCCTCAAGATTTCAACTTCCACGGCGGTGATATCGCTCTGGCGCTTTTTATTGATCTTGAGTACCGGGACAACCACTTCCTGCAAAGACGCGCCGCCGTGGACAAAACGACTGCCGGAGCCCTTCAAACGAAGACGGTTGATCGACTTGGGAATCTGCACCTCCACCTCACCAGCTAGGCCAAGTTGCGCTGAAGTGAAGGTATGCAGCCCTGATGCCCTGACAAGGCCCTTCCCGAGTACGAAGCGTCGGTCCCTGTAATATATTTGGCTTCCTTCGGCCTCAATCCCCGAAAAGTCGCTCTCTTCGATCGGTCGGTTTTGGTAGATGAAACCATGGTCCGAGGTTATAAGCAGGTTGTTGGCGTTCGCTCCCGTCAGTTTCTTGATAAGACGAATCAGCTCCTGCAGGGTTTCTTCCACCGCCTCGAAAACCCGATCCTCGGATTCCCGCTTGTCGCCCGTGGCGTCGATTCTGTTGTGGTAGACATAGATTACGTCATGGTCGCGCACCAGGACCCGGCAATCGTCTCCCTTCATGGCCATCAACTCCTCGGCCTTGCAGGCGGTGGCAGATCGATTGGTAGCTTGGCCGAGTATCTTGATTCGGTTGGCAGTTCCCTGGGAGCTTTGGCCATTCACCAGCACAGTGCCGGTTTCGTTGTTGGCAATCTCCAGCGTTGTATTGGGTAAAAGCGCCCCCATGCCAAGCTGGGTATAGCTGGGCACCATCGAAAGGGTCGGTTCCAATTCGGCGCTGTACCGGTCCTCCTGGCGGATCAGGCTCAAAAGCTCTTCGCCGATCTCGTAGCGAAGGGCATCCGAAATGATCACGCAAACCTTGTTATATGGGTTCACCCAGCGTTCATAAAAGGTTTTCTGCAAAGGCACAGGCGATGCGTCCCACTTGGATGCCCCATCCACAAAGGTCTGGAAACGATCGCCAAGCTTCATGAGATAGTTGGTGGAATAAAGGTTTTCAATTTGATCGGCCATGGTGGCCATGAGGGAGGTCTGGCCTGACATGCGCACATGGTAGGTGAACTTGCGGTAAAGCTGATCCAGCTGATACCAGAAACTACTGTAGCGTTGCACGCCTTCGGCCAAGCTGTCCATGGTGAGCTTGGCTTCGCCCAGTATATGTATGAACTGGGCGGCATAATCGACCGCCTCGTACAGATGCCTGTACTCCTGATACCAGTGGCATTGCCTTCGCTGACGTACCCAGATCGCCACATCGCCGCTTGAGACTGTGCGTGCCGCCACCGACCGCACCAGTTCGCTTATGATCCTCTGGTCTATGAGGCGGAAGTAATCCAACTCGATCAGCTCGCGGAAATCCCGTTTAGCCAGGTCGTGCTCAATGCCCAAGACCTCAGCGCAATCTCTTGAGAGGGTCTCGAAGCCGTCCTCAAATTGACGGCTGTCTTTCCAGCGTTTGAGAAACACCAGGGCATCGCCGGTAAGTTTCACCTGACCTCCGGTGCCCATGGCGTAGCAGGATTTGAACAGCTCGATGCAGAAGTCGCGTATGCCTGGCTCATTGGACGCATATCCATACCAACGGGCCAACTGTACCCAGAGGAAACCGTCCAGGTTGCATCGGCCGATCAATTTGATCTTATCATCCCGATCGTCGGCCAGCTCCTGCAACAGGTTTTCCATCACCGAATCCGTGCGCGGCTCACTTCCCGCGCAAACCGCCAGCATTTTCATGCGGATTTGTCCGGCGGTGTCATCGGACTTGAGCAGCTTCTTGAGGGCGTCCTTGCGCTTTGTCGCCTGGAAGAACTCCACATGGACCTGCACCATCTCTGTGAACTCCAGGCCTAGCTCAAGTTCTGACAACCAGATGGCCACCTGATCGGTGCGGAACTCTCCATGGGCCAGCTGAACATCCAGCAGCCAATTGTCCAAATCCGCGGGCTCAGGTCCTTCGCGATAGAGCAGGAATTTCTGTTCCGGTTGCTCACGCAGCAGTCTATATTTTATGCCGAACTCATTGTTCGAAAGCTCGAGCTTCTCAACGTCGGGAAGCTGAAGGGCCTCGAATTCGTCGCGCAATTCCTGCTTGACATCGTACCAGAATACGATCCGATGCCGGTCAAAAAGTTTTGTCAAGGCTTGGGCAATGCAGTCGCTCATGGATCAATCCCTTCCAGCAGGGCGGCAATGTCCTCTGGTGGCGGCAATTGGCCTTTCAGTTCTTTCGGCAGGGTCTTGGTGATTTCATAGGTCGCCACACCAATCGGTTTTTTGGCATCGCGCAAGGCATACTCAACAATAATCCGGCTTTTTTCCTTGCACAGAATGATGCCAATGGAAGGGTTCTCATCTTCCTGACGTTGATGCCGATCCAGGACTGTCAAATAGAACTGCATCTTTCCGACATGTTCAGGCTGGAAGGTTCCCACCTTGAGTTCAATGGCTACTAAGCAACGCAGACGGCGATGAAAGAGAAGCAAATCGATAAAATGTTCCTGGCCATCCACTTCCAACCGATACTGACTACCCAAAAAGGCAAAAATGCCCCCCATGGATCGCAAGAAATCCTCAATTCTGGCAATCAAGGCCCGTTCCAGTTCGCGTTCGCTGTGCGCATCGCCCAGTTCCAGAAAATCAAACATGTATTCGTCTTTCACCGCCAGCTTTGCTTGGGCGTGCAGTTGGGGCGTCAACACCTGATCGAAATTTGTCTGGCCGACACCGAGCAGTGATTTTTCGTAGCTCTGGTTTTCGATCTGGTGGATGAGTACATTTTTTGACCAGCCGAATTTGCGGGTCATACGAACATAAAACTCTCGTTCCAGTGTATCCTTGCATCGTTGCAGGATCGCCAGGTTATGGGTCCAACCGATTTGTGCAACCATTGGTTGCACTCGTTCATCGCTCCGGTAAAGAAGGTAAAATTCCCTCATGTAGAAGATGTTGCGTCGGGAAAACCCGCTGATGCCCGGAAATTCTCTCCGAAGATCTTCCGCCAATCGTTCGGCAATGGCTGCGCCGTGTTCCGAATCAGCCTGACGCTCCACGATCATTCGCCCAATGTCCCAGTACAAACCTACCAACTCAGTATTCACTGCCTTGAGGGCGGCGTACTGAGCCGATCGAACCCGCTCTTTCACAGCTGACAAGAGCTGGAAATAATCCGTCAAGGCCAGCCCCAAGGTCTCCGCTTGCTTTGATTCGCCAGCCATCACTCCTCCTCTTTGGAATCCAGACCGGAAAACTTCTTCAAGGCCGCGCCGAATTTGGGGTAGTTAACCCTAACACCGTCGTCAAGGTCGATCTCCAACTGCCTAGTTGCAAGCGGGTACAATGCTTCATCCTCGTACTCTTTCACCTCGGCTATCATCCTGGTGATCTTCTCAATCTCCTTCAGGGCCTTGGTCTTCTCGCCTTGGCTGCTGCCGGCGCTTATGCTGACCGCCTCAAGATTGTTTTTGTGCGAGGTGAGCTTTGTGCGGAATTCGCGCAGGTAATCGTTAAGCACCACGCTGACCGTATCCGGGCGGTAGCGATGCATGTAGATAAGCGCGTTGAAGCTGCCCTTGGAGCTCGAGAAGAGCCAGTAGATGGGGCGTTTCTTGTAGCGCTTCACGTGGTCGGTATAGAACTCGCCCAGGAAATAATCGCGGATAGTGTAGTTGCGCTTACCCTTTATGTTCAGCCACTGCTCTACGAAACGAAGGTTTTCCTCATAATGCTCCTCTCCAAAGGCCACGCGCAGGAACTTGCGGAAGCGCTCGGCAATGTCATCGGCAAACCAGTCTCCGTCTAGCATGGGGATGACATTGTCCTTATCAGCCGGGAAGCTTGGCTCCGGAATCTGCTTCAGGTAGTCCTCGAAGGTCTCGCCCTGATTGGCTAGGATCAACCCCGGCTTATCCAGCGCATAACGGCCAAACATGCAACCCACGGCATAGGAAACCAGCTCGCGCATGGTGTCGGCCAGCAACAGCGCCTCCAGCTCTTCCTCGCTCTTGTCATTGCCATAGCGATAGTGCGGGTTGCAGGTCAAGGTGATTTCGTTCAGCGGCACATCAGGCTTCAGCTCATCCTGCAGGCCGTAGGCGTCGATGAAGATGCGATTGTTCTCTTCCTCCAGCCGCTGCATCTCCAGGGTCACCTCCTGCCAGTGAGTTCGGAGCTTCTGGTAGGTGGCCTTTAGGAATGATTGGAGGTAGTCGGGATCCAGGAGCTGGAGGCATGTGAAGTCCCAGGAGGTTTCATATGCATCCCAGTCTATTTGTGTTCTGGTTACCAATAAGTTGACATCGTGATTAATGGCATTGATTCTAAGGTCAATTCCGTTTGGCCAAGGCAATTTCGATACTGGCCCCTGGTTGTAATCCATTGTGGGAGCAAGTAACTTCAGAAGGTAGTTGCTGACGTTACAATTCAATAACCCAGCAAGAGCCATAAGATATTTGGAATCACAGGGTGCAACCATCGGCCCTTTGGCGTCATAAATAAAACCACCACGAGATAATCGGCCATTAAACGATGCAACAGTTAAAGATGTCCAAGTGACTGCTGGCTTAAAATAGAATTCAAGATTCTGTGGTCTTGATCTCAGCTTTCCGTTGT
>VKGY01000101.1:13291-22699 GCA_008080685.1 Spirochaetota bacterium
GTTGTCATCGAAAAAGTTTCTAATTCGGTTCCCATCGTTTTCCCAATCAACTACGTACTCATGATTCCCATACCATTTTCTGAAAGCACCGCCTTTATGGTGCGGGAACCATCTTTTTCCGGATTCACTGGCCTCGTTTCTTGAATTGCAACCAAAACTTATATCCTCCAGCGCAATCTCATTCCAAAAGCGAAGAAACTGCTCATTATCTCCAGTTATCAGACCTTGTTTGGCATTTGCCATCTGCCCAAGAGGAAGGCACTCTTCGAACAAGTCCCTAGCCTTTTCCGAAATCCAATACGCTATCGGGTTACCAGGGATCTTTAAGAAATCGTTGGAGCTGGCTGTGTAAAACCAGCCGCAAGTGTGATCATTTATCGCCTCTAGAAGTTTCACAGGCTGAACATCTGCCCCATAGAATTCGCTTAAGTCAACCAATGCCCCAACCAGATTTGGTGCTTTTCGATTGAAAACCGTAAAGCCACATATTGGGACGTATGCTGACTCGAAGAACGAATGGTACTCTGGACGAACTAAGCCTGTAATCGCATGGTTGTGTAGTAATATTGAACGCAGACTCTCATAAGATGTTAAAAACATCCACGTAAATGGTGTCATGAATCCAGCTTGACCGCCCAGTTGGATCATCGACAGATTTCTCTCAATAAACATTGAATAGAGGTCGGACTTGTTGTTTGGATAATTGTCTTTTGCCCAAACGCTTAAACGACCATTCATCCCCTTACCGCCCATATACGGCGGATTGGCAATCACCACATGGTATTTGGGGCTCAGGTAATCGGCTTGCCGAAGCGCTTGCAGCACTTTCTGATGGGTCGTGCTGATGAATAACTGCCCGGAAACGTTCTTTGATTCCAGAAATCTGAGCATACCGTCCACGTCGGTGACTTCAGGGCGGATAAGGGAGCCGAAGTTGTCGGCTTCTTCGAACTGGCGTAGGGTGGCTTGCAAGGGCATTGTGAACAAGTCGCGGCCGACATAGTCCATGTAGTTCTTCAGCTCAACCTCGTCGAAATGGAGATTTTCCAGCACGCAAATGTTCGGATTGATGCCCTTGTTGAAGAAGCGGCGCTGCTTGGCGCGAGCCTTCATGGTCAGGGCGAAAGCGGCCAGCTCCCCTGCGCGTTCGTCGATCTCGATACCATAGAGGTTATTCGTGAGGATTTTTTCCGGAATCTCCGCAGGCTCATAGCCTTCCTCCTCATAGATGGCGTAGAGCAGGTCGAAGGCATAGGTGAGCATGTGACCGGAGCCGCAGGCCGGGTCGCAGATCTTGATATCTTCCGGCTTGCTGATTCCGCCTCAGCCTGTTCGGGCTTGATGTAATAGTCCATCTTCGAGGCCAGCTTCGATCCAGGACGATTGAGCAGCCAGAGGCGGCCGAGGGAGTTTTCCACCAAGTAGCGGACGATCCAGTGCGGGGTGAAGAGCTGGGTTGCGGCTGGGATGTTCTCGGGTGTTATTTTCTTATTCTTCTTCAGACCCTCGAACACCTCGTCCTTCTTCTCAGAGATGTAGAACTGGTAGAGCCAACCGATCACCTCGACATCATTGCAGATATCCGGCGTCATCGCTTCACGGGTATAGGCGAGGATGGAGTTGCCCGAGAGCAGATCGTCCGGCATCAGCAATTCGGTGTAGTCATTGATGCGCTGGAACAGAAACGGCATGGCCTTGTTCCAATAGTTGCAGACAGCCACCACCAACAGGCGGTACGCCTCACCCTGCGGGTCTCGGCTGGGCGCTTTACCTTCAAGCAGGGCGAAGATTAATTGCCTGGCCTTACCATTCACGATCTCTTCGTCTATGTGCCCCATCTTGGCTTCCGCCAGTATCTCGGGTTGGAACTGCCCCGGGTTGGCGGGGGAGACGATATTGAGCCGATTATAACGATTCACATCCATGAAACGCAGAGCGCAGAAGCGGTTGAACCAAATATAGGCCACCCTTTCAATAATCTGCTCTTTGCTGTGACTCTTAATCGCTTCTTCAAGTTTCTTGACCGCCTCGGGGCGTTCACGCCGGGCGGCGCTGCTCTCGGTCATCACAAGTTTGAGCTTGGCGGAAACCTGTTTAAGTAGTTCGCGGCGAGCGAACTGGGCGAATTTTTTTAATTTTGTTGTTTCCATATATGAATCCTTCGATCAACGCATGGATACGGGGCAAGCATTACACGCTTTTATGCGCCGAGCGCATAATTTATGCTTCGCGCGCATATTTACGCTCACTGAGCATAAATATGAGCATATAAGCTCAAGCCCTTTCATAGACAGCACCCTTATGATCACCTTTTTGCGAGATTTGTCCGGTTTTTTTCATTCTGCTCAGCAAGCGGTAGGCTTGATTCCTATCTAGACGGCAAAGGTCCATGACCTCCCCTCGTTTTATGCTTCCATGCTTCTCAATGTAGGAGAGAACCATCTGTTCCTGTTGGATTAGCGCGAATCCAGCTTGGCGGATGTATTCCACCTTCTTTCCCGCTTTTTGATACATTTTAGCGCTTAGCGTGTAAGATCGGCCTCTGCCTGTGACCGTACCGTCATCTTCCACACCAAGCAAGATTTCGCCACCTTCGGTATTCGCCATAGACACCACAGCCGCCACGAGTTCCCGGTCCGACAAGCACTTCAGATCACTCTTGAATTCTATCGAGAGGCTCCCTCCTTGCTGAATCAATGCGCTTATCTCTTGGTTCCTGGTGTCCATTCCTGGTTCCTATACCTGGATCCTTTTACCCTTGTGAATCTCATCCAGCAGCGCCTTGCGCAGGGACTCCAGGTAGCGATCCACGTCGGTCTCATCGGCCAGCCATGCTTTGTCAAAGGATACCATCACCGCGCGGCTGGGCACATACTCGATGAGCGGCTCCAGCGCAGGTGCTGGTGTTTGGGTTGGATGTCCCAAGGATGCTATCTGGGAAAGCAGCCTCTGGTAACCGTTCTCCTCAAACCGGCGCAGGGTATCGCGGATCACGGCGATCAGTTTCTGGTGCGAGATTGCCTCATTCAGTTCATCGAAGGGGCGGTTGATACGTTCCCGCTGCTCGGTGTTCAATGCGCCAAATTCAGTCATGCCGCAGAGGCGCCCTTTGAGGGCTTCGACTGTCTCCTTGGCTTTGATGATCTCGGCTTCGATCTGGGTGCTGAGCTTCTGGTGCAGCGTCTCCATATGTGTCTTGACCTGCTGCATGCGGTTGCCTCTGAAACATTCTGGATCGTTCAAGCTGGCCACCACCTGGACCGCTTCATCTCCATCTATATAGGCGAAGTTGGGCTCCTGGGCTTGCACGAACTTGCGGGCATGGTCGAAAATGCCTTTCTGCGGTCCGCTCATAAACTTGCGGACTGGGTCGATGATGCTTTCCTTCATATCGAGCAGAGCGTCTTCCTGACGGGAAAATTCGGTCAGGTACCAGGAATAGGGTTTTCCTATCAGCTCCTTGAGCTTGTCCAGCACTGGCGCAAGCGCTCTCAGGAAGGGGTATTGGGATGCCTGTGCCGCCAGGGGAACGAGCTTTTGCATGAGCTCCTGAAGAGCGGTTCCGGTTTCTTTCCCCAGCGCCTTCGCCTCACTGGAAAGCGGCGGAATGTCGAAGAAATCTTCGAAGAACTCCTTGAGGGCGCGGACCTGGGAAGCTGAAAAATCGACTTGCGGCTCCAGCACCACATTGCCGTGGCCATGGGTGTTGCGAAACGCTCGTTCCAGCTCGTCCTCATCCAGCAGGTTGCCGTCGCAACGAACCTCGACCTTGCCGCGGGCGCACAGGCTAGCCAAGGTACAAAGCACCGCGGCGTAGTACCAACCATAGGGTTTACGCTCAAATTTCTCCAGCAGGTTTTTAAGCGTGGTGCGCACGCCATTTCGATTATTACTCTGGATGAACGCGAGGATTTCCTGTTCCGACTCGGCCAGTGGCGTTGCGTCGTTTCCGAAAAGCCCATCCTGAGAATGCCTGAGATGCTTGGAAATATCGTTCTCAGTGTAGGCGATGCCCCGCAGCATGCGAAGGTTTGGATAGGCGAGGGAGATCAGTTCATGGAATCCGCGCAGCACTCGAGTCTGAGCATCTTCGGAGCCGATTTCAATGTCTGAGGCGGATAAAAACAATTTTGCCTTGCCCATGAGGCTTTGAACACGCTGCTGCAGTTCGGCGTATCGTTCCCTATTCTGGAAACCCTTGTCGGTTAAAATGCGCCTCACCGCCTCCTGCTGCGTGATGGAGATGTTCTGGCGGATATATTTCTCGGTTCGCTTGTACAAGAGAAGGTCGCGGACAAGGCGCTCGTCCGCAGGCATCAGAACCAACAGCTCATCCCTACCCATGCTTTGCATCCTCAGGATCGACTCGTTTTCCGCATTTTCATGGAAGGGGCTGATGACATGGATGGCGAGTTCGTATTCTCTACCATGGAGCCGATCATCGAGTTTTCTTGAGAATGGGTAGTCCTGTCCGTTCTCGTCATATCGGATCTTCCTGTGTTTTATCACATGATCGAAAACCAATTTCTCAAGCTCGGCGGCGACGTCTGAGGACTCCACATCGGTGTTTTTTATATCCTGCTCAACGTCTTTTTCCTCGTCGGTGAGGTATTCGTAAATCTCCCCATTGCGCTGCACATAGGTCTGGTGTTCCAAGAGGCTCAAGGCTTCTTCAACACGTTTTCTCAAGGAGGTCAGATCTTGATTGAAACCTTCAAGCATCAGGACGCATAGATTGCGGGGTGTAGGTTTGAATTCCTTGACGTACTTCACTAGGAAGAGCGTCTTCAACAGCCTTATCGCGAAGGGGTCCTCCAAATGGTTCTCCGCTTGAATGATGGCCCGCTGGATGTTGGATTTGAGCGCGGTGCGAATGCCTTCGAACATTAGATCGAAGGTCGCCAACTGGCCGATTTCATACTCGCCTATCTGGATTGCCACCTGCTGGAACACACCCAGCATGGAACGCTCTCCCACCGAGCTGTGCTTACCCTCAAAGGCGTTATGCTGGGAAAGGTTTTGAATCGTCGACTGGAAAAGCGCGAACTGGTACGGGATGAATGGGTAACTGTAGATGAAGTGATCCCTATCCTGATAGTTGCGGTAGGATTGCGATCCGTCCGCAAAGTCGAATAGTGTCTTGAAATTATTAGGCTGAGCATGATACAGGTTCGAGAGCAAACGAACTCCCTCGTCGTTTTTCATCAGCAAGCGCTTTTGGATAACCTCCGCAACGTCGGCGCTAGTCAACTTCATGCGATTGGCGAAGCGGGCTTGAATCTTTGAGAAATCGTTGCCCTGCTGTTTACTCATTTCACCAACCACCGTCCCCATATCTTCCTGGGCGGTCACTATGACCCACGAGCGACCTCGGCATTTAGTGGCCAAGCTCTCGGCGATGGTCTGGAGGTTGGTCATGAGTTTGATGTTCTCGGCGATATATTGTCCTACCTCATCGACGAAGAAGTTTAGACGGAAATCGGGCGATTGCCGCTGGATGAACTCATAGACCTGTTCAGCGAAGTCTTCGATGGAGACACGGTACTGCCCGCGATATTTATCGAGGATCCCCACGGCTGACGCCTCGTCGCCACCGGTTGTCTGGGCATAGGCTTTGGCTATGTTTTTCCCTTCCAGCAAGGCTTGCTCGCGACCCTTTTGCCATGTCCTGCCTGCCGTGGACTCATAGGCGGATTTGAACTTCTCATAAAGGCCACGGCTGTCTAGGTCGCGCTCAAACTGGGCGATATGTCCCTGTTTGCCATAATAGCCGCACATCTCGTCAAATACTTTAACGAAGACTGCGAGGAGCGCATCGATCTGGGTCTTGCTGATAACGTCAGCCTTCTGGTCGATGTTGAACAGAATGCTTTTGGATGGGATGGCCACGGCTCGCCTTAGATCACCGCGCAGGATTCCATTGTCTCCGCACTTGGGCAGGAATAGGTCAAGGGCTAGAGTCCCATCAATTTGCCGATTCTCAAGAAGGAGGGCTAGGATCTTCAACAAGTGGGATTTGCCTGATCCGAAGAAGCCAGAGACCCATACGCCATTGGCGCCTTCGTAGGTGTTGTAGGCGTCCAAGAAGGATTCAAGCCGCTTTTCGACTTCATTGGTCAGGACATATTCTTCTATTTCAAGGCGAAGACTGGCTTCATCGTCCGCTTTGATAACCCCTTCTATGGGGCGGTCAACTGGCTTGGAGAAAATTGTCTTGAGAGTCATCGATATTCCCTCGTTTGCGCTTCGCAGTGATAGATATTGAATGCCCGGTAATACTTATCGTCATGGAGCCTTCCGAATAGATCGAGCGATGCCCCAGACTCCAGGGAGTGGGTGTAGGCCCCGGGGAAAAACATGACCGTGGGTTTTTCTTTCGCTGTGCTCTGCAAATTATTCAAGACGTTGTGCGATCGAATATAGGGGAACACTTCACCAACGCCGGACAGGAAGAGTACATCGAAATCCGCGCCTGCCAGGGTGGTCGCGATGGCCGGCACAAGATGCGCCTCCGGGTCCAGGACACCTTGCAGCAACTCTTTTAACTGCTCTTTGGAGACTGCGGTCTCGATTTCGACAATATGCTCCCAGATACCACGCTCTTTGAGGATTTTGACCGAAAGGTCATATAGATTGATCTCTAGAATCCGGAATCCAGCCTGCTCTAGGCGTGCCTCGCCTGGCTCGAAAGGACAGATGAAGAAGGGGACCTCGTTGCCAAGGCCTAGCTTTTTGAGAAAACGCTGACCTGACATCACAGCAAAGAGATGCTGGAATCTGTCTTGCATCGGCATTCTCGAAATTTCCGTTCTCACCGCATCATCCCCTTCACATCGGATTCAAATATGGGGAAGTACAATAGGTCCCCGCGATTCCTTTTAAGGATCAAGTCTAATAGTCTTGGGCTGAGCATAGCCGCATGGATTATGTTGTTGGCCGTCAAGAGTTCCGCATTGCGAAGGATGTTGAAGAGCACCTGTCGCAATTTAGCTCTTGTCGTCGAGGTGACTCGATCCAATTCAGAATGCCATTCGGATTTCTGGTTGAAGAAGGAATCGAAATCCTCATAGGTCAGGTCATCTTTCAAAGTGATATAGCGCTCTCGAAGCAGCTCGACGGCAAAATCAGCGATGAATTGGTACCGGCGGCAGACAGCGAGCCACAGGAGGTAGGATCGCTCTTGGTGGCTCCCTTCAATTAGGAATTCAAGTTCCCCTGGGTTCAGGGTCTTAAGTCGAGATATCACCTCGCGGCATGATCGTTTGAGCGTGGCGAGTGTTCTGGCCTGAAGGAGATTTTCCGCGATGGCCTTGTCACGTACAGAGTTCCAGTCCCCAAGATTGAGGTACACCGCGGCCAGCTTCACCGATTCAGAATGAAAGAGACTGCCTGTGGTGAAAGACATGCAGTATCTGTTGTTGCCCATTATTGGTCAGGATCCCTTTTTCTGATGTTCAGCCGCGCCGCCAGCCTTAACCCACTGGTCCACCTCGTCCTTCTTGAACTTCCAAAGGCGGCCCATGCGATGGGCGGGCATCCCATGTTTGTCTATCCAGCGGTAAATGGTGTCGCTACTGACACCGAGGTACGTGCCGATTTCCTCCACAGACAACCAACGATCTTCCATCCCGGCCATATCTCTAGCTCCTTGAGGACGATTGGTTTTCTTGCAACGACATAGGCGATAACAGGGATGCGGGGCGCAAGTTTTCCAAACAGATACGCTTTTAGCGTACTTCACGCAGAGGCTGGTTGTCAAACGCTTTCGTCCGGATAAGGCCGCAGGAACCCTACAGGTGCGCCTTACACGCCCTACACGCTCGTCCTACCTATGCGCCCGCACCACCTCCAGGAGCTCGGGCAGGTCCATGCCAATTTCCGCAAGAAGCCCCGGCGCTTGTAGACCGCATCCACCAGGGACTCGTACTGGGATTCGCGGTATTTCCTTGTGGAGGCCATCTTTTCGGCCAGGGTCATGGCCTTGGGATCCAGGCCTCGGCTTGCCAACTGCTTGTCGTAGCGCTCCTGTCGGGAGAGGTATTCCTTCTCTGTGACAGGACCCATGGCCCTGTAGGGCGGATAGTCGTCCTGGCGCAATCCATGACCCACGCGCAGGTTGAAGACCCGCTGGAAATTGTAGACCCGCTCGGATTGGCGGATCAGGTCGTCGTCGGAGAGGGGCTCGCCGGTGACGGCGGTGTAGAGTTCCCGGTAGTTGGAGACATGCTCGGGCACCTTGTTGGGCTCCTGCCACTTGGCGTTGTCCGCAGGCTCGATGTCGTTCCAGGGCAGCTTGCACAAGCCTTGGAGGCCGAACCAGGTGCGGAAGATAGGGAAATAGTGCAGGGCTTCGGCCTTTTTCTCGAAGGTGGGGAGGCGGTTGTTCACCATGTCCATGAAGATGAGCCAGGCTTCGTCGTGCTGGGGCCCTTTGTTGGTCAGGTAGTAGCCGCCTTGCTGGGCCAGGGATTCCTTGGAGATGTACTGGCTCTGCTCAAGGCCTTTGCCATGGAGGGCGATGTCCTTCATAAGCTGGGGATCAGCGCCGAAATGGAGGGCGAAGTATTCAGCCAGGTATTTGCACCCCTTTCCCGCCAGGAGGCCGAAGCCTCGGCCTTCAGCCATCTGGTGCAGGATCTCGCAGGCGTTCTTCCAATTTCCCCACTCAAGGCTCAAGCCCCCGGTGCGGGAGGCGTCCAGCACGCCTATCTCCCAGCACTCCATGAGGAAGGAGACGATGGTGCCGAAGCTGATGGTGTCCACGCCGTAGGTGTCGCAGTAAAAATTAATTTCCAGGATGCCCGCGGGGTCCCAGATGGCCAGGTTGGAGCCCACTCCCGCGGCGGTCTCGTACTCGGGGCCGTCCACGCAGACTTTCTGGCCCTTGTAGGGTCCCGTGGACAGCTCGAATTTGTCCACGGCGTGGGCGCAGGCTAAGGTGCAGCCATACCAGCAGCCGTCGGGCAGGCCTTGGGAGAAGAGCTTTTCCCATACCCAGGAGGCCAAGGCCGGGCCCTGGGGATCCTGGCCGTACCTATGGTTCTGCACGGGCAGGAGGTCGTAGTCGTTCATCACTTCCATGAGGTGGGCTGTGCCGGTCTTCCTCATCTTGCACTGCTTATCGTCCAGCTGGATGATCTCCCGGTGGAGCTTTAAGCCCAGTCTCTGGATCGCCGCGGGATCAGCCGCGCGGTTGTCGTCCTGGGAGAGGGTCGAGTACTTTGCCACCAAGGCCTTCACGCCCTTGTTCCTGAACACGGTGCCGATGCCGCCCCGGCCCGCCTGCTTGACCCTGCAGCCGCCCCTCCGCCTGTCGTAGAGGGAGAAGTTGAGGAGGCCGAGCCAGGAGTTCTCCGCCCCCCTGCCTGCGGAAACCACGGAGACGGAGGCCAGGTCCGCCTCGGATTG
>VKGY01000102.1 GCA_008080685.1 Spirochaetota bacterium
GGGGGATATCTCGCCATAGCCGTCCAGCTTGAGGGGTTTGTCGGAGAGGACAGCCAGGGGGCGGAGCTTCTTTCCGCGAATCATGTCCGCCTGCTCCACGGCCAGCTGGGTGGTGAGCTGGGTTTCGCCGGAAACGGTGGCGATGACCGCGGGATTGCCGCCGTCATAGGTGACGTGCTTGTAATCGATCCCGGTGTACTTCTTGATCAGTTCGATACCGATGTGTCCGGCGGAGCTGAGGCCGGCGGTGGCTACGGTGACTTTGCCGGGGTCTTTCTTAAAGGCCGCTAGGAGCTGGTCGAAGGTAGTGTAGGGTGTCCTGGCGTTGACGGAAATGACCGAGACGTTGGCCACGGAGAGGAAGATGTGCCAGTCATTCTTGATGCTGGTGTCGAGGAAGCCCAGGACTGGGTAGGTGGCGAGGTCGGCGGCGGCTCCCGCGGTCCAGGTGTAGCCGTCGCGGGGGGCTTCCAGGGCGTTCTTGGTTCCTACCGATCCGGAGGCTCCGGGCTGGTTGACGATGACGATCTTGGTGCCCAAGACGGCTTCAAGTTCGCCTGCGGTGATCCGGGTAATCTGGTCGGTTGATCCGCCGGCGCCCCAGGGGACGATGATAGTGATGGGCTTGTTTGGCTTCCACGTTGCCTGGGCGAAGACGCCCGAGGTTGCGACGCAGATCAGAAGGAAAACGACGAGCGACGTTCTAGCGAATTTCATTAAACGTACCTCCTATAAATCAGTGCGAGTGATGAAACCCAGTATAGGAGAGGCTTAAAAGCGCTGTCAAGAATTTCTGTCCTTTTTAATCGAAACGGTGCCCAATATCGGCGGATTAGCATCTTCGCTTGACAAAGGACGTGCCTGTCTTCATGCTGGTTTTATGCTTGGAACCGAATATTCGTCCCTTGCGCCGCGTCGCCCTGCCGCCCTGGTGACAGGTTCCAGCCGCGGCCTAGGAAAGGGAGTAGCTCTGGAGCTCGCCGCATCGGGCTGGTCGGTGGCGATCCATTACTCTGGAAACATCGAAGCGGCCCAGCGAACCGTCCAAGAGTGCGCCACCCTTGCTTCGGCCTCCGCCGCGGAGGGGTTGCAACCGGCGAAGTTCGAAATCGTCCAGGGAGATCTGTCTTCCCGCACTTCTAGGGCGAACTTGGTCGCGGCGGTCACGGAGCTCTACGGCGAGATCGACGCCCTTGTAAACAATGCGGGCATCGCGCCCAAGGTGAGGGCGGACATGCTTGAGGCTGGGGAGGAATCATTTTCCGAACTTATAGCCACCAACCTCCAAGGTCCCTACTTCCTCACCCAAGCCTTCGCCCAGCGCTGGCTCAAGCCCGGCGCCCCCCCCTCGGCCTTGCCCCATGGAAGAAAAATCATTTTTGTCACCTCGATTTCCGCCGATACCGCCTCTCCCGGGCGGGGGGAATATTGCGTGTCCAAGGCTGGGCTTTCCATGGCCGCCAAGCTCTGGGCGGCGCGCCTGGCCCCGGAGGGCATCCTTGTGTATGAACTGAGGCCGGGCATCATGGCCACCGACATGACCTCCGGCGTCAAGGGAAAGTACGATGCCCTTCTGGAGCAGGGAATCGTTCCCCAGAAACGCTGGGGAACACCCAAAGACCTAGGGCTTGCGGCAAAAGCGCTTTTGGCCGGGGAATTCCCCTTCTCCGCGGGGAGCATCGTCTATGTGGACGGGGGATTCCACATCTCCCGGCTATAGGCCGGCCTTCCAGGAGGGAAAATGATCGACACGAATAGCCTGCCCGAATGGACGACGTTCCTAAGACCCGTCGATGCAGTCTTCGAGGCCGCGAAGGATAAGACCCAGAGGCTCGCCGCCCGATGGGAGGGCGTGTCCGGGGCTCCCGTTTTCACCGTCGCAGGCCGCTATACGCTGCGGGGCTGGACCGAGTGGACGCAAGGCTTCCAAATCGGCAACGCTCTACTCATCCATGAAGCCACGAAGGATCCTTGGTTCCTGGAATTCGGCAGGGACAAAACCCTTAGGCTCATGGCTCCCCACCTGAGCCACGAGGGAGTCCACGACCATGGATTCAACAATATTTCCACCTACGGGAATCTTCTTCGCATGGCTACGGAAGGGAGCCTTGAGGCTTCCTCATGGGAGATCGAGTTCTACCGCCTCGCTCTTAAGGTCTCTGGCGCGGTGCAAGCCTCCCGATGGACAGCCTTGCCCGAAGGGCTCGGCTACATCCATTCCTTCAACGGCCCACACTCCCTTTTCGCGGACACTATCCGTTCCCTGCGGTCCCTCGCCGCCGCCCACCTGCTGGGCCATGCTCTCATGTCGGAGCAAGACACGAAGGTGAACCTCCTGGGAAGGCTTCTCGCCCACGCCGAGACCACGGCGCGCTACAATGTCTATTTCGGGGCGGGCAGGGATATCTGGGACATCTCGGGAAGGGTGGCTCACGAGTCGATCTTCAACATCCAAAGCGGCGTCTACCGCTGCCCATCGAGCCAGCAGGGCTACTCGCCCTTCAGCACATGGACCAGGGGATTGGCCTGGATACTCCTAGGGTATGCGGAAGAATTGGAATTCCTGGCCCAGGTTCCGGCGGAAGAGTTTGAAAACCTCGGGTTTCCGTATTACCAAACCAAGACGGAAGCCCTCAAGCGCTTCCTTAAGACAGCCATGGCAGTGGCGGATTTCCATATCGAAAATTCGCCCACCGATGGGGTTCCCTACTGGGACACCGGTGCTCCCAACCTGCATAGGCTTGGGGCTTACCTTGACCGCCCCGCGGATCCCTTCAACCAGCAGGAGCCGGTGGATTCTTCCGCCGCGGCCATTTCCGCCCAGGGGCTGCTCCGCTTGGGGCTCTACCTTTCGGATCTCGAAAAGGGGGCGGGAGACCGCTACCTCGCCGCGGCGACCAAGACCGCCGAAACCCTTTTTTCAGAGCCCTATCTGTCCCGGAATCCGGAGCACGAGGGGCTCTTGCTCCACGCGGTCTACCATTACCCCAACGGCTGGGACGCCGCCCCGGGCGAAGACAGGATTCCCCGAGGCGAGTCCTGCATGTGGGGCGACTACCACCTCTTGGAATTGGCGCAGTGCCTCTCCCGCCTCGCCCGGGGCTCCAGGCCCCAGCGGTTTTTCGATATTCTTCAACGCGAAATTGCAAGGAGTATGCCGCATGGATGATTTGTCGCGTTTCGCGATCCACACCATCACGACAAAGCCCTGGCCTTTCGAAACGGCGGTGGAGAAATACGCCCAGGCTGGGATACGGGGCGTCTCGGTGTGGAAGGAATCGATAGCCCATATCAAGCCCAAGGATGCCCGGGCTCTTTTGGACGCCCAGGGCCTCGCCACGGTGTCCATGGTTCGGGGCGGCTTTTTCGTATCTCCCGATCCGAAAGTCAGGGAGGGGCGGATCAAGGACAATCTAGATCTGATACGCGCCAGCGCCGAACTCGGGGCTCCCCACATAGTCCTGGTCTGCGGGGCTGATCCAAAGGTTCCCCTCCGCGTCGCCTGGGACCAGGTTCGCCAAGGCCTGGAGTCAATCCTGCCCGAGGCGGAAAGAACGGGGGTGGGGCTGGCCATCGAGCCCCTCCATCCCATGTACGCAGACGCCCGGGCGGCGGTGAATACGATAAGGCACGCCAACGACCTCTGCGCCGCGATTGGGCACCCTATGCTTGGCGTGGCGGTGGACGTCTACCATGTCTGGTGGGATCCGGAGCTCGAGGTGGAGATCGCCCGCTGCGGCGCCATGGGCAGGATTTTCGCCTTCCATGTGTGCGATTGGCGCACTCCTACGGTGGACTTCCTGAACGACCGGGGACTCATGGGCGAGGGATGCATCGATATCCCCTACATCCGGGATCTTGTGGAACGAGCGGGTTTCTCCGGTTTCGTCGAGGTGGAAATTTTTTCCGATCGCCTCTGGGCGATGGATCAGGACGAGTTCCTGGGCAATATCGGCAAGGCTTTCAAGGAGTATGTATGAGCGACAGGACTATCGGCATCATCATGAACGGGGTCACGGGCAGGATGGGAACCAACCAGCATCTGGCCAGGTCCGTGGCGGCGATCCGGGACCAGGGAGGCGTCAAGCTCAGGGACGGCTCGCGCCTGGTGCCCGATCCCTTCCTGGTAGGCCGGGACGAGCGCAAGCTCGCCGCCCTAGCCAAGGCGTATTCGGTTTCCCGGTACACCACGGACCTGGATGCGGCGCTTTCGGATTCCAAGAACGAGATATATTTCGACTCCCAGACAACGCTGCAGCGGCTCTCGGGGGTGTCCAAGGCAATCGCCGCGGGCAAGGCGATCTACTGCGAGAAGCCGATAGCCACCACCACCGCGGAGGCCTTGGATCTCTATCGTCAGGCTCAGAGGGCGGGGGTTAAGAACGGGGTTGTCCAGGACAAGCTCTGGCTGCCGGGTCTTCTTAAGCTAAAGTACTTGGTGGACACGGGGTTCTTCGGCAAGATCCTCTCTGTGCGAGGCGAGTTTGGCTACTGGGTCTTCGACGGCTACTCCCAGCCTACCCAGCGTCCTTCCTGGAATTACAAGAAGGAGGAGGGCGGGGGGATCATGATCGATATGTTCTGCCATTGGAGATATGTGATCGACAATATCTTCGGGGAGATCGGATCCCTCTCCGCCATCGGCGCCACCCACATGGAGAAGCGCCTGGACGAGCAGGGTAAGGAGTACCGCTGCACCGCCGACGATGCCGCCTACGGCACCTTCCAACTCAAGAACGGCATAATCTGCCAATTCAATTCTTCCTGGCAGGTTCGGGTGTGCCGGGACGACCTGCTGACCCTGCAGGTGGACGGCACCAATGGTTCGGCGGTGGCGGGGCTGCGCGAATGCCGAATCCAGGGCGAGGCGATGACGCCCAAGCCGGTCTGGAATCCCGACATCCCCAGCCCGATCGACTTTTTCCATGACTGGGCCTTCATGCCCACTCGGGACGTTCCCGACAATGCCTTCAAGATCCAGTGGGAAAAGTTCCTCCTCCATGTGGCCCAGGACGATCCTTTCCGCTGGAGTCTCCTGGAAGGCGCCAAAGGTGTCCAACTTGCGGAGCTTGGCCTGGAAAGCTGGAGGCAGCGCCGCTGGGTGGACGTGCCCGAACTGGTTTAGGCGGATGGGCGGGGCTTGGAATGGGACAGGATAACCGGATCTCTGCGTCGTGGAATTATCGCACCCAGTTTTCTATTTTCAGCCCTTCGATTCTTCTGAATTCTTTATCATTGTTCGTCACCAAGGTGCCTTCACGGAACTTCACAATTGCTGCTATGAAAAGATCATTAGGACCGACGATTTCTCCGATTTTTTCTGCTTTATATCTAATTTCCGCATATGTTTGCGACATTGAGTCATCAAATGCTACGATCTCAAAGGGTTCTAAAAACTTAACTATTTTTTCAATATTATTTTTTTTGTTTATGCTCTTGTAGGCTCTAAAAAGCAATTCCGCCTTCACTATTGATGGGATCGCTATCTCATTCGGACCTGTAGAGAGGATTTTTACCTTTACCGATTCATAATTTCCATTCAGAAAGTAAATGCACGTATTCGTGTCCAAGTAATACATTATATTTCTTCCCTAGTAAGATCTGAATTGGATGATAGTTCATCCGGTTCAATGAAAGTCTCATCGGAGATGGATCCGAAGAGAGTATCAAAATTCATAGGATATGCCGGCTCGATTTTTGAGCGTATCTGCTCGGCGACCCATTTTGAGATGGATGTATGTTGGCGCTTCGCAATGTTTTCGACCTTTTTCAAGGTTTTTTCATCGATATAGAGCGATATTTGCGGCATAAGCATTCTCCTAATATTACATAGTTTAATTTCAAGTATATTTATTGTCAAGTATAATCACAAGTATACTTGTTTGAACTTCCTGATATCATCGCGTCATCCCCACCTTGGCTAGTTGATCCTGCGGATTCTGTTTTCCTGTCCTATCGGCTTTCACAGCTGCGGCGGATTGTTGACTTATCGGAAACGCCCTTCCGGTTTTTGCCAAGCCGGGACAGAGCGTCGTCGTCTACTCATCTGTGGACGAAGTGAACGCCAAGAAAATCCTCGATTCCTTCACCGCCGAAACCGGCACCGCCGTCCAGTTCGTCCAGCTCTCCTCTGGGCCCGCCTACGCGCGGATTAGGGCCGAATCCAACAATCCCCAGGCCGATGTCTGGTTCGGCGCCCCCAGCGAGAACCACATCATCGCCAAGAATGAAAAGCTGACCCAGGCGTACAAAGGATCCGGCTTCGACACCCTGGGCAAGGAATTCAAGGACCCCGACGGCTTCTGGAGATCCTTCTACATGAACCCAATGGCCTTCGCGGTGAACAAGGAAGTCCTGGCCAGGATGGGTGCTCCCAAGCCCACCTCCTGGGCTGACCTCCTCAATCCGGTGTACAAGGGCCAGATCCAGATGCCCTCTCCCCAGTCCTCGGGCACCGCCTACAACGTAGTTGCCTCCCTCGTCGTCTTGATGGGCGAGGAAAAAGCCTATGACTACATGAAAAAACTCGCGCCGAACATCCAGACCTACACCTCCTCGGGCACCGCTCCCTCCAAGGCTGTCCAGGTCGGCCAGTGTGCCATAGCCCTCCAGTTCACTCCCGCCTTCTTCGAAGCCATCGTGAAAGGCTTCCCTGTGGAAGTCATATTCCCCAAGGAAGGAGTGTGGTTCGAAGCCCCGGCGGTGTCCATCCTGAAGGGAGCCAGGAACCTCGCGGCCGCCCAGGAGCTCGTGGATTGGCTGTCCTCGGTCAAAGGCCAGAACGTCATGACGGACAAGCAGACCTTCTTCTACCCCGTGGTGGCGGGAGCCAAGCTCGGAGCCGGCATGCCGGCCTTCGAGTCTTTGAAGACCATCGACATTGATCCCCTGTGGGCGGGGGAACAGAAAAAGCGCCTGGTGGAGCGCTGGGTTCAGGAAGTCCTGACGGCTAAGTAACCGTGGTCTCCCGCATCTCAAGCCGCGCCCAGGGATCTCTGGCGGCGGGCCGCGCCTTAGGCAGGCTCAAGCGCGTCGCCCGGGATCCAGTCCTCGCCGTGGTAGCCCTTCTTACTCTAGGCTCCCTCATCGTGTTCGTGCTCTATCCTCTGGCCAGCGTTGTAGACCAAAGCTTCAGGCCGGGGGAAGGGTATTCAACCAGCGTCTACGGCGAGGTGTTGAAATCCGCATACCTCAGAAA
>VKGY01000103.1 GCA_008080685.1 Spirochaetota bacterium
AAGCTCATAAATGCTTTTGAGATCCGTGATCTCTCCCGAAACCTTGTCCTTCTTGACGAAGTTTCCGAAAGCGGTGTTGCATCCGCCGATTATGCTTACGTTTGACATCCTACTCACCTCTTGAATGTTTATGCGCCAATGCCTTCAGAAAAAGCGCCGGATCCTCTACGATCACCGAGTGTCCAACCCCGTCCAATGCCTCGAATCGAGCCTTGGGATAGGCCTGGGCGGTTTCCAAGGCCATGGCTTCGGTGACGAGGTAATCGCTTTTTCCCCAGAGCACAAGAACAGGTCCTAGGAATCGGGCAGGCGAATCCCCCAAATCGAAGCGGCAGAGCGCCTCAGCGTTCCCTATCCAGGCCGGGGTCGCCATGAGCCTCGCTTCGTCCACTAATTTTTCATAAAACTCAGGATCCTTCAGACTGGGGACGGTAGCAGCCAAGGCTTTGGCAAGAATCGTCCTGTCTTTCCTCATCATTTCAATGATGGGATGCCGGTCCCGAGGAGTGACCAAGCCTTTTGGCGAGGCGGAGTCAACTAAAACAAGGGCTTTAACCTTTCCCGGATACCGGATCGCCAGGGATTGGGCTACCGCCCCTCCCAGGGAATGGCCAACCGCCGTCACCGCTCCCAGCCCAAGGCTTTCGATGAATCCCGCCACCACATCCGCATACCCGTGGATATCCGCTTCCTTCGGAAAGGAATCCGAATGTCCGAAATTCGGCAAATCCAAGGCGATGCAACGATATCCCGGCACCTCCATAACCTTGGAAAACCACAGGCTGGACCCGGTGTTGCCATGGATGTAGACCAGTGGTTCGCCCTCACCCGCCTGGACATAAAAAATCCTAAGGCCCTGGACTATGGTCGTAAGGAAATCCCCATCACGCCCCCTCGTAAGCGAACACCCCCATTTTCTATATTCCTCTTTCAAATTCCCAGATAGGATTTCAAGACATAGGGATTGGTCTTCAACCCTTGGGCTGTATCCTGGATCACAATTTTACCATTTTCCAGGACATAGCCCCGATCGATTGCCCTAAGGCTTTCCCGCACATTTTGCTCCGTGACAAGGATGGAAACTGTCTTTTTCAATTCCTTCAGTACCTCGAAAACCTCGGAGACTATGGAGGGCTGGAGGCCCAAGGAGGGCTCGTCCAGGATGAGAAGCTTGGGATTGGACATGAGCGCCCGGCCAATGGCCACCATCCTCTGCTGCCCGCCCGACATGGTTCCGGCCAGCTGCTTGCTCCTTTCCTTGAGAATCGGGAAAAGGGCGAAAACTTTTTCCATCTGGTCGGGAATTCGGTCTTTCGCATGGGGAATGTAGGCCGCCCCAAGGACCAGGTTGTCGTGGACCGACATGCCGGGGAAGAGCTCCCTCTCCTGGGGGACTAGGGCCACGCCCATGCGGGCCATCAGGTGCGTATCAACCCCTTCAACTCGCTTTCCATCGAATTCGATCACCCCCGACCATACTTTGTTGAGGCCCATCACCGCGCCGATCAAGGTGGTTTTTCCGGCGCCGTTGGGACCGAAAAGCCCCACGGACTCAGCGCCTACTTCGAGGGAAACGGACTGGAGCACTTTCATGCGGCCGTAGCCGCATTCCAAATCGGTAATCTTCAACATCAGGCTGCCCCTCCAAGGTACGCTTCAATGACACGCGGATTCTTCGATACTTCTTCATAAGGGCCCTCGGCGATGAGTTCTCCTCCCTCCAGGACGATGACCCTATGGGTGAGTTCGCGGATCACTCCCATTACGTGCTCCACCACCCCTACGGCCAATTTTTTCTCCTTGGCGATCTTCTGCACCGTGGCGATGAGATCCCTGGTCTCGTCGACGTTCAGGCCCGCCATGACCTCGTCCAAGAATAGGACTTCCGGTTTTCGGCCTTAGCCCTTGCAACTTTGAGGGAATTGCCCCGAGCGAAGATGGAGCCCACCATCACGTTTTCGATGAGGCTCAGGTTTTCTAGGGGGTGGATCAACTGGTAGGTCCGGCCGATGCCCATCCGCGCCCTCTCGTGGGCGGGAGTATAGGTAATGTCGTGGCCTTTGTATTCGATTTTTCCTTCGCTAGGCATAATGATGCCCGACACCAGGTTGATGAAGGTGGTTTTGCCCGCGCCGTTTGGCCCAATGATGCCCAGGATCTCCCCCTCATCCAGGGAAAAGGAAACCTTGTTCACCGCGACGAGGCCGAGGAAGCGCCGCGAAAGGTCGGTGGTTTTCAATTTTGTCATTTCATCCTCCCGCGCCTCGGCTTGCCCAAGGTTTTTCTCGCCAAACCCAAAAGCCCTTGGGGCATGAAGAGGATGACGATGATAATCATGATTCCATAGACCACCAGGTGGCCATAGGGTATTTGTAGCTTGAGCCACTCCGCCACCAGGCCAAGGAGGAGGCCACCAAGGATAGGCCCCACAGTGCTGTGGATCCCTCCGAGTAGGGCCATCGCCAGGGGCAGGAGGGTGAAATCGGCGCTGAATACCGTTTCCGGAGCCGCGAATCCGTAGGACATGACAAAAATGCCGCCCATCATGCCTTGGATCGCCGATGTTATGACAAAGGCGACCAGGAGCCAGCGGAAAATATTCACCCCTGAGGACTTGGCCGAGATTTCGTTGTTCCTTATGGCGGTGAGGGCGAAGCGGATCTTACTCTTTTCGAACCAGAAGGAGGCCCCGAGGGCGACGAGCAAGCCCGCGAAGGTGAGCCAGTAAAGGCTTCCCGCCTTGCCGCCGAATATGACGCCTTGCTGGATCACGATTCCTTCCGGACCGCCAGAAAAATCGTGGAGGTTGTGGATGACGATGCGGAAAATTTCTCCCAAAGCCAAGGTGACGATGGAGAAATACGTATGCCTAAGCCTAAGGATGAGGAAGCCGATGAAAAACGCCGCCAGCCCTGCGAAAAGGCCTGCGAAGGGAATGGAAACCCAAGGAGCCATGCCGCCCCGGACAACGCCTAGTATGGATGCGTAGGCGCCGAGGCCGAAAAGACCAGCGATTCCGAAGGATATCTGTCCTGATCGAAGCAACATGTCCCAGGTGACCGCCAAGGCCATATACATCATTACGTTGCGCGCCACTTGAAGTGGATAGTCTCCTACCAGAGCCGGCAGGAAGGCCATGACAATAAACACTGCGGCGGCGAGGACGAGGGATGCCTTTCGGTTCACGACTTCCTCCCTTTCAAGGACCTTGTCAAGATCACAACAATGATCAGGGCGAAAAATACAATATCCGCCCACTCCCGGGTTGCCCTGAAGGCGCGAATGAAGCTTTCCGACAGGCCCAGGAGGATTGAGGCGCTTAAGATACCCGGGATGTTTCCCACTCCCGCCATCGCCACCAGGCAAAAGCTTTTCATCGTGTAGGGGGATCCGACTGAGGGGAAAATCGCCGACTTAGTCAAAAAAAGAGCTCCCATGGCGCCCACAAGGGCGATGGCCAAGGCGAAGACGAGCCCATAGGTTCGGTATACGTCGATGCCGACTATCGCGGCGCCCCTCGGGTTCTGCCCAACCGCCTGGGCAGCCTTGCCCGTAGTGGTTTTAGTGAGGAAAAACTTCAATCCCACAGCGTAGACGATCGCCATGGCCACGAATACAAAGTGGTGAATTGAAACACAATCCAGCCGAACAGGGCTGTGACAAGGGCTGTGGGGAGTATCGCCAGCAAGGGATCCATTCCCAGCGCCTTGCAGGCGAAATACGTCGCATAGGCGGCGACCATCATGAAATCGCCGTGGGCTAGGTTCACTATATGGACTATCCCAAGGACGAGCCCCATGGGAATAGCTATCGCCGCGTACAGGCCCGCTGCCTGCAGACCGTAGATGAGGACGGTCGGCTTCCAAAGGAGCACCGCGATTCCCACCGCCAGGCCTGAAGCCGCGAGGATCGCTGTTCTATGTTTCAATGCCATCTGACTGCCTTTTTGGTAGTTTTGACCGCCGGGGCGGGAAAAGGCGCGACGCGGGCCTGGGATGACAGGCTCAGCAGTCGCAGCCTCGAAGGGCCAGATCACTTCCTGGAAGCCAGCCTGCCACTGCAGGATCTTTTGCCTTGTGATGCCCTGGTGCTTGATGATGTTGGAAGGCTTGAAGGTGATCGTCTCGCCCAAGGGAGAGAAGTAGTTGGTAGCCTCAAGGGCTTTTACCAAGGGAGCGGTCTCGGTGGTTCCCGCCTTCCTGATCCCTTCCGCCAGGACGTAGACTGCGGAATAGGCCAAGGGAGCGAAATAGGTGGCTGGCTCTTCCCTGGTTTTCTTGACGTAGCCGTCATAGAACTTCTTGCTCACCGGGTTGTTCTCATTCATGGCCGTGGACCACATGCCGTAGAGCATGACATTGCCCGCAAGCCTTGAGGATCCGAAGCCGATGGGCCATCCGGGAGGCGCTCCAAGGTAGATGCCGGGGCTGAACTTCATCGCCTTGGACTGCTCGAGCAAGGGCAGCGCGTCGGCGTCGTAGCCCGCCCACAGGAAGAGGTCAGGCTTGAAGGACTTGGCAGCCTCAAGGACTGCGGTGTAGTCGCCGCCGCCCAAGAGGGCGCTCTTGAAGGACATGCCGTCCACCACATAGCGCTTGTCCTGGCCGAAGAGCACCTTGGTGGCGTCCCAAGAGGACTTTCCAAAGGCTCCTTCCTCGTAGGCGAGGAAGATCTTTTTGATTTGGATCTTGGGATACTTCTTCTGGATCGCATCCCAGCCTTCGGCGTAGGAAGCGCCCTGGTTGTAATCCCAGGGATGGAGGTGGAAGTAGAAATCAGATTCGGGGCTGGGTCCAAGGGCCTTTTCTACCGTGGCGCTGCCCGCCGCTCCGGTGGACATGACAACCTTGCCGTATTTCTTGAAGGCAGGGATCTTGCCCAACTCCGCTCCCGAGGCCATGCCGCCTATGAATACCTCGACCTTGTCCACGGTGGCCAGCTTCTCCACCGCCGCCGCGGCCTTGTCCGCCTTTCCCTCATCGTCCACGACGATGAGCTCGAGCTTTTTGCCGTTCACGCCGCCTGCGGCGTTGATCTCATCCACCGCGAGCTGCGCCGCGGCTGATCCCTGCTTTCCGGTGATGTCGGCCAGCGTCCAGATGCCGCCGATCTTGATGGTGCCCTGTGCGGCCGCCATGCTCGCCGTCAGGACGAGGGCCGCGAGAACCATGAGGATTCTTTTCATTAAAGCCTCCTTGTATGCTGTCCGGTCCGTATCATGTCCGGCCGGAAATGACCATTAGAGAACCAGGCCTCCGTCCACGCGGAGGACTTGGCCGGTTATGAACTCCGATTCGTCGGAGCAGAGGAAAAGCACCGCGTTGGCGATGTCGATGGGCATGGCCAGGCGTTGCAAAGGGGTCTTGGCGATGATGGGCTCCAGGACTTTTTCCGGCACGGACTCGATCATC
Organism: Spirochaetota bacterium; assembly: GCA_008080685.1. Classification (GTDB taxonomy): domain Bacteria; phylum Spirochaetota; class Spirochaetia; order Treponematales; family Rectinemataceae; genus VKGY01. Next base: position 5,412 of record VKGY01000103.1, read on the forward strand.
GGCGTCCTGCAATAGCCCGGGGAGACCGAGTTGGCCCGCACCTTGGCGCCTTTTCGGGCGAATTCCTTGGCCCAGCCCTTTGTCATCGCCACCACGCCGCCCTTGGTGGCCGCATAGTTGGACTGGCCGATGTTGCCATCCAAACCCACCACGGAAGAAATCGAGACTATGGCGCCCCTGCCTTGGGCCATCATCTGGGGGGCCACCGCCCGGGTCACCTTGAAGACACCGGTGAGGTTGACGCCGATCACCGCCGACCAGTCGTCGTCGGACATTTTTTGGATCAGCGCATCCTTGGTGATGCCCGCGTTGTTCACCAAGACATCGATAGCGCCGAATTCCGATACCACCTTCTCCACAAATGCCTGGATTTGGACCGTGTCGGTGACGTTCACCACCGCTCCCTTCACGTTCGTCCTGCCCACTTCGAGTTCCTTGAAGGCCCCATCGCCTACGTCGAGGGCGAAGACCATCCTGGCGCCTTCTTCGGCAAAGCGGTCCACGATCGCCCGGCCAATCCCGCGGGCGCCGCCTGTTACCACGCAGACCTTGCCTTCCATCCTATTCATATTGTTACCTCCACCCTTTTTCCCCAGCGCACCACGGTGCTGGCCCAAACAAACCCTAGTCCGGCGCCCACCAGGACTATGGCAGTTCCATCCTTGATCTTTCCCTCTTCCAGGCCAAGGGTTATGGACAGCAGCTGATCGTTCTGGCCGATGTGGCCGTAATCGTCAAGATAGGTGGATTGGGATTTCGACAGCCCGAGTTCCTGAAGCACCGCAAAATGGGCGCTTTTCTTGAAGTGGAGGATGGCCAGATAGCCGATATCGCCCTGGGTTAAGCCGGACTTGGCCAGGGCCTCGCGGATCACGGCGTAGAAATTGGGCATGGTAACCTCGCCCAGCTTGGCCTTGAAGGCCGCTTCATCCGGAACCTGGAAACAAACCTTATCCGAATCTCCGGACTTTGGCGGCCAGGCCTTCGACCCCAGCACGGGCACAACGCACATCTCTGACAAGGAGCCGTCGCCGCGGAAGGCCGAGGATAGAATTTCATTCCTGCCCAGGTTTTTCACCAGCACACAGGCCGAGCCTCCCGAACCTATGTCCATCATGAATCGAGTTGGCGGATAGGAGAGGTCGATGAGGTCGTTGTTGCGGTATCCCGAAACCAAGAGGACTCTCGAAAGATCGTCCCTGGCGAGCATGAGGGATTTCGCTATGTCCAAGGCCGCCATCATTGAGCCGCACATAGCTTCCATGTCGAAGCTCCAGGCCTTTGTGGCGCCGAGCCTATTCGCTACATTCAAGCCCGCGAGCCAGCATGGATAATCTTTGTGCTGGGCTCCGCACCAAATCACAAGATCGATGTCCGAGGCTGCGATGCGGGCGTCCTTTAGGGCTGTCTCCGCCGCCTTATAGCCCAATTCCGCAGTGGTGTCGTCGCCGCCCGCCACGGGCTTTGACTTTACGCCGAACTTCAGGGCTATGACATCTTCGGGAACTCCGGTAGCGACAGCCAAGTCCGCCGCGGTCATCCTATTTTGAGGAATATAGATTCCAATACCCGCAATGCCTACATGCACGGCTGGCTCCATAAATGCTGAATCATCTCTCACTACTATAAGCATCCAATGCCACGATCCGTCAAGAGAGAAAAATAAAAATCCGCAAGACCTCGCAAACACAATTTAATTAAATCTTTGATATAAATTATCTTATTGCATCGAATCGAATATTTGCGCCGCACCTTCATGGAATGCGCTTTTCAGCTTGCGCGTAATTCCCAAGGGGATTATACTATGGAAAGTGAATTGGTGAATCACATCTCACCATCACATATCCCAAAACGCGGAGCGCATAGGTGCCTACCCAACCCAAAGAACAGAGACTGCCTTCCACCACCAAGGAAAGGCTTTTGATCTCCGCCATAGCCCTCTTTTCCGAAAAATGGTACGGCACCGTCTCGGTAGCGGAGATTTGCCGGAGGGCAGGATTTTCCAATGGCTTGTACTACCGCTATTTCCATGACAAGGAAGAAATATTTCGCCATATCCTGGAGCGGGTGATCTGCAACATCGCCGACACTGTCCGCGACCTGCCGGGCGATAGTCCCGCTCAAAAGCTTCAAGTGTTCGTCCAAAGGATCTTCGATTTTTCCAAGGATAACACTGCCTTGGTGAAGGTCTTCCGCGAAGGCCAGTACCGACTCTTTGAATACGAGCAAAGACTCAAGGCAGTATACGAAGACGCCCTTTCCCGGATATTCGGCGCCAAGCCCCGTCTCTCCGCCTACCTTTTCGCCGCTGGCGGGCTCCGGTTCGCCGCCATACGCGCCGCCTTCCATGAAATCCCTGCCCAAAGCTCCACTATCTTCCGCATCCTCGAAAACGGCATATTCCAAGGCTACTCCTGCAATCCAGACAAGGTATTTTCCACTTCAATCAGTCCCTTGCCTGTAGAAATCCTCCCCGACGCCCGGGAAAGGCTCCTCAAGGAAGGGAAAAACCTTTTCGGAAAAAGCGGCTACTTTGCGACCAACGTGCATGAGATTGCCGCTGCCGCCGACCTCTCCACCGGAGCCTTCTACACCTACTTCGATACAAAAGAAGTTTTCTTCGCGGAACTTATCCATAGGGTCGGCAGGGAGGTGCGGCGCTTCATCTCTATGAATCTTGGCGAAGGACTCAATCCCCTTGAGAGGGAGCTTCGTGGCCTTTGGCTTTTTATTGTATTTCTTTCCTTGGACAGGAACTGCTACGGAATAGTCCGAGAGGCTGAGTTTGTCCTTCCCGGCGAGGTCCGCCAGTATTACGGTGCCTTCGTCAAAGGATACAGGCAGCGGGAATTGGATTTTTCAATCCAGGATTCGGCCACGACCATAGAGTTCCTTTTGGGAGTCGCGCACTATCTGGGCATTGAGGTCGTTTTCGATCATTCACCGGAGAATGCCCGGAATGTCATCCAGGAGATAGGCGAATACTACAGCCAGGGGTTTGGGAAGACCCTGAGGCCGGAAGCATGAGGGGGGATCGATGGCGAGGGCAAGAATAGCGGCCACGGGCACCTATGTCCCTGGACTGCCCATAGATAACGAAACACTTAAGCGCCTTGCGGGCGTCGAATTTGACGCCGCGAAACACGAGGCCAAGCTTGGCATCAAGGCCCGGCATATCGCGCGGTTGTCAGGGCTTTCGGAAACCACGGCGGATTTCGCTGAGAAGGCATCTAGGCAGGCCTGCGAAAGGGCTAAGGTAGACCCTCGGGATATCGGCCTCTTCATTGTGGCCACCGACACACCAGAGTACATTTCTCCCGCCACGGCCATCCTCCTCCAGGGCAGGCTCCAGGGAGGAGAAACCGAAGCCCGGGTCTTCGATGTCGGGGCCTCGTGCGCCAGTTTTGTGGAAGCCTTGGACATGGCCGCCCGAGCCCTTGTATCGGATTTCAGCCTCTCCCATGCCTTGGTGGTGGGCGTGTACAACATGCCAGCCTACATAAGAGACAAGGACGCCTTTGGCTGGTCGATTTTCGCCGATGGGGCGGGAGCGGTGCTGCTCACGAGGGACGATTCCCCGGCCGAGTCATCAGGGTATGTGGAGGGAGTCTTCCGCGCCGACGGAACCCAATGGAACTACGTGGGCGTGTATGCCGGCCTTGAGCTTCTCCAGAGGCTTCCGGGGGACAGAAACGTCAAGCTTTGGCCTCCCCTTGTACATAGGCTTTTGGAAAAGGCTGGTGTTTCCCAGGGGGAAGTCGCCCATTATTTCTTCACCCAGATCAACAAGTCGGTCATCGCCGAGGTCATGGGGCTGCTCGGGGAACCCATGAAAAAGACCACCATGGTGATGGATCGATTCGGCTATACCGGATCGGCTTGCGTGCCCATGGCCCTCCACGAGGCCCTCTCGCTGGGGAGGGTGAAACCCGGGGATTTGGTGGTCTTGGTGGCCTCAGGCGCCGGCTTGGCCGTGGGAGCCTGCTTGGTCAGGCTGTAGGCCACCTACGGTGCGCAGCGCTGGCGACACATAACGCAGAAATGTAATTCGAAGGGAGTTTCAAATATGAATTGGATGGAAGATTACAAAAGGAAAACGATAGAGATAGCCGAAGCGGTGGCAAAGATCCAGAGCGACAACGACGTAGTGGTTGCCATGTGCGCCTCTGAGCCCCAAGGCTGCATGGAGAAATTTCAAGAGGCGGCGCCGCGGGTGGAGAATGTCCGCGTATTCTCCTGCCTCACCCTCAAACCCTATGATTTCTTCATGAAACCCGAG
>VKGY01000104.1 GCA_008080685.1 Spirochaetota bacterium
ATGTTCGATTGTTAGTATACCAGAGAGGGCGATAGAGATGAAAGCGCTATTTCGCCTTGTGCGCCCTGGTTCCCGCGAGTATAGTGGAACCATGGATTCCCACACCATTCCCATACGTTGCGACCTTGAGCTGCTCGATCCGAAAGAGCCGCGGCTCCGCGAGGCCGCCCCGGGCGACCGGTGGATGGAATTCCACGTCCACGCAAAAATTCGCTCTATCGCCAGTTTGGATTCAGCCCTGTTCAAGACGAGCGGAAACCTCATATTACCGGATTTTACCGCAGCCCGCGCCATGGCCCAGGCGCTGAGGTCTAAAAAAAGCCTTCTTGGCCTCAATGCGGAAAAGCTCAGCGCAGGGAGACTCAATGCCTTAGGCCTCATCGATGAGATTCTCCACATTGTCTTCCGCATGTACAGGGAACAGAGTGAACCCAAGCTCCTTGAACAATTCGCCCTGGAATTGGAAAAAGGCCTTGGCACGGAAGAATCGAAGCGCCTGTTGCGCGAATTTTGCCTGAGGTTTCCTTCTTCCGACGTTTACCGGGGCCTGGCCAACGTTGAAGACTGGCTGGAACAATCCCAGGAGGTGGGGCAAGCCGAAAAAGTCCCTAACGCCCTCATAGCCTTGGAAGAAATGATCCTGCTGAAGCTTGCGAACGAAAACCCCGCTTTTGCGGAATTCCGTTTCCTCTTCGACGACGGAACCGGTGCCAAGGAGGCCAAACCGGATTCCCTTGGTGCGGCGACACGGTACCGCGAGGCCTTCAGGATTTTGGAGAACTTGGATACGTCCCTACCCCGTTTTGACGTGGATGGAGGGCGATACAGCCTATTTGAGCTTCTCCGACTTCCCGCAGCCCAGGCTCCTGAATCCCTGGAAGCCCAGTTGACTTGGATCAAAAAACACTGGGGACTCCGATTCAAAGGCATAGGAGCCAGGATACTCTCAAGTTTCGACTTGATAGCCGAGGAAGAGTCTCCTCGATTTCCTCCCGGCCCCGGGCCGGCGGTGGCGTATACCTATGCTTCGCAGCGCTTGGAATATGAGAAGTTCTCCAGCGACCAGGCATGGATGCCCTCGACGGTCATGATCGCCAAGAACATCCTGGTATGGATGCATCAGCTCTCGGAAACCTACGGAAGACCCATACAGAGAATCGACCAGATTCCAGACCAGGAGCTTGACAGTCTAGCCCGCCGTGGCATAAACGGGCTGTGGCTCATCGGGCTGTGGCAACGTTCCGGGGCGAGCGAAAGAATCAAGCGGCTCTGCGGCAACCCAGAAGCGGCGGCATCTGCGTATTCCCTCTTCGATTATGAAATAGAACCCTCACTGGGCGGGTGGGAAGCCCTGGACGGCTTGCGGGACCGTTGCGCATGGCGGGGTATCCGCCTCGCGGCTGACATGGTGCCCAACCATACGGGCATCGATTCGGCTTGGGTGAGGGATAGGCCTGAGCTTTTTCTTCAATCCGACCGTTGTCCCTACCCGAATTACAGTTTCCAAGGCCCCGACCTATCCGAGGATCCAGAGGTTGGAATCTGGCTGGAAGACCACTATTACCAAAAGTCCGATGCCGCCGTGGTTTTTAAGCACCAAGACAGGAGAACTGGGCAGGTGCGCTACATCTATCATGGCAACGACGGAACGGGCATGGCATGGAACGACACCGCCCAGATAGATTTTCTCAATCCAGAGGCGAGAAAGGCAGTCATGGAGAGAATCCTCCATGTCGCCAGGCATTTCGGCATCATCCGCTTCGATGCGGCTATGGTGTTGGCCAAACAGCACATCCGCCGGCTTTGGTATCCCGAGCCTGGCCAAGGAGGGGCGATTCCTTCCCGCGCCGAGCACGCCCTCTCCGACGAAGCCTTCGACAGGGCGATGCCGGCGGAATTTTGGCGGGAGGTGGTGGATGAATGCGCTACCAAGGCGCCGGACACGCTCCTTCTAGCCGAAGCCTTCTGGATGATGGAAGGGTATTTCGTTCGAACCTTGGGCATGCACCGAGTCTACAACTCCGCCTTCATGAACATGCTCAAGGAAGAGAAAAACTCACTCTACCGCCTCACCATCAAAAATACCCAGGAGTTCGACCGTCAGATTCTTAAGCGGTTTGTCAATTTCATGAGCAACCCCGACGAGGAGACCGCCATAGGCCAATTCGGCTCGGGGGATAAGTATTTCGGCGTATGCACACTCCTTGCAACCCTGCCGGGTCTGCCTATGATAGGCCACGGCCAGATAGAGGGGCTTACGGAAAAATACGGCATGGAATATCGAAGATCCTACAAGAATGAAAATGCCGATGAAGCCTTGATCGCCCGCCACGAGAGGGAGATCTTTCCGCTTTTCAGGATCAGGCCCCTTTTTGCCGAAGTGGAGCACTTCTACCTTTTCGACTTTGTCCAGGAATCCAGGCGCGTGGACGAGAATGTCTTTGTTTTCTCCAATGGCCGAGGCGAATCCCGCGCCCTTGTGTTCTACAACAATCATTGGGAGCGGACTCAGGGCAGGATTTCCATCTCTTCCCCATACGTGGAAAAGGACTCAGGCGGCGTCCTCAGATCTAGGATAAAATCCCTCGCCGAAGCCCTGGATTTGGATCCCAGCCCGGGCAACTATCTTATCGTCAGAGAGATGAAATCCAGGCTCTGGCAGGTCTTCCGCTGCAGCGACATCCATGCCCAGGGGTGGGAAGTCCGGCTGGAGGGCTACCAATCCTTGGTGTATCTCGATTTTATCAAGGTGGAGGATCGGGACGGCATCTACGAAAGGCTCATGGCGAGCCTGGCAGGAAAGGGCACCCCTGATCTGGACTCAGCCCTGGAAGAAGCGAAATATCCGGAACTGTACCATGCCTTGCACGGGGCGATTGGCGCGGCAGAAAAAGCGGCTCGGGAAATGGGGGGCGGGAATGGGGAAGACCTCGTCCAAAAGGCTGGCATCTTCTACGCCTTATTAGCCCAAACCTTGTCCATGGATACGGCACCCTATCCTATCATAGGATCGGTGGAGGAATGCAAAGCAAGGCTCGCCCGGGGGATGAAGATCGCGGCGGCAACCTGTAGCCCAACCAACTGCCCCTCAGCAATGGCCCGGTTATTGATAGCCTACCTCTTGATCGACTCAATAGCCTTTCTCGCCCCGAAGGGCAACAAAAAAGAAGAAATAGCCTATATTTTTAATTCATTCTCCCTTCGAAAAAACCTGGAGGATTACCTAGGCCGCGAAGTGGGAGCTACAGGCATGGGCAGCGTGGATGCCCCTGGTGCGATATCCATGATCCTCGCTTTTGCCACGCGTCCTTGCAAAGAACCTCCAAGCCTGCCTTTGGGCCTAGCCACCCCCCATGGGGAGGAGAGAACCCTAAAAGCCCGGGCCTATGAGCTATTATCTTGGGCGCGGCAGGATGCGGAAGCCCGCGTAGCCTTTGGAATCAACGAATGGGAAGGGGTGGAATATTATCACAAGGAACGGATGGAGGGCATTCTCAGCCTATGGCCCGCATTGGCGGCGCTTGAGGAATACCCCATTCCAGCTTGTCCCCATAGGAGCGCCCAGATAATGGCCTTGGCGAGCGCAGCCTTCAAGGCCCACCAGGAAAGCGGGTATCGATGGGATGCCTTTGGAAAGATCCTTGAAGCGAATCTTTGAGGCAGCGGTAGACAGATCCTGGATCCTCGTCTTTCCATCCCAGGCAGACGCGAACAGCTGGGCCTTTACCGCGGCTAGGCTGATAAAGGCAGTGGAAAGGGACCGCTTCCTTGGGTGGGACCGCTTCCTTGCGCGATGCAGAGGCGTCGAGAACGAAGCCGATCCACGCATCTGCAATCACCGCCACCGGTTCGCCTGGGGACTCGAAGTAGTAGACCTCCAGGCCAGGTCTCCGACCTTGCATCGCCTCCTCCATCCGGAATTGAAGCCCCCCCCTTCTCGGGCGCGATATCTGGGGAGCCTGGCCGCGAAATTGGATTTTCTCTCCGGCGCCCAAAGCTCTATAGACCCCGAGATTTTACGGGACATCCTCATCCTCAGGGAGCATTACACCAAATTCCTGAGTTCACGATCCCTCGTGGAGCCTTCGCGCCTTACAGCCCATATCCCGGAAGGGAAAAATATCCTCTTGATATTTCCCGGGCTTTTCCCGGGCTATCCTTTCTGCGCCGATTTCCTCGCAGGCGCCCCCAATGTGGATATATGGGAGGGCGGAAATGATAGCGAGGGAAAAAATCAGGAACCCATGGGCTTCGCCTCCCAATGGAATGAATTCGACTGGGTTTTCAGCCAATGCCGGCGCTTTATTGATCTGGGCGGCCTTCCGGAGGAAATCGCCATTCATGCGCCCCGCCTTGACTCTGAGACAACGGCGTACCTCGGCCGATTCGCCCGAAGGTACGATCTGCCCCTGGGATACAGGGCGGGTAGCCCTTTGTCAGCCTCCTCCTTCGGCCGTTTCTTGACAGCCGCGGCGGCGGCGGGGAAAGAGGGATTTTCCGCCCAAGCGGCAAGGGCTTTTTTCGATGCCAGTCCATTCCCGTGGAAGATTGCAAAAGAAATTCCCAAAATCCTGCGATTCCTGGACACAGCGTCCATTCCGGAGCACTCCGCCGATTCACGCGGCATGAGGACGCTATGGCGCGAAAGCCTGGGGACTATGAATTCCCTTGATCCTGCGATCCGGGAAGCCTATAAGGGTCTATCCAGGTCTCTCGACGCATTATCCGGGGCAAAAAGCTTTCCCGCCCTCCGCAGTGCCCTCTTCCAGTTCCGAGGCCAATGGCTGGAAGAGGCTCCAATCTCCCCCAGCCAAGAAGCCAAGATGGAACGAATCATGGCGGAACTGGATACCCTTGCGCGCCTTGAGGAATCCTGGGGAGGCTTTCCTTCCCCTATCTCAAGGTTCGACGCCTTCCTCGAACTGCTCGGCGCCACAACCTATGCTGTCTCGGAACCGGAAGGAAGGATATCCGTCTATCCATACCATGTAGGCCCCCTGGTGCCGGGAAAACTTCGATTCGCCCTGGATGCCTCCCAGGATTCCACCGCCGGTGCCTCCGCAGTAATCTCGCCGTATCCTGCGGGGATAGTGGGAAACGAAACACCCTTGCCCTGGGACGACACCATCCTTTTCAATCTCAAGAGGAATACAAAAATTCGAAGAGGCTGGAGGATACGGATCGCCTGAGGACCAAGAAGCCGAAGCCTGGCGTGCAGGCGACCCCCGCCTCCTGCCTCGAACCCTGACCAGCCGCTCCATTTCGGCCTCCCATGGCTTGGCCTTCCTCCATGGGCGTAAGGAATATGCGCCCTTGCCTATTCCCAAGGGTTCCGGACTTGTGAAACTTAATCCCCAGTCCCTGGCCGCCCTTCTCCAATGCCCCTTCAAATGGTTCATCGCCCGGCTCGAAGATTCACAGCCGCGAGGCAGGGACAAAGCCTATCTTGCCGAAGGTTCCCTCACCCATGCCCTGGTCGCAGCCCTTCTTTCGAGGATAAAGGACCGGGACGGAAAGGTGCTCAAGGAGAACCTCGATTCCTACGCCCAGATGCTGGAAAGCATCATTCCTAAGATAATGGCAGCCCAGTTGGCCGATTCCGGCCCAGCCTTGCGACCCCACCTTGCCTCCGCCTTGCCGAGGATACGCCATCGCATAGGCAAGGTCTTGGAATTCGAGATCCAATTCCAGGAAGCAGGCTGGGATATCGGACTATTCGAGGTTCCCTTGGCCCGGGAATATCCAGAATTCGGAATCCTCCTCCGAGGCAGGGCCGATCGGGTTGCCCGCAAACCCAACGGCAACTTCGCCCTCATCGACTATAAAAGGAAATCAACGCCAAGCAAGAAGGAGTTTCTTGTCGACCCTGAGGGTCGGATTTCTGATTTTCAAATCGCCGCCTATGCGGCCATCCTCGCGGACACCCAAGGGCCTCCCGAGCTTGGAATGTATTGGTCCATCGACCTCTCCAAGCCCCTTGTCGTCTTCGGTCCCGGCGGAGAGAGGGAGAGCTGGGAAGCCTTCGGCCAGGAGCGGGACGCCCTGGCAAAAGCCCTTGAGAAGGCTGGTCTCATCGTCGCATCGGACCGATATGTGGATAGGCGAGTTTCACCCGAGGCATGCAAGGACTGTCCGGGACCCCCTCTTTGCCGTGCTCACTTCCACTCGGAGGGCGCATGATCCAACCAGCCTATCTTGATTCCCTGGATCCCGACCAAAGAACCGCGGCAGTGGCGGACCGATCCTGCGTCGTAACCGCCGGAGCCGGAGCGGGAAAGACCTCTGTCTTGGTGGCGAGGTACCTGTATCTTGCCTTAGAAAAGAAGATTCCCCTTTCCTCCATCCTGGCCATCACCTTCACACGGAAAGCGGCGGCGGAGATGTTCGAACGGATATACCGCGCCTTATCGGCGGAAAGATCGGAGTGGGCGGAGCACCAACGTAGCCTTTTCCCGAAGGCGAGGATAGCGACCATCGATTCCCTCTGCGCCGATATCTGTCGCCAGGGATGCCACACTCTGGGGTATTCCTCGGATTTTACGGTTGATGAACCTCGATCCGCACTCCTTGCCGAAACTATCGCCTACCGTTATCTGGGACCTAGGACAGCCATGCCGGGGCTTTCGGAATTGCTCGCCTCCTTCACCTTCGACCAGGTGGCCACGGAGTTGCTCGCCCATATCGGACGAAATTTCGTGAGTCCCTTGGCGCTCCAGATGCCCCTATTCTCCCCCGAATCGGCCTCCCTCGAGCGGTACTGCGAAAACCTCCGCCAAAGCCGGCTTCAGAAACTAGGAGCATTGTCCGCCTCGATCATGCGTGCAGGCAAGGCTATATCAAATCCCCGGGCTGATTGCCGTGCGGCTATGTTCGCCGCGGAAAGATTTCTCAAGGAAAGCGTTCCCACAGGTCCTTGCATCGATGCCTTTGCCGCCCTTGCCCTCAGGGCTTATGGAAAGGGTGAGGAGGAACAGGAAATAAAGGAAGCGGCCAAGGACTCCCGGGAAGCGGCCAAGGACCTCATCTCCCTGGCGGCCTATGAGGCAAATGCCTTATCAGGAACAAAGCCCTAAGGACAGCCTGGAAGCGCGACATCCGCAGCATTGTCATAGACGAATTCCAAGACAACAACAGCCTCCAGAAGGATATCCTGTATCTCCTGGCGGAAAAGGAGAACCACGCCTCCGATTCCGTCCCCGTGGCGGATAATCTGGAAGAAGGGAAACTTTTCTTCGTCGGGGATGAAAAACAATCGATTTACCGCTTTCGAGGCGCTGAGGTGGAGGTGTTCAGAACCCTCGCCGATGAGCTGCCCAACGCCGAAGGCCAGGGGCAATTTGCCTTGCGCCGAAATTACCGAAGCGTTGTTCCTCTCATTCGTTTTTTCGACGGCTTTTTCTCCCATGCATTCTCAATCGGAGACACCTCGCGGCCGTGGGAAGCCCGCCACGCCCCCATGGTCCCCGGATCCTCAGCCCAGGATAGGGAGCCTGGCGCATCATCCTTGAGGTATTTTGTCATTGAGCCGGAAGAGGCGGGACAAGAAGCTTTGATGGATCAAGACGACAGCCTGGCCTGCCACGCCGCAACCTTTGTGCTTGAAGCGATGCGGACACTGCGCGCCGGCCCTGAAAGCAGGAAGCTCAAATATGAGGACATAGCCATCCTGCTTCGCACTACCACCCACCAGCACAGGCTTGAACGATTTTTAAGGCAGTTCGGCATACCCTACCAATCGGAAAATCCCCGAGGCATCTTCTCCCAAGCGCCCGCCAACGACCTTTACCATATCCTCTCCTATGTCGTCGACCCAGGGGACAGGCGGGCTTTCCTGGCGACCTTGCGTTCGCCCTTGTGCAGAATATCGGACCGAGGTTTCGCCATCCTCGCGGGGATCGATACA
>VKGY01000105.1:0-4443 GCA_008080685.1 Spirochaetota bacterium
TGGCTTTATTCCGATACCGTCAAGGATCATTTCATCAACCCCAGGAATGTGTACGACCCGGACGAGAAATTCGAAGCCAATGCCCAGGGAATCGTGGGGAACATCAAGTGCGGGGATCAAATGCTTTTCATGCTGAAAATCGAAGGGGATGTCATCAAGGATGTGCGTTGGAAGACCTATGGCTGCGCCTCGGCCATCGCCAGCACCTCCATGCTCGCCGAGTCGGTGAAGGGCATGGACATACGAAAGGCGTACACCATCAAACCCTCGGACATCGCGGAAAAGCTGGGGGGGCTTCCTGAAAACAAAATTCACTGTTCGGTCCTGGGCGACAAGGCCTTGAGGGCGGCTATCGACAATTATCTCAAGTCCAAAGGCAGGGAAGGGGAGTTCAAGGGCGAAGACGCGGTGGTCATCTGCACCTGTCTCAACATCACGGACAAGGATATAGAAGAGGCTGTAAAGGCCGGCGCCAGGGATTGGACTCAGCTCCAGGAAGCCACCAAGATAGGCACGGTATGCGGCGGGTGCAAGGGCAAGGCCGAGGAGCTACTCCACGAGTACGCCCATATCTATTCCTGATGGGTGGAGTCCCGGGGCAGCCAGCCCAAAGGCCTTCCAGACTATAGTCTACGAAGCAGCCCAAGCCCATCCCCGGGATCTTCCCTGGAGGCGTACTCAAGATCCCTACGCCATACTTGTCTCCGAAACGATGCTCCAGCAGACCCAGGTCTCGCGGGTGGTGCCTAAGTTTCTTGCCTGGATGAATCGTTTTCCCTGCGTGGAGGCTCTTGCCAGCGCTTCCCAAACCGAAGTCCTGGCGCTTTGGAGCGGACTTGGCTACAATCGCCGCGCCTTGGCTTTGAAAGCCACGGCCACGGCGATCCTCAAAGACCACGGGGGATCCCTGCCTCGTGAAGAGGCAGTCTTAAGAACCTTGCCGGGCGTCGGCGTCTACACCTCCAGGGCCGTCTTCGCCTTCGCCTTCGATATTCCCACTGTGTTCCTGGAAACCAACATACGGACTGTCTACATCAAGCACTTCTTCGAGGGCATGGGCAAGGTTGCGGATTCTCTCCTCTACCCAATCGCCGCCACATGCCTGGATCGTTCGTCTCCCGCGCGATGGCACAATGCCCTGATGGATTACGGAGCCTACTTGAAGAAAAGCGAAGCGAACCACGGAGCGAAAGCCACCGCATACCGCAAGCAGTCCGAATTCAGGACGTCGTTCCGCAGGGTGAGGGGGGAAGTCCTTAAGGTTGTCCTCAAGAAAGGACAGTGCGATGTGGCCATGCTCTACGAGACACTTCCTTTTTCCAGGGAAGAGGTGGAGCGGAGCGCTGAAGCGCTTGCGGCGGAGGGGTTCTTGCGCTACGGGGAAGGAATCCTGGAAGTCCTTGAGCCTTGATTCGTCCTAACGTTCCCTCGATCCAAAGATGTTCACAAAAAAACGGATGAAGCCGTCGAATATGCGACGGAAAAAATTCCCTCGGGGAACCGCTTCCGCGGCAACCAAATCGATTACAGCCACGTCGTCCTCCCCTATGTAGTAGACCATCCTGCCGATCCTCGCCAACCTAGCCAGGGGGGCGTCCACCATTGAGGGAACATCGAGCCCTAAGGTGAGCTCGCCGATCCTGTCCTTTGGGATTGTGACAGCGTTGGCTTGGAGCATCCGCAAGGATGCGGTGCGCTTGGCCCCATACCACGCGCGGGGGGAGGGCAGGGGCCCCGGGTCCAGGGAAACGGTGGCAAAGTTTTTGAACGCCCAGTCCAAGAGGCCGGTGACATCCTTGGTTCGCTGGTTTCCTCCTGAGGAGTAGGCCGAGCCCGTGCCGCCCAAGGTAACCACAATGAAACGCGTTCCCTCCCGATTCGCCGTGGCCACCATATTGAAGCCCACTTCTATGATGTATCCAGTCTTCAGCCCGTCAGCTCCGGGATAATTGAAGATCAGGGGATTCCGGTTGTACTGGACTATCCTTCCCTCGGGGACGTAGCCGGGTGCGCTGTGTTCGAGCCTGGGGAATTCTATGGATTTTACCGAATGGAGTTCCTGCAAGGCTTGGGGATGCATTTCCATATAGAGCTTGCAGAAGAGGGCGAATTGCCGTGCGGAGACGAGGTTGCGCTCTGAAAGCCCCGAGGGTTCCTCGAAGGTGAGGCCGTCGAAGCCCAGCTCCTTCAGTTCCTCGTTCATCCGGATGGCGAAGGCTTCGTTGGAGCCTGAAATCCTTCTGGCCAAGGCGTAGGCCGCATCGTTGCCCGATACCACCGCCGCCCCCAGCATAAGGTCGCGGATGCTCACCTTCATTCTTGGATAGAGGTACATGATGGCTGATCCATAGGGTATCTGGGGGGAGCAGTCCCGCGGATCGATTTCCACCAATTCTTCGTAGGAAAGTCTGCCTGAATCGATTTCCTTGAGGGCTATGTGGAGGGTGACGAGCTTCGCGAGGCTTGCGGGCGGCAGGGCTAGGTCAGGGTTTTTCGCGTAGAGCAGGGTACCCGTCACGGCGTCGATGACCACCGCTGCCCGGGCATTGATTGAAGGAGGCGCTGAGATTTTACCAGGCGAAGCCTGGGCGCTGAGCCCGGCGGGCGGGAATATGAGCATCGCAAGCGAGAGCTGCAGGATCAACAATTTTGCGCATTGGAAAGGTCTCCGCATCTTCAGAAATCCGCCAGCTTGGGAGCCCTGGGGAAGGGGATCACATCTCGGATATTGGTCATGCCCGTCACGTAGAGCAATAACCTCTCAAAGCCAAGGCCAAAGCCAGCATGCGGAGTAGAGCCGAATCTTCTCAGGTCCAAATACCACCAGTAGCTGTCGAGGTTGAGTCCCATATCGGCTATCCTCTTTTGCAGGAGAGGCAGCCTCCATTCCCGTTCCGATCCGCCTATGATCTCCCCGAACCGAGGGACGAGGACATCCATGGCCGCGACGGTTTTTTCGTCGTCGTTTTGCTTCATATAAAATGCCTTGATATCCTTGGGGTAATCGGTGACCACGAGGGGGCCGCCCACAACCTTCTCCGTGAGGAATTTCTCATGCTCGCTTTGGAGGTCGCAGCCCCAATAGGGTTTGAATTCGAAGACCCCTTTGTGCTTTTCCAACTCCGCGACGGCTTCCGTATAGGTCATCCGGGAAAAGGAGCCCGAAGCCACGGATTTCAGGCTCTCAATAAGGCCGGGCTGGATGCGGGCATCGAAGAAGGCCAGGTCTTCCGCGCAGTCCCTGAGGGCTGTCTGGACAAGATAGTGGATGAAATCCCTGGCGAGGTCGATGTTGTCTTCTATGCCGGCGAAGGCGACCTCGGGCTCTATCATCCAAAACTCCGAGAGATGCCTGGTGGTGTTTGAGTTTTCCGCCCGGAAGGTTGGGCCGAAGGTGTAGACCCTGCCCAAGGCTTGGCAGTATGTCTCCACGTTGAGTTGGCCTGATACGGTGAGGAAGGCGGGTTTTCCGAAAAAATCGTACCCGTAGTCCACCGCGCCTGAGGAAGCGACCTTTTCCAAGTCCAAGGTTGTCACCTGGAACATGGCTCCAGCCCCTTCAGCGTCGGAGGCGGTGATGATGGGCGTATGGATGTAGGAAAAGCCCCTTTCCTGGAAAAATTGGTGTACCGCGAAGGCCATCCTGTTCCTGACCCGGGCTACAGCGCCGAAGGTGTTGGTCCTTGGCCTTAAGTGAGCGATTTCCCTGAGAAATTCTAGGGAATGGGCTTTTTTCTGAAGGGGATAGGCGTCGGGGGGAGCTTCTCCGATCACCTGGAGCCCCGTCGCGCGAAGTTCGGCTTTCTGTCCCGCCGCAGGGGAGGGCACGAGGGTTCCCTCCACCGAGACAGAGGCGCCGGTGGATACTTTTTCCAACGTGGAAGCTATCTCTGGCTTTCCCGCGGTTTCGGCGTCGAAAACGCATTGGATGTTTGCCATGCAGGACCCGTCGTTGACCTCCACAAAGGCCGCCGACTTGGTTTGCCGCTTTGTTCGGACCCAGCCCTTGACGATGACCTCTTGGCCTGCCGCATCGACCCCCAGCAATTCCTTCACGCTCGGACGCATAGATTTCTCCAGTCAAATTTAAAGAATCGATCCATATTACCTTGATGTTCCATGAAAATCTATATGTCGGGAGAAGTAATTTTCCTTGGAGATTGTCCTTTGGAATCGCCTCGTGGTACTATTTGGGGGCAAGCTTTTTTGCCTTCGGAGATTACCTTGAGATACAGTCTTCCCGTCGCGTACGCGCTCTGGGCGATATCGGGTTTCGGAGCCCTCGGATTGCATAGGTTTTACCTCGGCAAGGTCGGCACAGGCTTTCTTTGGCTGGTTACTGGCGGACTCGCGGGCGCCGGCTGCCTCTATGATGCCCTCACCCTTCCCAGGCAGGTCAGGGAAGCCAATATCAAGTACGAGGCCGCCGTGGCGATCGAGTCG
>VKGY01000105.1:4473-10449 GCA_008080685.1 Spirochaetota bacterium
GGGCTTCGGACAGGCCACCCGGATGATGTCAGGAGGCGAAGCCAGGTATGTCAAGCCCGAATCCACGGAAAAGACTATTTTGAAAATAGCCCGGAAAAACGGCGGCCAGGTCACGCCCGGCGAAGTGGCGATAGAGAGCGAAATCACTGTGGACCAGGCGCGCAAGGAATTGGACACATTGGCTTCCAAGGGTCTGGCTGAGCTGCGGGTGAGGGCATCAGGGGTTGTCGTCTATTTTTTCCCGGAGTTTTCCTCGGAAAAATCAGAATTCGTGGATTTGTAAAGTCCTAAAACCCAAACAATACCAAATCCTTTAGTCCGCCTGAGATGTGGGGATGGAAATTCGATCCCCCGTAGGAATTCCAATATCTGTCGATCGCCCGGGCGGCGTAGGTATAGGCTTCAGTGGTGGTGACGAAACCATCGCCGTTCCTGTCTCCCCGCTGGGCCGATTCCAGCAAAAAGTAAGTGAAAACGCCGTTCCTAAGCTCCAATTCAAGGCCTTGGTGGTAGGTATCCTCGTATGAATACTCGGCGGAGCCAGCAGCGGCGAGGACTATTGGAGCAGTCCTACCTTGAGTCTCGGCGTTCTTGCCTAAGAGCTCTCCGATGTCGGCGAAAGCGCGTAGGGGCGAAACATAGGTCGAGGGACTGAATCCTGTTACATACTCGGGATGTATAGCATCCAGAGACTCGTTGTTTGTAATGAAACCTCCGGAAAAGCAAGCATCCATGATGAAGATGATGTTTTCTGTAGGTTGTCCTTCAAAGAGCCAAGTGGAGATTTCTTGAGGTGAAATTAAGCTATCTAGATCCAAGGTGGAGGACGTGTTCAGCGCACCATCCCAAGGAGCCAGGTATGATGTTCCTTCTACGGAAGTACCATGACCGGAAAAATATACCAGCGCTGTATCACCCTCATCTAGACTGGAAAAATGACTCTGGATAGAGGATTGTATTCCCGACTTTGTTGCCTCTGAATCAAGAATTAGCTTTACTTCCCACCCCTGGCTTTGAGGAGAGTGGCCAACTCCCTGGCGTCGTCGTCGGTGTATTTTAGTATCGGTGTAATGGTTTCATAATCTGCTACGCCCACAATAAGAGCGGATCTTGTATAGGAATCCAGAGAGGGGACGGCGCAGGAAGCGGCTATGAAAAACATGGCTGAGGCAACAAAAGCACATAGGAATTTCTTTGCGCCCTTCATGGCTTTCCCCTTATCTGCAATCCCGCTGAAACACCCAAGGACAACGCTCCGGCTCCCGCCTTCCAGGCATATTCAAGGGGAAGGGAAAGTTTAAAAGTCACCCTATCCGAAAAAGCCCAGGTGGCGCCTAAGGTTCCCGCCAGGGAAGGGTGGGCGCCCAGCAAGCCAGTTCCTGTATATTTTGATAGGTTGAGAAAACCTCCCCCGTGGAGGGACACCTCTATGGGATCAAGCCGGTGCCTCGCCCCAAGGAAAGCGCCAAGTCCGAGAGCCTGCCAGGCCCTATACAAGCTTCCGTCAATCCCGGGCCTCGATGCGGCCAGGCTCTGGAACCGGACGGATACAAGAGCCGAGGGAATTATGAGTCCTTTGGTGCCGAAAGGAGAAAATTCCTGGGAAATGGAAACTCTTGGGCCGAATTGCCAAGATTCGGACGAACCAGAAAGCCCAATGCGCGAGGAGACGGCGCCTAAGTCCACCTCCACGGTGCCTGCGGCGAGGATTCCAATCGCGAACAAGAGGAGGGCGGCCAGGGCGAAGTTTTTTCCCGCTTTCATATACTCCTTTCAATATAGCCGATTTTTTTGTACATTCAAATCCGATGGCCAGAAAAAACATCCCCTTAACCCGAATCCTCCTCGCCTTGGCAATACTGGGCGCCTTGTCGGGGTGTTCCCGAGTCAATCCCCGCTCGATTCATCTTCCCAGCGATTCCTCTATCGAACATCAGTTCGGGTGGGCCCTGGTGAAAACCGCCTACATCGGCCTCAAGGCCGAAGCCTCATGGCAGGCGGTTGAATCGGGCAAGCTTGCAGGCGACACGGTTTTCGCCCCAAAGGCAAGGATGATCGACCCTGAGGGCTTGGATATCGGCGGGTTTTGGTACCGCTACGAGGATAGCGGGCGGGCAGGTTGGGTGCATCAGGACGATCTGTCCATATTCAAAACGGAAAACCAGGCCCTCGCCGCCTCCAGGGCGCGGCAATAGGATAGGGTGAAGAAAAAATGGATCTATTCAAAACCTGGATACTGCCACCTCTTATCGGAGCGATCATCGGATACTTTACCAATTGGCTGGCCATAAAAATGCTCTTCCGTCCCTTGAAGCCCGTATATTTGGGGAAAATCAGAATTCCCTTCACTCCTGGCATACTTCCAAGGGAACGGCACAGGCTCACCCAAAGCATAGGATCCACGGTATCCACAGAACTCCTTACTCCAGAGGTATTTCGGAGTCGACTGAGCGATGCAACCTTGGTGGAAAAACTGTCCGATTCCATTAAAATACTGCTTTCCGGAATGATGGAAGCGAAAGTCGCCGACCTTTCCAAGAGCTTGAGCCGAGTGAGCAGGCCAGAAGTCCTTGATCCCTCGGAGCCACAGGCAATCCTGGCCGGCTTGGTCAAGAATTTTCTGGATTCCAAAGAATTCTCCCTCGCCCTTGGGAGCGCTGCGAGGGAGCTCGCCGGGGAAGCGGTGAAGCTTCGCTTGGACAGCCTTCTGGACAAGGATCAATTTGCCGCATGGGCAGGAAGAGTTCTCGAAGCCTATGGAACCGAAGCGACGGTGGAGAACTTACGTTCTTACGTCGACTCGCTCGCTTCCAACAATCAATCGTCCCTTCCCCTCTTCCCCCAGGAGGCCATCAGACCTCTGGCCGAATTTGGCGCGAGGACCTTGTATGCTAATCTACTTTCGCCCTTAGAATCCCTCCTCTCCGACCAGGAAGTGCGTTCAAGGCTGGAATCCAGCGCCATGGACTTGGTGCGGTCTGCAATCGCGCGCCTTGGAACTATCCAACGCCTCATAGTAGGTGTGGCCAATTATGAAAACTCCCTTCGGGAAACCATGCCCGCGACCATCGAGGATTTTTCCCGCCAGGTGGTCGCCATCCTTAGGGAAAAAACCACTGAAGATAGGGTTGTGCGCGCCATCGTTTCCCACCTGCTTCAAGAAAGGCTCGCAAAGGATTTGCCCGCTTTGGCCGGAGCTTCTCCCGATGGGGTCACCTGGACTGTGGACGCCGCGCCCAGGGAGGGGAATAGGCTCTTCGGTATATTTCCCTTGGAATCCTTCAAAGAAGCGGCGAAGGAATTTTTCGCCGGGCTGGAGGGCGACAAGGAGGGCTTTATCCTCCGGGCGACGGGAAAGTACGAAAAAATCAGTGCCAAGCCTCTTGGAGAGATTTTTCCCGGCCTCTCCGCCTCCCTGGCCGGAGCTCTGGAGCGCCTTGGCTTCAAGGGGGTGCCAGCCTCCGCATCTCCAAAAAGTCCTGTTGGAGCTCTCGCGCCATTAAGCCGGACCCTGGAGCGCTTTTTCGAAACTCTGGGGGACTCGGCGGGAGACAAATCCTTAGGATCCCTTTTGGGCATGGAAGATGCAGCCTACGAGAGCATTTCCAGGAGTCTCGCGAAGGCTATCGTCGCGGCCATAGCCGCTCAGGCCGAGCGACTCGTCGAAGCCTTGGACATCAACACCATGGTAGTGGAGCGCATCGATGCCTTGGACATGGCGGAAGTGGAACGGCTTATCCTAAGAGTGGTCAAGGATGAACTTCAGTGGATCACCGTAATAGGAGGAGTATTGGGGGCCATGATAGGCCTTGCCCAGAGTTTTTTATCCCTTATCTAAGCTTTTATGGCCTTGATATGCTCCATTGCCTCGGCGCAGAGGTAGAAGGATCCAGTTATGAGAAGGGGCTGGTTCTTCTCCTTAGCCAGGGTGCAGGCCCTTTTGATGGCTGCCTTTGTATCTACAACCAGTTCCGTTCCGGGAGACTCGGCCTTGAAGCTTGCCCATGCCAGTTCAGGGTCGCTGGCCTTGAAGGATCCAGGCTTAGTCACCAGTATGGTATCGAAATGAGGAGCCAGGATCTTGGCGATTTCGCCATGCTTTTTATCCTGCGCGCAGGCGAATAACAGCATCTTCGGACCGGGGAAAAGGGTTTCCATGGTGGCGAGGGCAAGCCGGCTGGATTCGGGAGTATGGGCCCCATCCAAGGCTACCGGTGGATTCCGGGATAGTATCTGGAATCGAGCGGGAAGGACAGCCTTTGAAAGCCCCGCGGTGATCGCCTCAAGATCGATGGCAGCAAGTTCAGCGGCGGCCATGGCGGCAAGGGCCATGTTCTTAGCCTGGATGAGCCCGGGCATGGGGGTGCGGACGATATGGCCCTGGGGAGGAAGCATGGCGGCTAAGGCGCTGGATGCTCCTGGCCTGCTCCGGATGCGGCACTCGGTTCCTTCCATGCCTACCTTCGGCTCGGTTATTTCTATCTGTTCGCCTAGGACATAAAGGGGACAGTTCAGGGCCTCTGCGCGATGCTTGAACACATCCAAAGCCGCAGGTCTTTGATCAGCGATGAAAACGGGTTTGCCCGGTTTCATGATGCCTGCTTTCTCATAGGCAATGGCAGGGATGGTCGTTCCAAGGAATTGGGTGTGTTCAAGCTCGATAGGGGTAATGACGGAAATATTTGATCGAAGGATATTGGTGGAGTCGAGCCTCCCGCCAAGGCCGGTTTCCACAACCTGGCTGTCGCAACCTAGGGATCGAAAAACCAGGAAGGCCAGGAGGGTGGTGAGTTCGAAAAACGTCGGCTCCTCTCCTCCGGGGAAATCCTTGGGGCCCTTGCCCTCGACCAGGCCGACAATCTTGCCCATCTGTGCGATTATCGCCGCCTCGGGGATTTCATCCCCCGCGAGAGTGATTCTCTCTTTCCATCGGAGAATGTGGGGCGAGGTGTACAGACCGGTCAGCAGGCCATGGGCTTGGAGAATGCGGGCGCACATGGTGGATACCGAACCCTTTCCTTTAGATCCCGCGACATGGATAGATGCCATGCAGTCCTGGGGATCTCCCAGGGCTTTGGCCAGGGCTTGCATTCTGTCCAGCTTGAATTCCGTGGCCTGGCCCTTCTCCACGAAAAATTCCGCTCTTCCATGGTCAGGAGTCTGATTCCCCAGGCCCTCGCCGGTCAAGCCCTGGGGAAAGCGTGCCGATATTGGTCGTGAGGGAGTAACCGAGGTGCGAGGAGTACGTGTGCTGGATTATTTCACATCAGGCGGGGCGGCGGGGCGGCGGAAGAATAGGCCGGTCGGTTATTCCGATGGGAGGGACAGGGATGCTGGACAGGGGAAAAGCCAATCCCCAGCAATCGATGAGGCCATTAGATCCAAGGAGGGAAGAAAGAAACCCTTTCTCCTGGTCATTGAATCCGAAGGAGTTGTGTTCGACAGCATCGAGCCCGCATTCCGCCAAGGCTACATCCCTTCCTTCGCAGCCTTGTTTTCCTGGGGGCTAGACCCAGGGCTGTGCGCGCGGTTATTCACCCATCTTTCCTTGGCCTCGAGGCTTAAAGCGTCGCCTCCCCTCGTGGTGCTTCTAGCAGCCTTGAAATACTTGAACCGCCATTTCCCTTCCGTCCGGCGGGTAGCGGTGATCCAATGCCTCGAGGGGCTCATCGCCGCAGCGGACTTCCCAGATGAAGATTCAATCCTTCCGGCCCTCTACGGGGCGCAGGAGGACAGCCCCAAGAGGGCAATCCTGGAATGGCTTGAGGAATCCAGGTCTTTGCTCGCCGAGGCTCCTCCATCCCGTTGTTTCGTCCATGCGCGGCGTTTCCTGGAAACCCTGCCTGAGGAATTCCCCGGCGCCGAGGTCCTGGTACACTCTACCATCCCCGAGTCGGTGGCCTTGAACCGATGGGAAATTGAAGGGATGGGATCCTGTTTCCTTCGCTTGGCGGGTCCGGAACGGGGCGACTTTCC
>VKGY01000105.1:10509-12674 GCA_008080685.1 Spirochaetota bacterium
GAGCTACGGAGCCTGGCAGGCCGCCCAGGCTGTGGGAGCCCGCTTTTATCCCATGATCTCAGGGGGAGAGGAAAAATCGTGGAGGGATTTGCAGGAAAGATTTATCCCCGCCTTTCTCCAGGGGAAATCGTCCTATCTTCGCACCGACTCATCCCGATTTGTTTCCCTGCTTTTCGATGAACTCGCGCTTTCCGAATTGGTGGAACCTTACCTGCCACGCTGATGCTTCAACGCAGCGATGTGGAGAGGCCATCGGGAGGTCGGGGGGAGCTTTTCTGCCATGGTCAGTAGGCGCGCGGCGTGTTTGAGCGCCTTCGCTTCATTGCCGATGCGCCGTTTGACGAGTTCCTTGTCGAATTCCCGCCGGTATTCCAGCATGGAACTCAAGGGTTGACCTTCCCCCAATTCCGGTGCGGCAGAGGCGCAGAATTGCCTAAACCTGTCCAAGTCCCAGGCGCCCTCGGGAATCTCCATGAGCACGCTGGCCTTCTTCTCTATTTCAAATGCCGCAAGCTCATCCAAGGCCTGGCTTTCGGCCGCGTCGGGGTTGGAAAGGTTGAGGCGCAATAATCCGGAGAGGAGGCTGGAGGGAAAGCCCAGGAAGTCTATGAAATGTACGGACATCCTCCCTTGGCGGAGCGCAGCAGGCAGGAAAGGAAGGCCGAAACTCCCGGGACGGGCCTCGCAGATCACTAAGTGATCGAATACCTTGTCTCCAAAGGCTTTGGATATCCAGTCTCCGGGATTCAGCTCTTGGGCGACAGCGATATCCGGCTTGGCGAGGTCGGAAAGGCTCGCGGTCATGCTTTCAAGCTGATCCTTGGCCTCCCTGTTTTCCACCAGGACCGCTGTGTAGCCCTCCCGGGCTCGGCGAATCGACTCCAAGCAATAGAATCCCTTGCGGGGGTCGATAAGGAGAACCCGATCCGCAGGGCTAATGGCCAAAGCGTCGAAAAACCACCTCCTGGCCAAGGATAGTCGAGAGGATGCCGAAGATTCAGCCCGTGACATCCATTTTTTCCGGGATTCTCCTTCCTTCGACCATACGAAAGCATGGTTTTCTTCCACATCTTCGATTTTTATGGCGAGTTGGGATTCCCTGCGGTTCAGCACCAAGGTTCTGCGCTCCCCCTCCAGGCCGAGCTCGCCGGGCGCGTAGAATTGGTTCCTTGCCATTGAGCTGGGGAGATATTGCTGGGCTATCCAATGATCCGTATAGGCGTGAGGGTATTTGTACCCCATGCCATGACCGAAACCGGCAGAATCCCGGCTCGCGTCCTTGAGATGGTTGGGGACTTCAGCCCCCTCGGCCTCCACCGCCTTGAGGGCGTCGAAATACCCCAGGGTCGAATTGGACTTTGGGCAGGTGGCCAGGTAAAGGGCAGCAAGGCTTAGGTGGACGGAAATGAGCATCCGGCGGAGGATGAAACCCGGATCTTCGCCGGCGTACACCATCCGCGCAAGCCAATAAAGGGCGGCGTCCGGATCCGAGCCCCGCAGGCTTTTTATGAATGCGCTTATGGTGTCATAGTGGTAGTCTCCATCCTTGTCATAGAGGACGACCCGTTTCTGTATGCTTTCTTCCGCCACCGCGACGCTTACCTCGATGGAGCTTCCATCAGGAGGCGGCCAGGAATCCACGGACGTCTCGACTGCTAGCTCAAGGGCGTTCAAGAGGCTTCTGGCATCTCCGTCGGCGGTGGCCACAAGGTGTTCCAAGGCTCCAGGCTCGAAGGCTACCTTATAGTTGCCGTAGCCCCTGTCCCGGTCCGAGAGGGTCATCCTGGCCACGCCGAGGAGGTCTTGGCTGTCCAGGCTCCGGAGCAGGAAGACCCGCGACCTTGACACCAAGGCTCGGTTTACTTCGAAGAATGGGTTTTCCGTGGTAGCCCCGATGAGGACCACGGTGCCGTTTTCAACCCAAGGGAGGAGGGCATCCTGCTGGCTTTTATTCCAGCGGTGCACTTCGTCCACGAAAAGGATTGTTTTGCGGGAATATAGTTCGATATGGGTCTTCGCCTTTTCGATCGCCTCCCTCAGTTCCCCCACTCCGGAGAGCACTGCGTTCAGGGCGATGAAAGCGCTTTTGGTTGTATTGGCGATGATCCTCGCCAGTGTGGTCTTGCCGGTTCCCGGTGGACCCGAAAGGATGATGGAAGATAACT
>VKGY01000106.1 GCA_008080685.1 Spirochaetota bacterium
CGTTGGTCCCGAGGCAATGGCATCCAAGTCGTCGCCGACTACATCGGAAAGGATAAGCGAGAGCATGTCCGCAGGGTGGAAGGCTTGGGCAAGCCTGCCTCCCTTGATGGCCGAAAGGTGTTTTCTCACCCCGTTCATCTCCTGGATGGTAGCCCCGCTGGATAGAAGAAGCCGAGTAGTTTCCGCCTTTTCCTCCAAGCAAATTCCCTCCGCCGGAGCGGCGAGAAGGGCTGATCCGCCGCCGGAGACAAGCACCAGCACGAGGCAACGCTCACCCTGGGCTTCCAGGGCCCTTACCCTGCCGGCCATTTCCAGGACCCGCTTTCCTGCCTCCGCCGATCTTTCATCCGGCACGGGATGTCCTGCCTCGGCCAATTCAATCCTTTCGCAGCGGGAGCCACCCAGGGATTTTGTGACCACAAAGCCGAAGCCTATCCTGGTTCCAAGAATCGCCTCCAGGCCTTCCGCAAGGACAGCCGAGGCCTTGCCCATGCCAATGGCGACCACATGGTCATACAAAGAAAGGTCGTATTCGAATCGTCCCGCCGCATGGGTTACTTCAAGCAGGCTTCCGTTGAGCCGTAGGGCTTTGCCTAGCAGAGCCTG
This sequence comes from Spirochaetota bacterium, assembly GCA_008080685.1. Lineage (GTDB taxonomy): Bacteria > Spirochaetota > Spirochaetia > Treponematales > Rectinemataceae > VKGY01. The sequence continues at coordinate 607 of VKGY01000106.1, forward strand.
GGGATCGACCCTTCGAACCCCTGCGAGGAATATTTCCCTCGCGTCTTCCCGGAGATTCATTTTTTCCTTCCTTGCTTTGAAGCGTGCTTGGACGCCAGATCGAGATTGGCCGCCACCTGGGCGTTCCTGGAAATCGCGAAAGCCCGTTCAAAGTAATCTTTGGCCCGGCCCGGATCGCCCAGTTGATCAAGGGCTATTGATCCCGCGTTGTTGAGTCCAGGCCAATTCGTTTCATCAAGCTCCACGGATTTAAGAAAGGCAGCAATGGATTCCTCGAATTTCCCTTCCGCCTTGAGCCTCTGCCCTTCCTGAAAATATCCCATGGCCCGCCTTGTGTTTTCGAAAGCTACTTCATCATTGGCGTTGGCAAGCCGTTTTTCCATGATTGACCTGGAGGAGGCGGCGGGGCCGCCCGGCGCGCATTCTGGTTCCTGCAAGGCAAAGGCATAGCGTTTTGCCGCTTCTTTCCTCTTGCCAAGCGCATACGCGAGATCCGCCAATCCCGCATGACGGTGGAACGACTTGCCGTAAAGCTTTTCTTCCTTGAGTAGGTACTGTTCAGCCGCTGGAGCATCGCCCTTTGCCAGCATGAGGATGCCAAGGTTCCTCAAAACACTGAGCGCATTGGGTTCCTTTGCCTCAGCTTTCCGAAACCAACGCTCCGCGGCCACAAAATTTCCGCGAAGGTACGCATTGATCCCGAAACGCTCCTGGAGCATGGTGAAAAAATTCTGCATCCCGCTACTTTGCCATGAAAGCGCCTCAATCGTACAGGGAGGAAACCAGCCTGAGGCCGATAGGAAGATGATCCGAAAAACCAGCCCTGCCGTTCCATCCCGCTGGATACCCGTCCTTATCGAAAAGCTCCGGCGCCTTCCCTACAAAAAAACCACCATATTCAATGCCCCTGCCATCCAGCGAAGCCGCGGAGAGGAGAAAACCATCCAATCTTTCTTCTACTCCCTGGAAAATATAGCTGAAGCCCTCCGTCTCCTCCCAGGGAGAAAAGAGAAGCACCCTGCCTTGCCGGGGCAATCGACCATCTGCCGACAGGACGCTGGAGTTGCACACCTCGATTATGCAGCCTTCCCCTCCAGGCTCCCCATCCGGGCGGAAGGGCGAGAAGGCCGTGGGGTACCCTTTCCCCGTCCTGAGAAATTCATCGGGGCTTTCATTGAAATCTCCGCAGACCACTACCAGGCGCCCAGCCTCTTGATTCTGGATTTCCTTGATCCGCCGGGAGAGCATCTTGGCAGCTTCGCGCCTGGCTTCTTCCGTTTCCCTTGCTCCTTCCTTCCGGGACTTCCAATGGCAAAGGAAAAGGGAGATTCTTTCCATGCCTCCCCCGGAAATCCCAAGGTCTATCTCCACCTCCAGGATATCTCGGAAGGGACCGTAGCCCCAGGCATCGACAAGGGAATGAGATCGGAAGGCGACAATGGGGTATCTGGAAAGAATCCCGCAACGGGTGGCGGAAGCCCCGCGCTCCCCAACGGCGAGCCAACGGTAGGAAGCCTTAGCCATGGGGCCCTGGGCGAGATCCCTGAGCACCTTATCTCCTTCGATTTCCACGAGGCAGAGGATATCAGGCCAGGGTGAATATCCATCCTCGGCCTCGGGACGGAAAGGGGCGCAAGCCGCGAAGGCGGTGTTGTCCAGCCTTGCGCGGTACAATTCCGAGCTCCATCCCGAATTTCCGGGAACGAATTCCGGATACTCCCCTCCATCGGCCCTGTCGTCGAAGAGATTATGGGCGTTGTAGGAAACTATGGTAAATTCCCTCGGCTCCCTTACCTCCCAGGGGAGGGAACAACGGGCGCCGAGGAAAAGGGCCAGGGCGGAAAAAAGCGCCGCGGAACCGCGGAGGAGCCGGACATATCGCACCTGAGATAGCCTCCACCTCATATACGGGCGCAGGCATCAGTTTTGCTTTAAGAATTGGGCAAATCGTCCCGGGAGGAAATCACCTTCGCAAGGAGTCCATAGGCCATGGCTTCCCGAGCGTTCATCCAATAGTCGCGGTCCGTGTCCTTGGAAACCCTTTCCAAGCTCTGGCCTGTCGCCTCGGCGATGATTTCGTTGAGCCTGATCTTTGTCTTTTCCAGTTCCCTGGCATGAATCTCGATCTCAGTGGCCACTCCTTGGATCCCCGAGAGGGGCTGATGGATGAGATAGGAGGAATTGGGCAATGCGTATCTTCTTTCCTTAGGCGCCGCGAGGAGGATCAAAGCCGCCGCGCTGGCCACCAGTCCCATGCCCACGATACGTACCGGAGCCTTGACGAAGCGAATCATGTCGAAGATCGAAAAGCCGGCGTACACATCGCCGCCGGGCGAATCGATGAGGATGGTTATGGGCTCCTCGGAAATGCTCTCAAGAAGGAGAAGATGCCGAATAACCCTTTCCGAAAGCTCCTTGTCCACCTCGCCGGTCAGGAGAATGGTCCTCGTCTTAAGGAAACGCTCGGAGAGCGCTTCGTCGCGCCTGGCATCTTTTCGCTTTTCTTCGCCTTCCGGCTCTTCTTCGAATCTTGTGCGTGCAACGTTCATACGTGCTAAGATACTCTTTTTGCCCGCTTCGCGACAACCGGAAGGTTGCTTCCCGCATCGCAATATATTATTTTCTTAATACCATGATCCGGAGAAATTTATGCAAAAGAGAACAGGCATTACAATACGCTTATTGGCTGTCTTTTTGACCTTCGCTGCCCTAGCCGCCATCGCCGCCCTCCCCGCCTTTGGCGCATCCCCAAAACCATGGTACGCAGCCAAGCTGGAGGCTCTGGGCTTCTACGTATTCGATCCGCCCTTCATCTACCAGGATTTCAAGGTTACCACCCTCGATGGAGGCTCTAAAACCAGGACCAGCACCAAGGGTAAAATCGTCCTCTTGAACTTTTGGGCTACCTGGTGCCCCCCCTGCCGGCAGGAAATACCCAGCATCGAAAACCTAGGTGCGGCGATGAAAGGCCATGATTTCGAAATTTTCGCCGTGAGCGTGGGAGAAGACCTGGCCACGGTAAAATCCTTCGTGGCAGAGATGAAAATGACCTTCCCTGTCTACCTCGACCCGAAAAACACCCTCACCCGCACCTACGCATCACAGGGCATTCCTACAACCTACATCCTGGACAAGACCGGAAAATTCATAGCCGGCATGGTCGGAGCCCACGATTATTCCTCTCCTGAACTGATAGCCTTGCTCAAGGAACTGGCGCAGAAATGAACAGTCCGGGAATCCTGGCCGCGACGCTTGCGGGCCTTTTGTCCTTCCTTTCTCCCTGCGTCCTTCCCTTGGTTCCCGCCTACCTGTCCTACATCACCGGCAGCACCGCCGCCCAGATTTCAGCGCGGATCGAAAAGGGGAAGATCCTTTCCCGCAGCCTCGCATTCTCCCTAGGGTTCACCCTCGCCTTCACCCTCATGGGAATTATTTTTTCCGGCGGAGCCATGTTCGTTGGAAAATCGAGATCAGCCCAGTACATAGGGATAGCCGGTGGAGTGGTAGTGATTCTCCTTGGCTTGAACATGATCTTCGATTTCCTTAAGTTCCTCGACGCCGACGCAAGGCTTATGGGAAAGTTCACCGGGAAAACCGGCAAGGGTTTCCTGGGCTCCATAGCCCTGGGGTTTGCCTTCGCCGCAGGCTGGTCGCCCTGCATTGGTCCCATCCTGGCCTCCATTCTCCTTTTGGCTTCCCGGGAAGGCAATGCCGCGAAGGCTGCCTTGCTTCTCTTCGCCTATTCCCTAGGGTTCGCCATCCCTTTCATAGCCTCGGGGCTTTTCTTCGACCGCCTGCGACCCCTCATGAAATATCTTGCTAAGCACGGAAAGACAGTTCGCATATTCTCTGGCTTGGTATTGGTGGCCTTCGGCGCGGCGATGGCCGCTGGAAGCCTGGGCTTCCTTTCAGCCATAGCAGCACAGGCTGGGTATTCTATGGAGGACTTCGCCGCCGAAAAGCCTGGCCTTGTGCGGGGCATAGGCGCCCTAGCATGGACCGGTATTGCCCTGGCCGCAGGATATCCTCTGCTGAGGCGGAAGCAGAAAATCCCACAAGTTCAGGCCCATCCCCAGACACGACCAAGATCATGGCGCCGCAAGGCCCTGGTTCTAGCTGCCGTCGGGATAGGAGCCCTTGAAGCCGCAGGCATGGTATCCATAGTAAGAATCTTGGCCGCCTGGCTCACCTTCGCGGGCATTTGAGCCCTAGATCGTCCCAACCTTGAAGGATTTCCTAAGTCGTCGTCGGCGTAGCCGTTCTAGCCACACTACGGCCGAGGCCAGGACAAATCGAGGCGCCAAAAGCCAAAAGATAGGTACTCCCAATGCTGAGTAGAGGATCGTATCCTCCAAAAGTGAGTGGCAAATCGCCGCGTGATGGTTGAAAAGATCCCCTTCCTGGGGCTTCATCTTTCCCGATTCGTATTCCGACCTGATGATGCCTGCTCCATAGGCGTAGCCCACTGTATTGACCACGATCCATAGGAAACTGGCCCTCGCAGGTAGG
>VKGY01000107.1 GCA_008080685.1 Spirochaetota bacterium
CTGTGGCGATAAAGTCCGCATCCAGGGTCTTGCCGGCCCTTTTAAGCTGGGCGTCCAGGTCCTCAAGCCATCCCGCCTGCTGGTACTGCATGGCCTTGGGATCGTCGATGAGGATGAGGTCGTAGGTGCCGGTGCCGGACTTGAGGTCGATGACCGTCTTCTGATAGATGTCGTCTCCCGAGAGCTTTAGGAGCTCGACGGTGACATTGGGGTTTTTCGCCACATAGGCATCCACGGCCACCTGCATGGCGTTGCCATAATCCCCGTCCCGGCCGGCTATGACAAGCTTGACCGGCTTTTGGGCGGCGGCGGAGCCGAAGGCCACGGCGATGGCCAGGGCGACAAGCACGAATTTCTTCATTTTCCTACCTCCTAGGGTTTCTACCGCATTGTAGTCCCTTTCCAGGATGCGCACAAAAAATTTCTTTGCTATACTTAGGATAGCGCATACGATTATTTGACGAATTTTGCTTAGAATATCTTTTTTGCTTAACAAGAGGTTTCCATGGATCAAGCCCTTGATGAAGTGCGTCGAAGACGCCTCAAGCAGAGCGACCTTGTAGCCCAGATTCTAGTCCTATTCTCCGAGGAATATGAAAGGATCGAAGCGAACTTTATCTCCGACATTCTCCTGCCCATGTCGGATATTCGAAACTACCTCACGAAAAAAGTTGGAATACCTTACTCCAGCGACAGTTGGATAGTGACCCAGATCCACAAGTACGAAGACGACATCGGCATGGTGCTTTTCAAGAAAACCGCCATGCCTTCGGGCCCTGCCTTAAGCCTCTGCAGGGACTTGGAAACCTATCTCCAGAAGCGCCATCTCTACATAACCCAGAAAATCCGGGCGGCGAACGGTGCCTACGACTTGTTCCTCAACGCCATCGGGGAAAAAAAGAGTTCATCCTTGCGAATCCTTCTCGGTGCCGGAAGTACCGTGACCCGGGTGGCGGAGATAATCGCCCAGAACCTTGGCGAATCGAATTTGAAGTGGGAGATACGCACTCATAATCTCGGCGTCGTCGAAGCCTTGGGCAAGGTAGGCATGAAGGGCCCAAGGGCAAAAATCCTTGTTCCCGGCGGGTGTTTCGATCCCGCCACCCATCTGATCCTAGGGGAAAATCTTTCTCTCTACACGGAATGCGAATTCGATTGGATAGTCCAGGGAACCTCCTTCCTCTCCGGGGGAAATCTCTATGTGGAGCGAAGAGAGGAGACCGCCTTGAAATCCCAGATACTTCGAGGGTGCAAGGGTCCTAAGATCTTGCTGCTCACAGGACACGAGGCCGCCGCCCGTCCGCCTGAGGACAACATTCCCTTCGGGACCACGGCAGAGTACGACTATATTATCCACCCTTCCCTTCCTCCCACCTCGGCCGCTGCAATGCGCCTTTACCGCGAACTCGGCCTGGACGGCGCGGACTTTTCGGTCATGATAAGGAATTGGAGCTACGTGATCTTAAAAACCAATACCAAGCAGGAGCGACCTTACCATGAGGCAGGCTGAAACGCTGAAGCTCGAGGAACTGGAACTTCCAGTCCATGTACGGGACATCCTGGTCATCGGATCGGGAGCGGCTTCGCTCGCCACGGCAGAGAGAATATTAGCCTTTTATCCAGGAGCCGGTGTGGACATCCTCCTCGCCACGGAAGATGTGAAGGATTCCACTTCCTATCTCAGCGGCTCAGACAAGCAGACTTATTACCGCCTTTCGCTTTCGGGGCCTGAGGGGGATTCGGCCTACGAGATGGCCAAGGCCTTGTACGGCGGAGGAGCCATGCACGGCGACCTCGCCTTGGCGGAAGCCCTCGGCTCCGCGGAAGCCTTCTATTCCCTGGTTTCCATCGGCGTTCCCTTTCCCCAAAATGAATTGGGAGGCTTCGTGGGCTATAAGACCGACCACGATCCAAGGCAGAGGGGCACGAGCCTGGGGCCCTACACTTCCAAAGTCATGGTGGAAAAGCTTCTGTCTGAGGCACGCAGAAGGGGCCTTGAGATCAGGGAAGACTGGCAGGCCGTTTCCCTCCTAGTCTCCGAGGAGGGCAAGGCAATGGGAGCCCTCTTCCTCGACCTTGGAAGGCTTGAGTCCGATCCCGCCTATGGACTTACGGTTGTCCTGGCGCCTAAGGTGGTCTTTGGTACAGGAGGGCCCGCAGGGCTCTACAAGGCCTCGGTCTATCCCAAGAGCCAATACGGATCGATCGGCTTGGCCATCGAAAAAGGCGCATTTTGTACAAACCTGACGGAAAGCCAATTCGGCCTCACGTCGGTGAAGATCCGGTGGAATGTGTCGGGCACCTACCAGCAGGCTATACCGCGGTATTATTCCCTAGGCGACGGGGTCGAAAGGGACTTCCTAAGCCCGGCCTTCAAAAACTGGGGAGCTAGGGATTCGGCGGTTTTCCTGAAGGGATACCAATGGCCCTTCGATCCCCGGAAGGTGGAAAACGCAGGCTCTTCCTTGGTGGATCTCCTTGTCTATAGGGAAATCCACGAGTTTGGGCGCAGGGTGTTCATGGATTTCAGTCGCAATCCCCAGGGATGGGATCCCGACTCTCTGTCCGAAGAAGCCCTCTCCTACCTGCGCAACTCAGGCGCCCTCGCCCAAGACGAAGCGTCCGATTCTCCCTTGGCCCGCCTCCTGGCCATGAATCCTCCGGCATATTCCTTCTACTTGGATCATGGCATAGACCTCGCCAAGGAACCCCTGGAGATTGCCGTATCCGCCCAGCACAACAACGGCGGCTTGGAGGGGGACATCTGGTGGGAATCCACCAATATCGAAGGCCTGTTTCCCGTCGGGGAGGTCAACGGTTCCCACGGAGTGTACCGGCCCGGAGGCTCGGCCCTCAACGCCGGACAGGTAGGGGCCATACGGGCGGCGCGCAAGATCGTCGCAGGTTTGTCCGAGCCTCCCCAAGCCAGCAAGAAGGGCCTCGCCCTCGCCAAGGCGGAAGCGGAACGCATCCTCGCCATTATAGAATCCGCCTTAACGCCAGAATCGCCGCCAAAGGCGGGTCAAGAAACTGCTCATGCCTATTTGGATCGGCTCCAAAGCCGCATGGACGCGGCTGCGGGAATCCTGAGGGAGAATGGCGTCGCGAGGAAGGCGGCCAAGGAAGGCTTGCGCCAATATTTCGAATTTGGAAACCTCAAGGTAAGAGATCGGGGCGATTTGCCCAGCTTGCTCCGGGTCCGCCACCTGGCTTTGGCGCACGCGACGTATTTGGAAGCTGTTGCCTCCTATCTGGAAAAAGGAGGAGGGTCCCGGGGTTCATATATTGTGCCCAAGTCCAGAGCCGAAGGATCTCACATAGGCGATTTCGAAAGGATCCTCGACCAAAAGCGGGAAGACTTCACTTTCCGCGAATTCATCCAGCGCTGCCGATACAAAAACGGATCCTTCGAAGTCGAGTGGCTGCAAAGGCGGCCGATTCCGGAAAACCTTGGGTCCTGGTTCGAATCAGTGTGGAAGGAATGGAGGGAGGGCAAGGCCTTTAAAAATAAAACCTACCCTTGATAGGGCTTTGTATTAGGCAAGGGGCTTGAGTCTTCCTTGCGCCTGGGGCTTTTCCGGCGTACAGTGCTACGAATGGGGTTCTCTGTCAAGACGATTCTATTATTGATCTCAACGCTGGCTACCCTGGTCGCCGTCTATATTTCCGCCTACACCATGAATCGGCGCAAGGTCAAAGGAGCCATGGAGTTCTCCCTTTTCATGCTCTGCGTCGCAATCTACTGCTGCGGCTATACCTTGGAACTTTTGCAGGATGATTTGGAGTCCCTTCTTGCGGTGCTGCGATTCGAATATATCGGCATTGAGGGCATGTATTATTTCTGGCTCCTCTTCGCCCTCACCTATACCAGGTCCCAGCCTGTGCCGAGGTGGGCGAAATTCCTCCTAGCCCTTCCTTCTGTGGCCATCCTGTTCATCCTGTGGACAAACGACTACCACGGCTTCTATTTCACCTCGGCCTACCTGGATTACCGATCCGGCTATCCCGCCTTGGGAATAACCCGCGGAACCGGGTACATCCTCGCATCGATCTATACCGTGCTTTCGCTCTTGACCGGCTCCGTCATACTCATCCGCTTCGCCGCGAAGGCAGATCGTTGGACAAAATACCAAGCCTTGGCCATTGGGGTCGGGGCGATCTTTCCCGTCTTCATCTATTTGATCCGCCTCGCCGGCATCATACCCTTCTATATCGACACAGGCCCCTTCTCCGCCCTTCCCAGCGCCCTGGTTTTCGCCTTCCTCATGTTCAACGACAGCTTCTTTGAATTGGTGCCCAAGGCACGGTCCATCGCCATGGAGGAACTGAGGGACGGCATCGTAGTCCTGGATCCCAAGGGAAGGATAGCCGACTCGAATCCCGCGGCCCGGAGTTTCCTGGGCGAACTTTCCTTGGGGAAAATGCTTGAGGATCATCCCCATATCCCCTCCGGCATCGTGGGTTTGTTCAAGAAGGGCACAGGCGCCATAACCCTTGAGCTTCCAGAGCATCCCTCACCTGGCGAAAACACCAATATCCAAACCCTTTCGGTCTTCAGCTTTTCCGTGAAGGCCGAGGATGGAGGGAAACTGGGAACCACCATGCTTGTGCGGGACGAAACGGAGATAGCGGATTTGGTGTCCCGGCTCAGCGTTCTCGCCACCACGGATGAGCTTACGGGGTTGAGCAACCGGCGCAACTTCCTGACCATGCTGGAATACTGCTACGCCTCGGCCCTCGCCTCGGCCCTTGAGGAGAAAAAACCCATGGCGGTGGCCATCCTGGATTTGGACGACTTCAAGCTGGTGAACGACACTTATGGGCACTTTGTGGGCGACGAGGTGCTAAAGGGCTTTTCATCCCTTTTGAACGGCTTCGCCGGGTCGAATGAAATCGTCTGCCGATACGGCGGAGAGGAATTCGCCATTCTATTATCCTCAGTAGAGCCTACCCAGGCTTTTGAGAGGATGGAGGCGCTTCGAACCTTGGTTGAATCCTCGCCTTTCGGCTCCAGCGAACAGCCCATAACCATGACGATGAGTACCGGCCTGGCCTGCGGGGTGCCTGGAGAGGATGCTTCCTTGGATTATTTTTTGTCCAAGGCGGACGAAGCCTTGTACAAGGCGAAGCGGGCGGGGAAAAACCGGACCATATCCCATCTCGCCTGAACCTGAGCTTGAACCTGAGCCTAATCCGCGCTTCGGGCCGCGTTATGTTCGGCGAAATTGTCTTCCATGACGGCGGCCGCGGCGCGGTTGATGCTTCCTATGCGGTCCCCATCCACCTTGGGCTTCCTTAGAAAATCCAAAAGCCCATTCGTCTCCTTGCCCACATCATAGAGCTGGGTAAGGCAATAGCCCATGAAGATACCGGCCTTCGCCGCATCCAGGGTATATTGTTCAATCCTATCCTCCACCGAGCCCTCCTCCGATACGCGGTACCAGCCGAATCCCCCATACTCGCTGAGCATCCAGGGAACCTTCCTTTCTTCCGCCTTCGATTCCGAAGCCCCGGGTGCTGGATCCGATTGGAAAGGGAACCTCGATCTTCGCTTTTTTGCGTCCCTGGTATTTATCCCATGTCCCGTCAAGGGATTCACACGCCGCTCGAGCCTAGCTTGGATCCGGGAGGCTCAGGGGAATCACGCCAGGTTCGCCCATGCCCCGGCAAGCTCGGCTTCGGCTTCCCGCAAGCGGGCTGTCCTGGAATCCAGGATATCCTTCAAGAATTCAAGATTTCTTCGAGCCTCGGCATAGACCGCCTCCATGCCGGTTCCGGACGGACCGCCCAAGGTCGTCCTCACCTGGACGAAATGCCAGGGGTCTAGGACTGCGTCGATTTTTTCATCAGCCCAGGGAAGTTCCCTTCCGCATTTTTCAAGGAAGGCCTTGCGGAGAGATTCCTTCCTGCCCCCGGATTTCGCGAAGGCTGCGGAAATCCCATGGGCGGCCCTGAAGCCGATGCCGAACTCGCGGACTATGGTGTCAGCCAATTCCGTGGTGGTCACTCCAAAACTAAGGGCGATCTCTTTGGCCCGGGCCTGGTCGGCCACCATGCCGGCAAAAGTCGCTGCGGCTAGGTCCAGGGCAGCTTCGGCGTAATCGAAAGCCTCAAGGAACTGGGCTATGGGAGCGTCGGAGCCCTCGTTCACGTCCTGGTACGGAACATTCCGAAGAAGATCCTCGATTCCCGCGCACAGCCCCATGGCCTGGCCGGCGCGGATCCTAAGGTGCTCTATTATCACCGGATTTCTTTTTTGAGGCATGATGGAGGAAATCTGGACAAGGTCGTCGGGAAAGCCGTAGAGCCCAACTTCACAGGAGGTTTTGTGCAGGAGATCGGCAGCGAAGCGTCCCAGGTCCAACATCAAAGCCTTCAAAGCCTGGGCTGGAGCGGTGAGCCAATGGGAGGAAGCTATGGCTTGGTAGGAATTGACCACAAGGCCGTCCATGCCAAGGAGTCGCGCCACCCTTTCACGGTCGATGGGAAAGCCCGTGCCGGTGATGGCGCAGGCTCCCATGGTGGATTTATCCACCTTCTCCAAAGCCTTGGCCAAGCCGTGGCAATCCTCCAGGAGATCCAGGAGGATGGCTGAAAGGTAGTGGGCTGTGGTGGAGGGATTGGCAGGCTGGCCGTGGGTAAAAAGGATGGTAAGCTCTCCCTCCCCGGCCTTGCAGCGTTCCAATAGCCCGCGGCAGAGGGCTTCCGCCCTGTCGATGAAATGCTCCATCCGATCCGCCAGGGCAAGCCTGAACACCGTGCCGTCCATGTCGTTCCGGCTGCGGGCTGTATGGAGCCAGGCGGCGTTCTCCTCGCCGACCTGTCGGCCTAGTTCAGTTTCGTAGAGAAAATACAGGTCTTCCATGCCCTGAGGGATTTTTTCAGGAAGGAACCCGGGCTCGGAGAACTTCCTGTCCGTTTCCTCGATCCCGCGCTTCAGGGAATCGCCCGCCACGATGCCTTGCTCGGACAGCATGCAAAGATGGGCTTTGTGCACCTTGGAAGCGTAGGCTTCAAAGAGGCGGATCCAATTCTTGTAGCCCGGATCCAGAACCCGGTCAACGTAGGCCGACGCAAACTTCCCGGCGCTCATGCTTCGCCCCAGCGCACAAGGGAAGCGGTGTTGCGGTACAGCACCATGTCCCTTTCGTCCTCTGAATACCCAACGTCTGTCATGGCCCGCACCTGGACGTCCAGGTAGGCGGCCGAGAATCCACGGGGAAACCAGGAGGAATCGGTCCCGAATAGGATCCGGCTAGGGCCGATGGTCTCCCGGTATTTTCTGAACAGGCTTTCCAAGGTCACCTCGTAGGGCATCCAGCGCATCCATTGGTTTGAGCCCGAGGTGTCGATGTAGACGTTGGGGCAGGCCCAACAGAGATTGAGGGTTTCGAACACATAACCACAGCCAAAATGGGGGATGATGAAGGGAATTTCCGGAAACCGCTTGGCCGCTCCGTGGATGGCCAGGGGATTCATGTTCATGTGGGAAGCTATTCCCCCCGCCCCGCCCATGATGCCGAAATGGATGAGGACGGGTATGCCCAGGGACTGGGTGGATTCCCACAAGGGGTCGAAGGAAGGATCGGACAGGGGCCTGTCCACCTTAGGTCCCAAGATCTTGTAACCCTTCAGCCCACCGTGGCGCACTGCCTTCTCAAGCCGCTGAGGCGCATCGGGAAGCATGGGGTCGTGGTGGGCGTAGGCTACAAAGCGGTTGGGATTCCGCTCCGCCAAGCCTGAGGCGAAATCGTTGCTTCCTGCGGTGACGAAGATCACGGCTTTCAGGTACTCGCGGTCCTCCACCTCCTTTATCCAGAGCCTCTCGCCTTCCTCAAGCCCCACTTTTCTTGCTGGAGGGAAGCGCCAGGCCGCTTCCCAGCGGCCCTTTTCAGCCTCGAGCCAGGCCTTGGGCGGACTGGTCATCTGCTTTGCCACACCTTCCCCTCCTTGGGTCGAGGGGCTCCGCCCCGAGGTGTGTCCGACTCCTGAGGCCTCGCTTCGCGGCTTTCCGTCATCAATGATCCTATCTTCGGGGAAATGCACGTGGGAATCTATGACTCTCATGGCTTATATCATCCTTTCATGCCCGTCATGGCTATGCCCTTCACTATCTGCCTTTGGAACAAAAGGAATACGACGATGAGGGGAAGCATTGCCACCGTGGCGCCTGTCATTATGTAGTGCCAATCGCTGCCCGCCTCGCCGGAAAAATTGGCCAAGCCTACGGGAAGAGTGAACATCCTGGGCTTGGACGCAGCGATGAGGGGGACCACTGTTAGGAATATCCGCAATTCGCTCTGCCCATCCACCCGCGCGGCGTCGATAAGGTCGTCGGGGATGGTGGACATGAATTGGCGCATAAGGTAGACGCCGAAGGCGCTGATCATTCCCGGAAACATGATAGCCCAGTAGGTGTTTCCCCACTTCATGGCCCTGATTATAGCGTACCAAGGTATCACGAGCATTTCTGTGGGAATCATCAAGGTGGATACTATGAGGAGAAAAATGATCCTTTTGCCAGGAAATCGGAATTTCGAGAGCACGTATCCCAGCAAGGAATCGAAAAACAGGACAGAGGCGGTGGTGCATACCGCCACAATGGCTGAGTTGAGAAACCACTGGGGGAACCGCGAACTGGTGGAGAAAAAGATGTATTTGTAGTTTTCCAGGGTTGGCTCAGCAGGAAGGAACCTCATCTGGAGAATCTGGGAATAGTCCTTGAAGCTGGAGGAAAGCATCCAGAAAAAGGGGAATACCATGATTACCGTGAAGACGGAAAGCAGGAGGTAGGCCGCCGCGATCCCTAGATTTTTTCGTTTCAAGATGGATTTCATCAATGTGGATTTCATGGGGCCCTCCTAGTAATTGACTTTTCGGTCCAGGAATTTCATCTGGACGAGGGTTACTGCCATGATGATGGCGAAAAGAATGATGCTGGCGCTCCCCGCCTGGGCCATCTCGAAATTGTTGAAGGCTTTCTGGTAAATGTAGAGGGCCGCTGACTTGGCGGAATCCAAAGGTCCTCCCATGGCCTGGAAGGACATATTGTACACCTGAGTGAAGATGCGCAGGAACTGGATTCCTTCCATTACAGTGAGGAAAAACGTGATCGGCGCCAGAAGGGGAATCGTTACCTTGAAGAGAACCTGGCGCCCCGTGGCGCCGTCGATCCGGGCGGCTTCGTGGAGCTCCTTTGGAATCGTCTGCAAGCCCGCCAGGAAAATGGTGGAGCAATACCCCAGCTCCACCCATACGTTGACGCCCATAATGGAAGGAAGGGCCTGGTTCGGACTGTTGAGAAATTCTCCCGCCGGCAGTCCCAAGGCTCCAAGCACAAGATTGATGACTCCCAAGGGAGGCGGCTGGTACATCCACCGCCAAACCCAGGATACCGCAACCACGGGCGTGATGTAGGGCAGGACGTAGATGAGCCTGAAAAGCCCCTTGCCCTTGGGGATGGCATCCAGGAGCAGGGCGATGCAGAGCCCCAGCACGATGACGATGGGCGCGCCTATGAAGGCGTATTGCAGCGTGTTGCCAAGAGCTTTGAGGAATACCGGATCGCTCAGTACATTGACGTAGTTTTCAAGGCCGATGAACTCGGATTTTCGGCGCAGGAGGCCCCAGTTGGTGAAGCTCATGGCGGTCATGTAGATCATAGGGCCGAAGCGCACGCAAATGAAAAAAACCAACGGCAGGGCGAGGAAGGTGTAGGCGGTGAGGGACCGCCGGCTGGCCAAGGTCATCCCAAGGGTCTCCTTGAATTAAAAAAAGCGTCCCCGGAGCAATCCGGGAACGCCGGGATTCATGCTTTCGGCACATCCCCTCGGGGGATCACTTCCAGAAGTTGTCTATGAGCTTCTGTTCCTTGGCCGCGGCGTTCTTGAGGGCCTGCAGGGGATCCACTTTCTTCAAATAGACTTCGTCCACCGCGTCGACCATCACGTTCCGCTGCCCCGCCTCATCGATGAAAAGGCTGGCCTTGGCGTAGGCAAGTCCCTTGAGGAAGGGGGAGATGAAGGGATCTTCCTTGTACTTCTCCGAGAGCGAAGGCGTGGCGGGAAGCTCTCCCACTCTCTGGAGCCAGAGTTCCTGGACTTCGGGAGAGGTGATGTACTTGAGGAACTTGATGGAAGCCTCAAGTCGCTTTCCCTTTACTCCGTCCACGATTCCGTGGGTCCAATAGGAGGCATAGTTGGACTTAACGCCATTGTGGCTGGGAAGTTCGGCGGCACCCCACTCAAGGTCCTTCACCGCCTTGAGGGCGGCGATGCGGAAGGAGCCATCGACGTTCATGGCGGCCTTGCCGGACCGGAAGGCGGTCACGTCGTCGGTGACGAAGTTGGGGTAGCCAACTTTGTCCTTCACGATGAGGTCGGTATACCACTTGAGGGCTTCGGCGGCCTTGGCGTCAGCGTATCCGACTTTCTTGTAGTCGGCGCTGTAGGGAACGTTCCCAAACTGGCGGAAGAGAACCTCCCTGATCCAGGAGTGTCCTTGGCCAGTGGGCTGCATCGCCATGCCCGCCTGGACAAGGTTGCCTTGGGCGTCGTACTTGGAAAGCTTGCGGGCGTAGGCGGCAAGTTCGTCCAAGGTTTTGGGCGGCTTCTCGGGATCGAAGCCCGCATCCTTGAATAGCTTCTTGTTCCAGATCAAGGCCAAGGTGCGCACCGCCGTGGGCACAGAGTAGTACTTGCCCCCGAAATCCACCGACTCGGCGACGAAGGAGTAAAAATTCTTGTCGAAATATTCTTTGTTGAAGTCCGACTTGGGTAGTTCCTGCAAATAGCCGGCCTTGACGTACATGGGCAGCCAGCCGTAGAAAAGGGTTATGACATCAGGACCTTCTCCTGCGGGAATTGAAGCCGCCGCCTTTTGGTTGAAGGTTTCGTAGGGGAAGGTCACCTGTTCCACCTTGATGCCGGGATTGGCCTTTTCGAAGTTCTTGATGAGCTCGTCCACGAGCTTGACTTTGGTCTCGAAGAAATACTGCCAATAGGTGATGGTGACGGTCTGTGCGCTGATTCCAGCCGCAAGACTTAAGAGCGCGATGAGCAATAGAGCCCCGCGTAGACGCTTCATAATGCCTCCTTAGATTTTTTTCATCTCATAACGACCGCGTCATTATATTCCAGCATTTTTATGGAAGCAAGGAAAATCGGCGCCTTATATTCGGCGGGTGCCCAAACTATCAAACCTTGGCGGCGAAATCCCTGCCGTAGGCCACACAGGCCGCCACGCTTGCCTCGTCGGGATTCCAAAGGCAGCGGATGCCTTCGTCCACCAATTCAAAACCGCCCTTGGCGAGCACGTTGGAAATCTTCTTGACTCCCTCGCCGCTCCAGCCGTAACAGCCGAAGGCGGCGGCCTTCTTGCCCTTGAACTTGAGCCCCTCGATCTCTTCAAGGATACCTGCGGTTCCCGAGGAAATTCCCTTGCCTATGGTGGGAGACCCTACCAAGATCGCCTTGGCCTTGAATACTTCGGTGATGATGTCGTTTTTATCCGTTTTAGCGATATTGAACAGCTTGATGGTCACATCCTTGTCCGCTTGATGGATTCCCTCGGCTATCTTCTCCGCCATGATCCTGGTGCCGTTCCACATGGTATCGTAGAGGATGGTGATTTGGTTTTCCTTGTAGGCCTTGGCCCAATCCAGGTACTTGAGGACTATCTGGGTGGGATTATCGCGCCAGATTATCCCGTGGCTTGTGGCGATGATATCGATGGGGAGATTGAAGCCCAGGACTTCTTGGATCTTCTTCTCCACCAGGGCGCTGAAGGGAGTGAGGATGTTCGCGTAGTATTTGATGCACTCGTCGAACAGTTCGTCCTGATCCACCAGGTCGTTGAACAACAGCTCCGAGGCAAAGTGCTGGCCGAAGGCGTCGTTGGAGAATAGGATGTTGTCCCCGGTCATGTAGGTGGCCATGGAATCCGGCCAATGGAGCATGCGCATCTCCACGAATACCAGTTTCTTGCCGTTGCCGATGTCCAGGCTGTCGCCGGTCTTGACGGTGCGGAAATTCCAGTCCTTGTGGTAATGTCCCTTCAGCGACTTGACGCCGTTCTCGGTGCAGTACACCGGCACCTTGGGTATGCGGGAAAGGAGTTCAGGCAGGGATCCCGAGTGGTCTATCTCCGCATGGTTGGCGATCACGTAGTCGATTTTGGAAAGATCGATTTCCCTTTCAAGGTTGGCGACGAATTCCTTGGCGTAGGGCTGCCAGACCGTATCGATCAAGACATTTTTCTCTTCTTTTATCAGATAGGAGTTGTAGGACGAGCCTTTGTGGGTGGAGTACTCGTCGCCGTGGAACCTCCTCAGTTCCCAGTCCACCTTTCCAACCCATGTCACATTGTTTTTTACCAACTTGGCCATTCTACCCTCCTTCTCTTATTTGATTATCAAGGAAAGTATACGACGATTCCCCCCAGATTCAAGGCGAAGGACAGATTGTGGAGAAGCACCAAGGCGGTATACCCTTCCGTCATGGCACAACCGACGATAACCATGAGAAGGGGCGAGGAACTGAGGATACGGCAGGGTCACCCCTGGGTATTTGACAACGAGATAACCCGGGTGGAAGGAAACCCCCTCCCTGGGGGTGAGGTGCGGGTTGTGGATTCGGGCGGGAACCTGCTGGGATACGGTTTCTACAATCCCATTTCAAAAATTCGAGCTAGAATCTTTTCAAAGACCGCCTCTCGGGCAGACGGCCATTTTTTCTCCGAGCGTTTCCGCGAAGCTTTGGAATATCGGCGACGGTATTTCAAGGGAGAGTCCGAAAGCCTGAGGATGGTTTTCGGCGAGGCGGATGCGGTTCCCGGTCTGATAGTCGATCGTTTCGTGGACGCGGAAAAGGGCGGTTCCTGGCTTTCGGTCCAATTCCTCAGCCTCGGGGTGGATCAGCGCAAATCAGAAATCATCGCCTCCTTGTCCGAGGTATTCCAGCCCGAGGGCATAGTAGAGAGATCGGATGCCCCGGTTCGAGCCTTGGAAGGCCTGGATCCCGTCTCAGGGATTGTCGCTGGCTCGGTGCCGGAATCTATAATAATAGAAGAAAACGGTGCCAAATACAGGGTCGACCTCGTAGGTGGCCAGAAAACCGGCTGGTTCTTGGATCAGCGGGCAAACAGGGCCGCAGTCGCCCGCTACGCCAGAGGCAGATCCGTGCTGGATGTCTTCTGCAACCAGGGGGGCTTCGGCATCCTCTGTGG
>VKGY01000215.1 GCA_008080685.1 Spirochaetota bacterium
CGCACCATGGAAGTCTTCAACCCTCGGTTCGAGCCCAAGGTCCTGCCTGCTGCCGCGGCGAAAAAGAAGAACCTGCGGGTGTGCGTGATAGGGGGCGGGGGGACTGGCGCCGCCCTGGCCTACGATCTGGCATTGAGGGGCTTCGATGTCACGGTGCTGGAGAAGGGGGAGCTTACCTCGGGCACCACCGGCCGCCACCACGGCCAACTCCACTGCGGTGCCCGCTATGCCTGGGCGGATCCGAACATCGCCATGGAGTGCTACGAGGAAAGCCTTGTCTAGTCTTCCATCGCCCCGGCCTGCATCGAATACAACGGAGGATTCTTCGTCGCCACAAATCCCGAGGAAGTCGCCCTCCTGCCTCATTTCATCGATCGCTGCGCCGCGGCGGGGATTCCCGCTCGGGCCCTTGCCCCGGAAACGGCGCGGCGCGCTGAGCCTGCTCTCTCGGAAAAAATTCTCGCCGTCGCAGAGGTGCCTGACGGTAGCTTCGACGCCTTCCGCCTACCCCTGTCCTTTTTCGCCGCCGCGCAGATCCTGGGGGTGAGGATTTTGCCTTGGCACGAGGCTGTGGAGATAGTAGTCCAGCAAGGCAGGGTGACGGGAGTCGAGGCGCGGCGGCTAGAGGACGGCAGTGGCCGAACCATCCGATTTGAATGCGATTTCCTCATAAATGCCTCAGGCGCCTGGGCTGGGCGCGTTGGGGCGTTGGCTGGCCTGGCTGTGCCCGTCTCCCCCACCGCCGGCTCCATGACGGCGGTAAAAGGAAGGCTTGTTAATCGGGTGGTCAGCCGGCTCAGGCCTCCGGGAGACGGGGACATCTTGGTTCCCCAGCGGGGGCTCACGATCATCGGCTCTACCCAGCGTTTCGCCCAGAGCCCTGAAGGACTCCTACCCCTGCCCCAGGAGATCGCCTTCCTCCACTCCGAAGCAGGCCTCATGGTGCCTGCGTTCAGCGAAAAACCGATCTACGCCTCCTGGGCCGCGGCCCGTCCCCTGGCGGGGTTCAGGCGAGGAGACGATACGGAAGGAAGGTCTTTGAGCCGAGATTTCGCTGTTATGGACCACGAGGGCGAAGGCATAGGAGGCATGGCGACCATCCTAGGCGGAAAGGCGACGGTCTTGCGGGCAATGGGCGAGAAAACCGCCGATTTCATCTGCCACAAGCTGGGCGTTGCGGAGCCTTGCAGGACAGCGGAGTTCCTCCATCTTCTAGTAGGAGCGAAGCTGGGCAGCCGGAGATTCCGCTTCGACATGGCACCGGAGGGCACCTTGCTCGACGCCTTGGAAACTTTGCGCGCCGGCCTTGAAGAGGTCTCCTCCGCCCCGGAAACAATCTTGTACCGCCATTCCTGCCACCATGGATCCTGCGGCACCTGCGGCGCCCTGGTGGACGGAAAGCCCCGCCTCCTCTGCCTTACGAGGCTGGCCGAACTTGGAGAGGGCGAGCACAGGGTTGAGCCCCTGAGGGCCATGGCGTGGATAGGCGACATCGCCGTCCATCCCGGTTCTTTTTTCGAGAGCCTGCCTGATACGGATTACCTTGTCCGCGAAAAAGGCGGATCGACGAGGATGGAAGACTGCATCGAATGTGGGCTTTGCGTCGCCGCCTGTCCGGTGACTAAAGCCTTCAAGGGACCTGCGGCTTTGGCCGCCGCGGCAAGGGAAATGGCGAAGAACGGAGGGAACAGGACCCGTTTCCTCGCCTACGCAGGCGAGCCCGATGGAGCCAGGGCCTGTGAAAGGGCTTTTGAATGCTCCAGGGTCTGCCCCCGCCAGGTTTCCCCGGGAAGGAAGATTACTGAGCTCTTGTCCCTCCTCAGCCCTCCTTCCTCAGCACCGTAACGCAGTTGGTCACCGAGGATCCTCCCACGTTCAGGGCAACGCCCACTTCAGGCCTCCGGGCTTCGAATCTGGCTCCTATCGGCTCGCCCACCAACTGTTTGTAGAGCAAGACGTTCATCGAGACCCCCGAGGCGCCAACAGGGTGTCCCTTGGCCTTGAGCCCTCCTGAAAGGTTTACCGCGCAGCGGGAATCGTCCCGTCCAAAGCGGCCGTCAAGGTAGTCGTATCCTGCGCGGCCGTCCGCCGAAAGTCCCAAGGCCTCGGTGCAGAGAAGCTGGTTGATGGTGAAGCAGTCGTGGACTTCGGCGATGTCCACCCTGCGGGCATCCATGCCAGCCTCTTCATAGGCTGCCCTGACCGCCGCCTTGCCCGCTATGAGTTCGTGCATGTTGGGCCTTGTGGATATGGCGATCCTTTCGTTCGCATGACCTATCCGGGTTCGGCGATCATGGGATTCTTCTCCGGGGGCAAAGCAAGGATCGCCTCGGCAGTGGTGAGCCCAAGCCGGTCCGCTGGCCCCCCTTTGCCGAAATGGGCAAGGGGATTGTCCAAGGCGTTGCGGTAATTGAGGGCCGCGACCTGGGAGAGCATCCTGGCCAGAGTGGGGGCATCCAATCCGTAGCGTGCCGCATAGCCCTTCGCGTACTCGGCGAATAGGCCGGGAAAGGTCATCCCCCTCGATCCCTCCTCTGCCCAATAGGAGCAGGTCGCCAAACCATGGGTCACACCCTTGGTATCCAAAAGATTCATTTTTTCCACCCCGATGACCAGGGCTACCTTGGCCCTTCCGGATTCCACGGCGTAGAGGGCGTTGAAAAGGGCCACTGAGCCGGAGGCGCAGGCGTCCTCAACCCGGTTCATGGGCTTGAAGCGCAGTCCTTCGGGATCGACCTCCACGCCCAAGGCGCCCAGATGTTCCTGGTTGGCGAAGATGCCAGGAGCGCAGGAAGCCACCCAGACCCCAT
>VKGY01000108.1 GCA_008080685.1 Spirochaetota bacterium
ATTCCTTCCAGAGGGAATCCCCTATCGTTCCAGCTATCTACATGAACGGGAAAAAGGTCTATGACTTTGCGGTTAAATCGATAACTGTCCTCATCGAAAGGATCATGCATGCCACAGTCTATCGCCTTGAGGATTTCGCCTGGATAATCCCCCACCAGGCCAACGCCCGCATTGTGCAGGCGGCAGGCAAAAGATTCGGCATCCAGCCGGAAAAGTTTTACTTGAATATGGAGGAATACGCCAACACCTCCGCCGCATCCATTCCTCTTGCCCTGGCGGAAATGCAAGAAAAAGGCCTTCTCAAGCAAAACGATCTCATCATGCTACTTGGCTTTGGAGCCGGGCTAACCTACGGAGCCGCGGTTATCCGCTGGTAAAACCCGCTAACATCGGAGGGAAACGAAAATGAAACGAACCATTGCAGTAACGGGACTGGGAATCATCAGCCCAGTCGGAAACGATATCGAGACTTTCTGGCAGTCCCTTAAGGAAGGAAAATCCGGCATCGGAAAGGTAACCCGCTTCGACGCCTCGGGAATGGACGCCAAGATAGCCGCAGAAGTGAAGGATTTCGATCCCAGCCTCTACATGGATAAGAAGGAAGCCAGGAAAATGGCACTCTTTACCCAGTATGCTGTAGCCGCATCGGTTCAGGCTTGGCAGGATTCAGGCGTCGCCCAAGGCGGGTACGACCCGGAACGGATCGCTGTGTGCCTGGGCAATGGCATAGGGGGGCTGGAAATATTCCAAGAATCCTACAGCAAGCTATTGGAGTCAGGGCCAGATCGAATGCCGCCCATGACCGTGCCCCTCATGATATCCAATGAAGCCTCTGCAAACGTGGCGATCCGCCTTGGCATCCATGGACCGGCTTTCACCCAAGTTACCGCCTGCGCCTCAGGGACCGATGCAATAGGCCAGGCTATCGACCTGCTTCGATCTGGGCGCGTCGATGTGGTAGTTGCGGGCGGAACTGAAGCGGCTATCACCGTGTTCGCCATGGGAGGATTCTGTCGACTCAAAGCCCTCTCCACGAAAAGGAATGATGATCCAACTAAGGCCTCCAGGCCTTTCGACGCGGATCGCGATGGCTTTGTGATAGGCGAGGGAGCCGGAGTCATGATCCTGGAGGATGCCCAGCGGGCGAAGCAAAGAGGGGCCAAGATCTATGCCCTGGCTGCCGGATACGGCTCAACCTGCGACGCCTACCATCTAACAGCCCCCGATCCCGAGGGAACGCAAGGCGCACGGGCCCTCACGCTTGCAATGGCAGACGCCGGTCTTGCTCCAGAAGATGTTGGATATTACAACGCCCATGGCACTTCCACACCCATCAACGATCCCGCGGAAACTAAGATGGTGAAAAAAGCATTCGGCGACCACGCCTACCGGCTGAAAGTGAGTTCAACCAAAAGCATGACCGGCCACTGTGTCGCCGCCGCTGGAGCCGTTGAAGCAATCGTCTGCGTAAAAGCGCTTGAAACGGGCATCCTCCCTCCGACGATCAACTTGGAAAACCCCGACATTCAAGGAGGATGCGACCTGGACTACATTCCCAACCACGCGGTAGAAAGTCCGATCAAAGCCGCCCTCACCGCCTCCCTTGGTTTTGGCGGCCATAACGGTGCCCTCGCTTTTGTCAAAGCCTAGACTGTGGTATACCAATCTAAAGGATAGTTATGGAACAGCTTGAACACTACCTCCCTCACCGGCCTCCCTTCCTCTTCCTGGACGACGTGCGCCTGGACGGATCCGCCATCCTTGCCTCCAGGATCTTCAAACACGACGAATGGTTCTTCAAGGGCCATTTTCCCGCATACCCTGTGGTACCTGGAGTGATCCTGGTGGAAGCCCTGGCCCAAGCGGGAGGCGTTGGCGCAAAGCTCTTAGGGGTAAAACCTCAGAGCATGTTTGTATTCGCCCGGATTAGATCGGCCACATTCCGCCGTCAGGTGCGTCCTGGCGACAAGGTTGAAATGCGCATTGACGTAATTAAGTCTAACGCATTGGTCATTCATCAAAAGGGCATAGGCACCGTGGACGGCGATGTGGCTGTTGAAGCCGAATGGATCGCCATGGCCTCAGGAGTACCGGAATGATTGTCACCCCCATGGTTAGGAATAATATTTTCCTTAACGCACATCCTGCAGGGTGCGAGGCGGAACTTAAGGGCCACATAGCTCGCTTGGATGCCTTGAGCCCCCGGAAAGACAGATCCCCGCTCAAGAACGCCCTCATCATTGGGTGTTCCACGGGATACGGCCTCGCCTCGCGTGAAGTCGCAGCGTTCCGCTATGGCGCCGGAACGGTTGGATTTTCCTTTGAAAAAGCACCCAGCCCCAACAAGACCGGATCTCCTGGATGGTACGCCAATAAGGCTTTCGACCGCCACGCTGAAGAAAGGGGCCTTTTTTCCCTCACTTTCGACATGGACGCCTTTTCCCACCAAGCCAAAATCACGGCCATAGAAACAGCCAAGCAGAAGGGAATCACCTATGATCTTGTGATATATTCCCTAGCCAGCCCGGTACGCGTAGATCCCGATACAGGCGTCATGTACCGTTCGGTCATCAAGCCAATAGGCCGGGATTATGCGGGAATGACCTCGGATGTTTTTTCTGGCAAGCTGACCATGGCCCAAGTCCAAGCGGCGGACGAAAGCGAGATCCAGCAAACAGTGAAGGTGATGGGAGGGCAGGATTGGGAGCTTTGGATTTCAGCCTTGGAAGCTGCCAAGGTTTTAAGTTCCGGCTGCACAACCCTTGCTTACTCCTACCTTGGACCGCCCATGTCCTGGCCGATCTACCGCGACGGCACCATAGGAAAGGCGAAGGAAGACCTGGAACGAGCTGCCAAAGCCATATCTTCCAAAGGGATCGGATCAGGCCTGCGCGCGTTTGTCTCCATCAACAAGGCCGTGGTTACCCGGGCTAGCGCTATCATCCCCATCATACCCCTTTATGTCTCAACGCTTTTCAAGGTCATGAAAGAGCGGAAAATCCATGAAGATTGCCTCGACCAGTCCGTACGCCTCTTCGCGGAGCGCCTCTACCGAGGAAAGGGTGTACCGGTTCCCGTAGATACCGAAGGAAGGATCAGGCTTGATGAACTTGAAATGGGCCAGGCGGTCCAGGCGGAAGTGCAATCACGGCTTGCAAAGGTAAATGAATCCAATCTTGATGTACTCACCGATATTGAAGGGTTTAGAAATGATTTCCTGCGCGCCCACGGATTCGGGGTTCCCGGCGTGGACTATTCTGCGGACGTGGATACGCTTTAATGAACATGCTCCTGCTCCGCGGGGTGGATGAAAGGATAGAAATCCCGAGAGCGGATCGCAGGTATGAGCACATTGTAAAAATCCTCAAGAAAACTCCCGGAGATTCCCTCGAGGCCGGAAGGACCGACGGCAGTCTGGGAGTTGCCATTCTGGAATCCATTGGAGACAAGGTTTTGATCCTCAAGTTTGTACCACAAGATTCAGCGCCCCCGCTTCGGCGGCTCCGGATTCTCATGGGTTTCCCCAGGCCGATACAGGCCGGAAGGATTCTCAAGGATCTCTCCAGCATTGGTGTTTTTTCAATCTGGTTCTGCCTTTCTGCCCTTGGCGATAAATCCTATGCGAATTCTCGATTTTTCAAGGAGAAGGATTTCGAAGATCCTCTGGTGGAAGGCGCCGAGCAAGGAGGGAATCCACTGCTCCCTGAAGTAAGGACTTTTTGGTCTCTGGATGCGGCCTTGGATGCCCTTGCAGAAGATGAAAAAACCGAGTCCTGGACGAAGATAGGATGCCACCCCGGGGCAGGGTCCTTCAAGCTTTCGGAGGCGGACAGGGTCGAGGAACCCTGCGTTTTGGCCCTAGGTTCAGAACGGGGATGGACGGAACAGGAAGTGTCCCGCCTCAAAGATCGAGGCTTTGACATTCGCAATATGGGAGACCGGATTTTGAAAACGGAGACCGCCGTAACGGTCTCCGTCGCCATTGTGCTTTCTAAACTCGGCTATATGTAGCTTCCTACAATTTCAACAGGTTCTTGAGCCTCTCCACATCCCGGGCGAAACTTTCGCAGGCTGTGGCTATGGGCTCAGGCTTTGTCATATCCACGCCTGCCAACTTGAGCGACTCGATAGGGAACCGCGCCCCCCCGGACTTTAGGAACGCGAAGTAAGCTTCTCTCTCAGCCTTTCCACCGCCCAAGACACGGGCAGCCAAAGCTTTGCTGGCCGATATGCCTGTGGCGTACTTGTACACGTAGAACGCATTGTAAAAATGAGGTATCCGCAATCCCTCAAGGTCGGAGCAAGGCTCGAAGACCATCGCTGGACCGAAATACTTTCGCTGAAGGGCACCAAACTCTTCGCGCAGGGAGTCCACCGTGAGGGCTTCTCCCGATTCAGCCATTGCATGGGTTTTAGCCTCGAATTCCGCGAACATAGTCTGGCGGAAGAGGGTCCCGATGCTGTCGTCTATCCTATTGGAAAGCAGGGCTGCCTTTTCTTCATCGGAATCGGATCTTTCATAGAGGTAATCGAAAACCAGATGTTCGTTGAAGGTGCTTGCCACTTCCGCTTCGAAGATTGTGTAGGAATACGAGAGGAAGGGATTGCTTCGCGCCGAAAGCCAGGAATGCATGGAATGGCCACCTTCATGGGCAAGGGTGAAAAGATCCCTCAAAACATCGTCCTTGTAATTGAGGAGTATATAGGGATCGCCCTCATAGCTTCCTGCGGAAAATGCTCCGGATCTCTTTCCCTTGTTTTCGTACCTGTCCACCCAGCCACCCAGAAGTCCCGTCCTCAAGGTGGAAACGTATTCGCCACCAAGAGGAGCCAAGGCGTCGCAGACAATATCCACCGCCTCCTCGAAGGTGTGGCGGCTCTTTTTTTGCTCGACCAGGGGAACGTATACATCGGAATGCCGCAATTCCCCAATGCCCAGCGCCTTCGCCCGAAGGAAGTAATAATCATGGAGGACACCGAGGTTCGCCTCTATGGTGGCGACGAGGTTGT
>VKGY01000109.1:0-4655 GCA_008080685.1 Spirochaetota bacterium
AGGGTCTTTATCATCTCCGTTCCCACAGCCCCAAGGGCCCCCACCACCGCTACTCTGTATTTACGCATCGTTCCTCCGCATGCTGATCGCTTCCTGGGCAAATGTCCTTGGGAATTCCGCGGTCACAACAGCAGTCTTGTTGTTTCTTATGGGGTTGACCACGGATATTATCTTACCCGCGCACAATGGCTGTCCAAGGCGATCCACCATCTGGACTTCCTGGCCCGCCGCGGGAAGGGGCAGGTACTCCCAAGGAAATCGAATCCTCGCCTTGTCGCCCTGGATGCTCTTGATGGTGATGGCCAGCCCCGGACACGCGGCGATGCAAAGGCCGCAGATTGTGCAGAGCTCCCGATCGATCTCAGGCAGATTGGTGATCGGCGAACCCACCGTGAGGGCGAGATTGGGGCAGCTGGTTTCACAAGGATTGCATGGAATCTCCTCCACGCACTCGATGCACACACAGGGTCGCCTTTCCATGTCCTCTATCGAAGGCAGCATGCCGGCGGCCTTCAATTCATCCAAGGAAGGGGCTCCCTCGATCTTGCGCTTCATCTCTCCGCTCATCGCAAGTTCCCTCCTTCCTTTTCCACCACTCTTTTTTTGGCAAGATGGCGCTTTTCACCAAACATTCCCTGGCGCAGGGCCCAAAGCCTGCGGATGGTCTCGCCTGTCCTTTCCTTCATGGTCGCCTCGTCCATGCAGCCTAAGGAGAACGCTGCATGGATTCCCGCGAGCCTTCCCTCCTCCATTGCCGTGGAGGCTTCCTCGACCCCGGCTATGTCGCCCACGACGTAGACGCCAGGAACCGAAGATCTCAAGAATTCATCATGCCGAGGCATGGTGCCGCCAAGTTCGGGAACATACATCATTTCGCAGCCCGCGAGGCTTGCGAGTTCTATGGAAGGAGTGAGGCCGACGGCGATGCAAATCGTATCCACCTCGAGACTGGTCTCCGTGCCAGGGATGGGGTTGAACCTCTCATCCACCTTCGCGATCACCGCCACCTCGACGCTTTGCGAGCCTTCGGCCTTAAGTATGGTCGAAGATACATGGAAGGGAACTCCAGAACGCCTCACTTTTGCAGTGTGGACCCCATACCCTCCAAGCCGAGGCGCTGCTTCTATGACAGCCGCGACATCGGCACCGGCCTGCAGAAGTTGGTAGGCGACGATGACACCGACATTGCCTGAGCCCACCATCAGAACTCTTTTGCCTGGGAGGACGCGGTGGACATTGATCAAGGTCTGGGCGCAGCCTGCGGTCATCACCCCAGGAAGGGTCCATCCGGGAAAGCTCAGGGCGTTTTCCGTAGCCCCTGTGGCAAGTATCAAAGCGCCTGCGTCGATGGTGTATGATTTTTCACGCTTTTCCACAGCCCAAACCTGAAGTCCTTTCTGGATTCCCACTACCTCCGTGTCCAAGCGGACATCCATGCCAAGCTCCATGGATTCTGCAAGGAGTTCCCTGCCGATATCGAAGCCTCTGACACCAGCCTTGTGTTCTTGGGAGCCGAAAAACTTATGGATTTGCTTGAACAGTTGTCCTCCGGGCTTGGAGTTTTCATCCATGAGGATTACCGAGGCACCAGCCTTTTTCAATTCAATGGCAGCGCACAAACCCGCGGGTCCCGCGCCGACTACGATGGCGGGCTTATTGGATCTTGCCATTGCCTTCCTCCCCGGCGACGTTCCAGGCTCCCACGCCATGTTGGCGTTCGATCTTCATGCCTTCCTTCACCTCGGTCACGCAGGTCCGCACCCCCGGAATTCCATCCACCGTCATGACACAATCGGTGCAGCGGCCTATGCCGCAGAACATGCGACGCGGCGAGCCCTTCTTAGTGTAGCGGAAAACCGTGACTCCCTGGGCGACAAGGGCTGCCATGATAGGCTCCCCGGCCCGGGCTTTCACCGGCTCTCCTTCGAAAAAGATGGTGAGCTCCTGGGCCTGGGGAAGATCGCCCAGGACCGCGTGAGCCCGAATCCTTGAGTCCTGGCTGTTCATTGCATCAATCCAAGGTCCGCCAAGGCCTTTGAAAGCGCCGCAGTGACTTCCGCGGAGGCGTCCTTGAGGGGCGGCCGCAAGGGGCCGACATCGAAGCCGAGCAGCTTTAGGGCCATCTTTACAGGCACCGGATTTGGCTGAAGGAAGAGGGCTCTGTTGATCGCTTGAAGCTGGACATGGAGAGAAGCCGCCTCGGCGACCTTCCCTGCCAGATGGGCTTCAATCATCTTTTTCATGATCGGCGCGACTACATGGCCGGCGACAGAAACGACCCCGTATCCTCCGATGGCCAATGTTGGAAGCGTGAGGGCGTCTTCTCCTGTATACACCTTGAAGCCAGGCGCCGCGTCGCGGATCACCACGGTTGTGTCGTCCAGAACCCCGGCGGCATCTTTGACCATGCAGATCCTGGGTACGTCCTTCGAGAGCTTTACGATGGTTTCCGGCCTGATGGTTATCGCCGTACGCCCCGGCACGTTGTAAAGCATGGAAGGAATCTTTACGGCATTCGCGATGGCCGCGAAATGGTCGTAGAGCATCCCCTGGTCCGGCTTGTTGTAATAGGGGGCGACAAGCAAAAGTCCGTCAGCACCCGCCGCTTCCGCATCAAGGGCGTATTGGATCGATGCCTTCGTGTCGTTGGTGCCAGCGTTGCCGATGACAGGAACCTTGACCGCTTTTTTCACTTCAACGATAAGATCGATTTTCTCCTGCCTGGAAAGGGTCGGCGATTCCCCTGTGGTGCCGCTCAACACAAGACCGTCAACCCCCTCGCCCACCAGGCGCTTGGCAAGGGCGACAGCCCTCTGGATATCCAACTCCAAATTTTCCTTGAGAGGCGTCGCCATGGCGACCATCAGTCTGCCAAAGTCCATAAGGTCCTCCTTGATTTCCATCGCTTGAATCGAAACGGGCCGAACCGGGGGACGGAACGAGGACACTTCAACCTCCTCGGGCTTCAGGTTCAATTCCTCAGCCAATATCCGTTCCACCAGCCTGCGGCAGGACCGGCCTTGGCAGATTCCCATGCCCGCCCTTGTCCAGCGTTTGATTTCTATAACACTTCTGGCGCCTGCCTGAATAGCCTGTCTGATTTCGGCCTCCGTCACTTCCTCGCAGCGGCAGATATATTTTTCCTCATTCATATCCTGTGATGCTCCCAATAAATTTTTACGTCTTCGATCAGCCCGTCCATATGGCGGATTATGCAAGACTCCGCCTGGTCGGGATCATGGGCCTTCAAGGCCTCGAATACGGCGCGGTGGGCTCTTCGATAGGTACTGTCGACTTTGCTCCGCATATGTTCGAAAAGTTCGGATTGCTGTCCCATCATGGCGAGGATGCCATAGAGCGCGGTGAGGGCGGAATTTCCCGAGGCTTCGGCGATGCTCCGATGGAAGGCGATGTCGACCTCCGCGATGCTTTCTCCCCTGGCGGCCTTGGACTCCTGTTCCTGGAGGATACCTTCGAGGTGGCAGAGCTTTTGTTCCGTAATATTCTCCGCAGCCAGACGCGCGGTCTCCCTTTCGATCGCCTTCCTGGCCTGGAGCACCATGAGGAATTCATCCAAGACCCTGCTGTTGATCAGTTTTTCCAAGTCTCTGCGATGCCGGTCGATGGAGTCGATCATGCGGGCCTTTTGCATAGCCTTGGCCCCTAGGGGCGTAAGCACCCTCCCTTTGTTGGCTTGGCTGGCGACAAAGCCCAGGGACTCCAGACGAAAAAGTATTCGCCCTATAGAGGCGGAACTGGTTTTGCATCCCTTGCGTTCCAATTCTTCCACCAAGGCCCAGGAACCCACCGGTTCTCCCGCGTCCCTGATGCATTCCAGGACTATAAGGTCCCGCTCATCCAGGCTAGAGTTCACCTATGGCTCCCTTCTTTCGCGCTGCAAAACCTACCAGGGCTGAAGTATGAAAGATCGAATTCCGGTTTTTTCCCTTCCACAAGGTCTGCGATGAGGGTTCCAGTTATCGGAGAAAGGGCTATCCCGTCGCCCTCGTGGCCTGCGGCGATAAAAAACCGCGGCAGCCCGGGCACCTCGCCGAGAAAGGGCATTCCATCCGGGGTGGATGGCCGTAGCCCCGCGAAAGTGCGAATAAAATGGATGTTTTTCATGACAGGGAAATAATGTTCCGCCTGCCGTGCCAATAGCTCGATCGCTTCGGGATTTGTCGTTTTGTCGAATCCGGCGTTTTCCCTGGTACTACCTATGAGATAATTCCCATTATGGGTGCCGGTGAAGGCAAAGCCGAGGCCGAACCGTTCCGCCGGGGTAGTTGCTACCGAGGCGGCGGCGGGAGCCTTGGGTTTCAGTTTTGACACGATATACTGGGCGCTCCATACGTTGGTGGCACCTATGGGGGGAATAGCCTCGGTTACGATAACCTGTCCCTTCCTGGGCGTGATTGGCACCTCAAAATCCACAAGGCAGCCGATCTCATTCGCCCAGGCGCCGGTGGCGTTGACGACGCTCTCAGCCTCCACAACACTGCCGTTGTCCATGTTCAAGACCCATAGGCAGTTTTTCCTGTCTATGGATACAGGCCTCGTCCTTGAAAGATATTCCAAGCCCATGGACTTTCCGGCGAAGGAGAAGGCGCGCATGAGGGCCATGGGATTGACTTGCGAATCTCGGGCGCTGTAGG
>VKGY01000109.1:4686-12704 GCA_008080685.1 Spirochaetota bacterium
GGTGGAGGCTATGACATGAGAGGATACAAGAGGCTGGAGCTTCCTGAGCCGCGCCGCATCTATAACCTCAACTTCTAGGCCATATCGATTCTGACTGGCTACGAATTCCTCCATCGCCGCCAGTTCCTCCTGGTTTTCGATCAGGATAGTGCCGCCCCGGCGCTCAAATTCTATGTCCGTGGGCAAATCACTCTTCAAGCCTTCAAACAGCTCAAGGCTCCGGAAGGCCATCTCCAACAAAATTCCGGGCTTCTTTGATTGGAGAAGAATCATATCGTCGCAGGAGCCGGAGGCGCCTGAGCCCATCACTACCTTGTCGATCACCACCACCCTCTTGCGCCGCGCGCACAGCTGGTAGGCGATGGACATGCCGTTGACCCCGGCACCCAAGACCGCCACGTCGCATATTAGCCTTGCCATGGTTTATCCTCAGTCCAGAATCAGGCCGGAATAGACATAGCCGGCTAAAGTGACAATATCGTATACAGGCTTGCCGCTCGCTTCCTGGATTTTTGTCCTGAAAGGAGGCATGTTCGTGCACTCTAAAACGACACAGCGAATATTTGGATGGTCGGCGACCAAGGCTGCGGATGCCTCCGCGAGTTCCCTTTCAACCTTGAGGATATCATAGGAAACCGCCTCTCCTTCGCAGTGATCACCGAGGAATACCCGGGAAAATTCAGGAAATTCGTCCATGCCCATGACCGCGCAAGGTATGCCCGCCGCCCCGCACTGCTCGAAGTGTCGTCTCTCAAGGGATGCGGCGCGAGCCGTCAACACCCCCACTTCTCCTTTCTCCCCAAATATGGAATGGAGAAAAGGTATTTGAAGCAAGCTGGAGGTAAATACAGGAACATCGACGGAGGCCGATAATTCCTCCTGGAACGCAGCGAGGAACCCACAACTGGTAGTGATGGCTTTTACACCTTCAGCCTGCAGTTCCTGAGCCGCGGAGATAAACGGTTCGAGCAGGGAGGGATCCCCCTCCCTGACAACCCGCTTTGGAGAGGCTCCCCGAACCTTTGCGTAGCGTACAGAAAAGGGAAAGGTCGAGGCGTTTCCAATATCGCCGGGAATCCTGGGGAATCGAGTATCAAGCATCAGTATTCCCAGGGCTTGCCCGTAGATGGCATATCCGCCTGTAGCGAGGGCTTTCATGAATGCGCGATCCTGAAGCTTTTCACCAACCTCCTATTGAGGAGATAGAATACACCCAGCCCCGCTCCCGAAATGGCGAGTACCCCAATTGAAACCGACGGCTTCGACAGGAAGGCTTCAAAGGTTGAAAGGTAGATTACCGCCGCGGCCGCGATCCACAAGGCTACTCTGACGGGCATTCCGATCGGCCGGAAAAGAAAGGCCGTGACTGCCGCGGAATTCAAGCTCACCGCGAGGAAAATCAAAAGCGTGGTGGCAAGGATTGCCAAGATAGGGCCCTGGAGGATGATCGCCCTGTTGTAGATGAAGACAAAGGGAATGACATAACCCATGATCCCGAGGAAGCTGGCTTCCCAGCCTGTCTTCCATGGATCGGCTCCGGCGATGGTTGCGCCGCAATACGCAACTATGGCATCAGGGGGCGTCAATTCCGCAAGTATCGCGAAATAGAATACAAAGAGATGGGCAGGCAACGTGTCGATGCCGAGGGCGTTCATGGCAGGCGCGCCTATCACCACTGATATGATGTATGCAGGCGTGCAGGGCATTCCCATGCCCATGATGATGCAGGTGATCATCACAAGGATGAGGGCGGGAAGCAGGAAGCCACCTGAGAATCGAGCCACCACGGAGGCGATCCCCAGACCCAGCCCGGTATACGTTATGACGCTTATCACGAGGCCTGCTCCTGCACAGGTTATGGCAAGCATGATGCAGCTGAATCCCGAGGATTCAAATACCTTAAGAAGCTTCCGGGGCGTCATCATGGTCTCTTTTTTGAAGAAGCTCAAAACGAAGGTGGTTCCTATGGCGATGGTGCAGGAGCCGAAGGGAGAGAATCCTATGGATAACATGACGACCAAGGCTACCAGGGGAAGAAGAAGATAGGAGTCCTTGATCAATTGTTCCCAGGTAAGCATGTCCTTTTCGTCCATGGGCTTCAGGTTATCTCTGAGCGCCACGAAGTGGACGCGCATGAAGATGCTGGTGTAGTAGAATGCGGCTGGCAAAGCCGCCGCGAGAGCAATGGTCCACGCCTGTGGAGGATGACGCCGCTACAGCAGCGGCGAACTGCGGCCTGTAGCCCAGCCTTTTCATCAAGGGAATGGTAAAAGTGCCAGTGGCGTACATATTCGCTACCCCAACGCCGGAAATTGTTCCAAACAGGCCTGAGGCAACGACAGCGATCTTCGCCCCTCCACCCGGCCCTCTTCCAGCGATCCTGGAAGCAAAGTTGGTGAAGAACACACCGGTGTTCGTGCCTTCAAGAAAGGATGAAAATATGACGAAGATAGCAACGAAGGTAGCCATGATCCCCGACAATGAACCGTAAATACCTACGTCGGTCACAAGATAGGAGAGCTCGACAAGACGGGGAATTGTAATTGGGCGTGAATAAAAAACCCCTGGCAACACAGGAGCTATCCACGCATAGGCTAGGAAGCCTCCAATGAGCATGGCCATGGCTGGCACAACCGCACGCCGGATCGCCTCTATCACCAGCGCTATATTGATAACCCCAAGGATTGTCTCGTACCAGAGCACATCGTCAACCATGGTGAGGCGCATGTTGAGCTTTTCATTGAAAATGATAATGTACATGGCTGGCAGAATGGCAAGGAACGCCAAGTAGAAATCCAGGAGGCTTGGACTTTCTTTCGAAGACTTCTTGGTAGCCGGGTATAAGAGGAAACCAAGCGGCAAAAGGAACAAAAGGCTCACGCCACGCTGTATCCTTGGTTGGAAGGAACCGAAAATCGCCGTGTAAAGGTAAAATACGGCGATGGCGGCCGACCAGACTCCTATTATTGTTTTTAGAGGCCCCGATAGCTTTCTCATCATTTCCCCTTGTCAGAAAAGTCGACGTTATTAAGGAAGGCGAGGCCGGCAGCGGAAGCTGCCGGCGGATACCAAGAAGGTGGCAGACAGGGTCTTATTTGATTACGCGAATGCCGTGGTCTTTGGATCGAAAACCTGGTAGCTCGCGCCCATCTGGACCAGGAATGCCTTGTTCTCGTTGAGGATCTTCGTCATCACATACACCACGTCCTCGGGCATCTTCGGACTTACGAGAATTTCCGTGGCGTGGGCCAAGGCCTGGATGTTGCCGGACATGCCTGCGTAGGTTCCCCCCGGAACGACAGCGAGCCCCGAATCCCTGGTTACAAGTCCTGTAGTCTTTGCAAAATGATCGACGCATTCGTCGCTCACGGACATCAATATCGAAGGCCTTCCTAAGGACATCTCGGTGATGATGGCGGCGGGAAGGCCTACGCAGGTGAGAGCGTAATCCACATGCCTGTCCTTATAGAGGCTTGTCATGTCTCCATAGATCGCCTGGGTGAAGGAACCGCCATTTTTCTTGATCATATCGAAGGAAGCTCCGTAGTAGGCAAGCACGTTCCCGATCAGGACAAATTCTGAAGTGCCCGTCATCGGCCCGGCTACCTTGAGCTTCTCTCCGTTCTTGATTTTCTTGGCGAATTCTTCAAAAGTTGTTACGTTCTGGTCCTTCGCTGCGAGGAAGTGGTACCTGTCCGCAGAAAGCGCGCCGGCTATTGCGTTGATGCCCGTGTATTTCTGCTTGAACAACGGCGCGTCTCCACTGTAGGCTGCCTTGTCCAGCCACGCCACGCCCCAGCCAATGTCAGCGGTTCCCTGGGAGAGCATGATCGGATTGGTAAGCCCTCCACCGGGGATAACTTTTATGGTTATTCGGGGTTCCTTCTCGTTTACCAAATTCGCAAAGCCACCGGCTACCGTATACCATCCGCCGCCCATTCCACCCGCGACCCATGTGTAGGTTCCAGATTTCATTGAAGCAGGTCCTACCTGGGCGTAGGCCGCGCTAAGCGCGATTACGCATATTAGGGCGACCAGGGCCAGATTCCTTATTCCTTTCATTCGCGTCTCCTTTGGAAAACTATGACCACTCATCAGTGGATGAGTAATCATAGGATCCTACAAAGGCGTTGTCAATAAAAAACTGTATGTGTTTTTGCAAAAATAAGATAGATTATATATCATATATGGTAGGGTGAAAAACAGAATTATGCCGAGCTGCTTCGCCTAACCTGCCCGAAGCGACCCTTCGACAAAGACGCCCAAGACCCTTGCCGCCCATATCCTTTCTTCCGAGTCTTGAATGAGGTCTACATCGAGGACCGTGAAGTCGGCCAGCTTTCCCGGTTCAATGCTTCCCCGGATTCCTTCCTCAAAGTTGGCTTTAGCCGCCCAAATGGTCATGGCCTTGAGGGCTTCTTCCCTCCTCAAGGCCTGATTCATCCTATAGCCAGAAAGTGGCTCGCGTGCGTCGTTCTTCCTAAACACCGCGGACCGGAAGCCCCGCAGAGGATCGATTTTTTCAATTGGGAAATCCGAACCATTGGCTAGCCATCCCGCGGCATGTAAAAGATCGCGGTATGCGTGGGATCGGGACATACGGTTTTGGCCCAATCTTGACTCGGTCCATCCCATGTCGCTGGTAGCGTGGGTCGTTTGGATGGAAGGCACGACCCCAAGGGAACGGATGCGTTCCAGGTCCGCGGGTTGTACGACTTGGGCATGTTCAATCCTCCATCTCCTGTCCTCTCCGGGCTTAAGGTATCTCCCATAGGCGTCAAGCACCAAGCTTAAGGCGCCATCGCCTATGGCATGGACGTTCATCTGGAATCCTGATTTGTAGGCTATCGAGGCGACCCGATCCAACTCGGCAGGATCGAGGGTCACGAGGCCCCGGTTTCCTGGATCGTCGGCGTAGTCCTCCAGGAGGAAAGCGCCCCGGGAACCCAGGGCACCGTCGGCGAACATCTTGAAAGAACACACGGTAAGCTTTTCGGAGGCGTAAGGGCCTGTATGCCGTGCCCTTCCCAGGTTTTCCTCCGAGGACATGAGCATGGCATAAAGACCGATTGAAAGTGAGCCCTCGGCTTGGAGATCTTCCATGAGCCTGAGTTCCCAAGCTTCGGTGCCGGCGTTGGAGACTGAGGTCAGTCCGACGGCAAAGCAATTCTCCTGGGCTTTTAATAGCGCCATGCGGGATGTCTCGGCCTCGGGCCTTGGAATGATTGCTCTTATCCTGTCCACTGCCTTGTCCAGGATAAGGCCGGTTGGGCGACCGCTAGAAAGGCGAATTTCTCCGCCCTCGATCCGTGTGTCTCCCCGGATGCCAGCAATTTCCCGCGCCTTGGTATTGATTAAGGCCGCATGGCCGTCGACTCGAATTGCTATGGCGGGATTCGCGGGAAACGCGTCGTCCAAGAGGCTGGAGTCAGGGAAGGCAGCGCATGGCCATTCGTTCTGGTCCCATCCCCTGCCCTGAATCCAAGCGCCTAGAGGCAGGGCTTCACGCTTGGCATACTGGACCATCCTGTCCACCGCCTCCTCCCAAGAGGGAACGCCGAAGAGTTGGGCGCGTTGGAGCACATAGCCGTAGCCCAGAAAATGGCAATGTGGATCGATAAAACCGGGATAGACCACAGCTTGGCCGAAATCGATGCGCTTCCTGGTGGAGAAGGCGTTTTGGATTTCTTCCTTGCTTCCTGCCGCGATTATGCGGCCTTGGCGGACTGCCACACTTTGCGCCAGGGGAAAGCTGTCATCCATGGTATAGATTCGGTGGGCGGAGACTATGAGGTCGACTTTCATGATCCAGGATTCTGCCATGGCCGGCCATGCCTTGTCACCTTGGATATCTCGTACTCATTGAAATCCGGGGTACCAAAAATGAAACAAGGCACCCTTCCGGGCGCCTTGTGCTTGGATGGTTACAGAGGATTACTCCTGCTCGTTCCACTTGACGGGAAGAATGGATTTTTCAGTTTCGCGGTCGAAATACCTGGCTTTAAACATGACGGGAGAGAATACGATCTGGTCGCCGTGCTTGTAGAGATGGTGGGGATCGATCCTGGCAACCATGCCCTGGTTGGGCGTGGAAGCCTGGAGGTGGATTTCGGCGCCTAGAGGCTCCACCACCGTCACCCTGGCCTTTATAGTGCCAAGGGTGGCATCGCCAGCCGCAACATTGAGATCTTCCGGCCTGATGCCGAAGGAAACTTCCTTGCCGACATAGGACTTGAGCATGGCGATCTGGGAAGGATCGGGCTCTAGTTTGAAAGAGCCTTCATCGATCAGAACTTTGCCACCTTCTTCAATAACCTTGACCGTGAGGAAATTCATAGGGGGGGAGCCGATGAATCCCGCCACGAACTTGTTGATCGGATTGTTGTACATGTAGAGGGGGCTTCCGATCTGCTGAACCAGGCCATCCTTCATGACCACGATCTTGTCGCCCATGGTCATGGCCTCGACCTGATCGTGGGTGACGTAGATCATGGTTGCCTGGAGCCTATCGTGGAGTTCGATCAGTTCAGCGCGCATCTGGACGCGAAGTTTAGCGTCCAGGTTGGACAGTGGCTCGTCGAAGAGAAAGACCTTGGGCTTGCGGACTATCGCTCGGCCCACCGCTACACGCTGCCGTTGTCCGCCCGAGAGTTGCTTGGGCTTGCGTTCCAGGAGCTTTTCGATATCCAGGATGCGCGCTGCTTCCTTGACCCGGGCATCGATCTCTTCCTTGGGAAGCTTGCGGATCTTAAGTCCAAAGGCCATGTTGTCGTACACCGACATATGGGGATACAGGGCGTAGTTCTGGAAAACCATGGCTATGTCCCGGTCTTTGGGTGGAACATCGTTGACCATCTTTCCATCGATGAAAAGCTCGCCCTCGGTGATGTCTTCCAGTCCGGCGACCATACGCAGGGTGGTAGTCTTGCCACAGCCCGAAGGCCCTACGAAAACGACGAATTCCTTGTCGTTGATGGTGATGTTGGCGTCCTTCACGGCTCGCACGTTGCCGTCGTACACCTTCCCGATCTTCTTCAATTCTACCTTGGCCATAATGCCTCCCTTACAGGGTTTATGTTAGTTTTTCTATTCTACCCCTCTTTGCCGCCCCGGTCAACGTTCCCCTTGAGCTGTTCTCCACCTGGGTCGCCCAGGCGTTGGCGGTGATGCCGAAGGCTACAGCCACATTGAGGGAGGCCTTGTAGCCTCGCATGGGAATTGAAATCCTGGCTTCTCCGGCCAAAGCTAAAAGCGGGGCTGAAACCCCGAGTTCCTCCGAGCCCAGGATGAGGATGCCTTTTTTGGGAAAAACAAATTTGTCCAAGGTTGTCCCGCCAAGTTCCAAGGCCAAAAGTCCGCTAGAGGGGAGCTCTTCGGGCGCAATCCTACGCCAGGGAATCCGTTCCACCGTTCCCATGGAGGATCTCAGGGCCCGGGGATGGAGGGGATCGGCGCAGTCCGGCGAAAGGAGGATCTCATCGAAACCGAAGGCCTCGGCGGTGCGAAAAACCGTACCCACGTTGAAGGGAGAACGCAGGTCTTCCAGGTAGAGGCTCCGCCCCGTTGGCTCCCTTGCCAGATGGTTTGAGGCCCGGAAGTCCGCGGGATCGAGGAGATCCCAGTCGGCGCTTGATTGGCCTGAGATGGTCCGTAGGGCATGGCGAAATCGATCCAAGGCCCGAAGCTCCCCGTCTGGCAAGTCCGAGGCCTCAAGGAAGTCTCTCGCCGCCCGGCGCAGCTCAAAGGACGATTCATCCGTTTCGGCGAGGAAGACTGCCATGCTTCGCAGGGGTCTCATTTGGCCAGCGGACCCAGGCCATCTCCGCTGGGCTTCCTCAAGAATGAGGGAGCATTTTCGGATCCTCCCTACCCCATGAAGCTTCGCAAGGTGGGAAAGGGAGATCATTCCCCCTCCCGACTTTCAATCTCCCTGCCGTCCACGAGGATAGCGAATTCACCCTTCTCTGGGATGGTTTGGGCCCCGGTAGCGGCGCCTTCCCCCTCTCCGATCCTTAAGG
>VKGY01000109.1:12757-15380 GCA_008080685.1 Spirochaetota bacterium
CTACGCTGCGGATCCAGTGTGGCCAACTCAGCCAGAAGCTTTTTAATCCGGAAGGGCGACTCGTAGAGCATGAAGGATTCGCCACGGGCCAGGAGGGCTTCAAGCCGGCTTTTGCGTTTTCCCGCCTTGGGGCTTGGAAAGCCGTCGAAGACAAAGGACCTTCCTCCGAAGCCGCAGACGCTCACCAAGGAAGCGAAGGCCGAAGGACCCGGTATGGGTACTACCCCATGGCCAGCCTCACGGACCAGGGCGACGAGGACGGCTCCAGGGTCGGAAAGCCCGGGAGTTCCTGCGTCGGAACAATAGGCGACTGAACGGCCTTCCTCCAGGAGGGCTACTATCCTCCGCGCCGCCTTGGCTTCGTCGTTGGCATGGCAGGCGACAAGGGGCTTGGAGATGCCAAAGTGGTTGAGCAGCTTCAAAGTGTGCCGAGTATCCTCGCAGGCGATGAAATCGACAGCCTTCAACGTATCCAGGGCACGGAGGGTTATGTCCCCTAGGTTTCCGATGGGAGTCCCCACCATATAGAGCGATGCCACCATCTATCTCCTCGTTCAGCGCTTCCGTATCCGGCATAGTATCCTGCGGAGGGATCCGGCGGAAGGATCCGGCGGAGGGATCCGGCGGAGGGATCCGGCGGAGGGATCCGGCGGAAGGATCCGGCGGAAGGATCCGGCGGAAGGATCCGGCGGAAGTCCGGCAAAGAAAGCCGGCACCACGCTATACATGCCAGTCATGACGGAGTATCTTATTTCCATGCCTAGAGGTCGAACAAAAAAACAAATATTCCTCCTTTTCTTTCTCGCGCTCTTTCTATTGGTAGCCCGCCTATTCTATCCCTTCATGACCATCATACTCTGGTCCGGGCTGATCTACGCCTTTCTGGAACCGCTTTTTGAAAGGGCCACTGCGCGGCTGAAGCCCAATCCAAAATCCCGCCGCCAAGGCTCCCTCCTGAAAAGCTCCCTGGCGGGCACCTTTTCAGTGATTGGGGTTCTTGTTTTCGCCGTGCCCTTCGCCGCCCTGTTCATTGCCCTCTTTCGTCAAGTCCTGGATCTTATGGGCTCCCTTGTCCGCCTGGTGGAGGGAAACCCCGATTTCTTTTCCTTAAGCCATACAAGTCCCATAGGCGGAATCATCTATCGTCTTTCCGGCGGCTCCGTCGACTTGAGCAATATCGATGTGGTACGGGAAATGAAAATGTTCATAAGCGCTTCGTCTTCCCGGATAATCGGCTTTTCAGGCACAATCCTCAAAAACACCACAACCCTCTTGATCACCCTTGCCTTCATGGTTTTTACGCTTTATTTCCTTCTTGTGGACGGGAAGCAGATCATGTCCATCCTTGTTTCAGCCATACCGATAGAGAACAGCTACACCACCATGTTCATGAAGAAAATGCGTGAATCAGGTCGGCAGCTTATCCTGGGATTTTTCCTTGTAGCAATCTACCAGGCGACAGCCATGTTCATACTTGCGGTGCTTTTCAAGATAAAATCGCCCCTGGTGCTGGCAACCCTTACCGCCGTGGCTTCCTTCGTCCCCATGGTGGGAACCTCCCTGGTGTGGTTCCCCCTTTCGCTGATCCTAGCCGCATCGGGGAATATCCCCAAAGCCCTTCTTTTCTTCGTCCTGGCGGCCTTCTTTGTCTCCTTCGTGGACAATTTCATGAAGCCCGTCATCTTGGGAGACCGCTTGAGGATCCATCCCCTGTTGATATTTTTCGCCATTGTCGGGGGATTGAATATTTTCGGGTTCAACGGACTTATCCTCGGGCCTCTCATCGTCATCATATTCTTTTCCGCCGTGGAACTCTACGAACAGATCGATCAGGTCAAGGATTCGAGTTCAGGCAATACGGACTGAAGCTCACTGAAGTATGCGTCGGCCACCGGGATGCCGCCTGAAGTCTTTCCAATCCCACAAATGGGTTTTTGCCTGTCATGGAAATCCGAACCGGCGGTCACGATGAAACCCCTTTCCCTGGCCATCCTCTCTAAGATCCTGCACTGCCCCAGCTTAGCTGCGGGATGATAGGCCTCTATCCCCTGTATTCCCATCTCCTTCCACCCGTCCATGAGGCTTGCAAGCCTGGCTTTGCTCACGTACAGCGAGTAGGGATGAGCAACCACGGCTATCCCGCCCGAGTCGGCGATGAGGCGCAGGACTGTCTCCAGCCCCAGGCACTCCTTGGGCAGGTAAAAAGGCCTTCCCTTGCCGAAGAACCGGTCAAAAGCCTCCTGCTTGGTCTTTACTTTTCCGGACCTGACCAAGGCCTGGGCGAGGTGCGGACGCCCTATCCTCTCCGTGGGAGTATGGATCGCCAATTCATCCAGATCGATGGGCATACCCTCCCGGGAAAGGAGATCCACCATGGCTTCGTTGCGCTCTCGCCGCCCGGCGGCCAAACTTGCGAGGGCGACCTGCAAGGCAAGGTTTTCTGCATGGATGCCCAAGCCGAGGAGGTGAAATTCCCCTGGGTCGAAATCTATCTCAATCTCAACCCCTGGAATAAAGACCAAGCCCTTCAGGCGCGCCTCAAACCTCGCTTCCTCGATGCCCCCTACCGTATCGTGATCCGTGAGGGCCAAGGCCCTAAGCCCTGCCAACGCGGCATGCCTGA
>VKGY01000110.1:0-1683 GCA_008080685.1 Spirochaetota bacterium
ATCACTTACAACGGCCTTGGCCGCTTTTTCGATGGATGTCATTTCTGAGTACCTCGCTTGTATATCGGTATCCTGGAATTGGGCACCAGGTCGAAATCGTCCTTTTCTCCCCTTTGGAAGTATCGGTAGGCTATCCCCGCCACCATGGCCCCGTTGTCGCCACAGAGGGAGAGCGGGGGAAATCGGATGTCCACATCCTTCCACGCGGCGAGGACTCTGCGCAGGTACGCGTTGGCCGCGACGCCGCCCCCGGCCACCACCCGGTTGATCCCCGTATCCTCAACAGCACGGTGAAGCCTGGAGGTGAGGGTGTCCACCGCTGTTTTCCTGAAGCCCGCAGCGATATTCTCGGCGCTGGCCGGACCTGCCTTGGCACGGTAATCCTCGAGATGATGTATCACCGCGGTCTTAAGCCC
The DNA here is from genome assembly GCA_008080685.1 of Spirochaetota bacterium. Lineage (GTDB taxonomy): Bacteria > Spirochaetota > Spirochaetia > Treponematales > Rectinemataceae > VKGY01. The sequence continues at coordinate 417 of VKGY01000110.1, forward strand.
TGAATAGGAAAGATCGTACCTATGTTCGCCCTTGTGCAGGGATGGCATGGGAAAGCGAAACACCTCAGGATCTCCCTGTTCCGCCAGTTGGTCGATGACCTGGCCTCCCGGATAGCCGAAGCCATAGTGCTTCGCCACCTTGTCGAAGGCTTCGCCTACCGCATCGTCTATGGTTGTTCCTAGCACCCGTATCTGATCGAAATCCTCAGCGACGCAGATGATGGAATGCCCCCCAGAAACAAGGAGGCCGAGGAAGGGGTACTCCATGGGAGACTCGAGCTGAGGGGCGTAGAGGTGGGCTAACATGTGGTTCACTCCCTTGAAGGGCAGCCCCAGGGCGAAGGCAATGGCCTTGCCGAAGGAAAGGCCTACCGCAAGGGAACCGATGAGCCCGGGCTGGGAAGTGGCTGCCACGCCGCCCAGGTCCTGTATCTTTATTCCAGCCTGGCTCAAGGCCGCCTCTGTCACGCCATGGATCCACTGGACATGGAGGCGGGAGGCCAGTTCGGGCACTACACCGGAGTAGACTTCGTGGTGGGGGATTTGGGTGGCGACAACGTTGGAAAGTATCTCCTGTCCATCCCTGACCACGGCGACGGAGCATTCATCGCAAGAAGATTCAATTCCAAGGACGAGCATCCTCGTCCTCCGACGCGCTTCGGATCATGAATTTGCTGATGGTGGAAAGTGAGTAGCCTTCTTCCACGAGCTTTGGATAAATGTCCATGAGGGTTTGGGCGAGTTCCGAGGACCAGACATGGCCTATCAGAACCGCGGCTCCCTTTTGGGACGCTTCCTGTTTGCCCTCTTCAAGAGCGCGGAGAATTGATTGGCGATCACCGGAGTTGTCAAGAAACACATCGCGCTCCCAGTAAGGTATTTGGCTTGCGGCGCAGAATTCCGCGGTCACGGTATCCTGGGTCGTAAGGGAATCAAGATAATAGATACCACGCTCTTTGACAAGGTCGAGGATGGGTTCCATGTGGATGGCGCTCCTGGTTATCGCGGAGCCCATGTGGTTGTTCACCCCGGAAAGGCCGGGCAGGGAGTCAAGGTTTTTACGCAAGGTTTCCTTTGTCGAATATGGGTCCATCGATAGCAATATGGCTCCGGGACCAGGGTCGTTGCCGCCCAAGGCTTCCATCGGTTGATGCAGGATTGCCTCTTTTCCCGCTTGAGCGATGCGTTGCGCCGAGTCCAGGCTGTGGGCTAGTCCAGGAAGGATTGCGATGGTGATGGGGAAGGGCAGTTCGAGGAAGGGTTCAAG
>VKGY01000110.1:1705-3864 GCA_008080685.1 Spirochaetota bacterium
TCGTCGATGACGATGATGAGGGTGGGTTTTTCGACTTCTTTCCTTGATCTATGCGCAAGGTCGACATAGCGTTCCGCCCGGGGGCCAGGGATTCTCCGAACCTGCGCCTTCGGTACAGGCAGTGAGCTCGGCGTAGCATCTTTAGGCTCTCCGGAGCTTGGAGCTAACGCAGGAGCTTGGATCGGCCCAGGAGGCAGAAGGTCTTCATAACCCGTGGGGACCTCTATGTGGTACTCAGGCTGTCCGTATGGCCATGGCTCCTGGAGAGTGGGCGGGGTGGGAGTCGGCGGCCGTGCAATGAGCCGGCTGATAAGGATTGGAATGGTCAGGACAGCCGCAAGAAGGGCTATGACGGCCAAAGGCGCCGCCAATGATTTCGCCGTCTCTTGGGGGACGGCGGACCGTTTTCGGTTTTTATTTCCTCGGGATGAACTCACGGGACCATAGTAACCAGCCAGGCAACCTTGGGCAAGGCGGCCTGGCTTGGCTTAGGCCGGAACGCAGAGGAGGTGCTTCTCCGCCGCCAGGCGCAGCTTCGAAAGGGCTTTCTTCTCGATATGACGAATGGTTTCGGGCGAAAGCCCCATAAAAATTCCCATTCGTTTGAGGGATTTCCATTTTCCTCCATCGATTTCAAATCTCTGCTGAACCACGAACCTTTCCCTCTCCTTGAGCGTGTCGAGCAGTTTTTTGGTTTCTTCCCGGATTTCAATGTCCTCGAAGATTCTTTCCGGAGCGTAGGAATAGTCTTCGATCATGTCCAAGAGGCTTACCGTGTCATGGTCGACCGTAGTCTCGAAGCTCCCGACATGTTCGGAAAATTGCATGACGTCCTGCAGCTTCTTTTCCTCCACCCCGAGGCGCTCGGAGATTTCCCTCGTAGTTGGTTGGCGCTGAAGCCGCTGGCTGAGGATACTTCGCTCCGCTTGGATTTTTTTGATCAGATCCTCTTTCCTATGGGGCAAGCGTATTGTCCTCTCCGTGTTAATCAAGGAACGGGAGATGGATTGGCGGATCCACCAGGCCGCATAGGTGGAGAATTTAACCTGCCGGGATCCGTCGAACTTCTCCGCCGCCTTTATCAGGCCGATGTTTCCCTCCTGGATCAAGTCGATGAGGGAAAGGGAGGGGTTCCACATGGTCCTGGCTATCCGCACTACGAGTCGGAGATTCGCCTCTATCAGCCTTTGCCTGGACTTTTCGTCTCCCGCGGCAATCTTACGGGAAAGACTTTCTTCTTCTTCTCTATTTAAGAGGGTTATATGTTGAATCGAGCGAAAATATCTGGCAAGGCATTCATCATTGCGGGTAAGGGTATTCATGGTAAAACCTCCGCATATATGAATGCAAAGGCTGTGCCAAAACCCTATGGAATATTTCGAAATTATTATTTACATATTGTAAAATAAATTAAATAGAATTATGAATAGCTGTGCGCATCAGGCGGGCAATTGAGCAGTCCTGTTGTATGAAAAACAATACCAATTTTCCATGGTATGCTATACTTTACTTGACGTATTTGGCTGGATTTAAGGCCTGGCCATTCTTAAAAAGAGAAAAGTGGAGATGAGGTCCCGTGCTCTGTCCCGAGTTGCCGGAAAGCCCCACAGTTGCGCCCTGGTCTAAATACGACCCCACTTTAACGGAAATGGAGTTGAGGTGTGCATAGAGCGATTGGTACCCATTAGCGTGCCTGAGGATCACGTAATTGCCAAACACGGAATTGTATCCCGTATCGCCGACCCTTCCTTCCGCCGTGGCTTTTACCCTGGTCCCGGTAGGGAGAACGATGTCGATAGCCGAGTGGAAGCTCCTGAGTCCCGTGAATGGGTGAATCCTGTAGCCGTAAGGGGAGGAAATCCTTCCTCTCGCGGGCCAAATGAAGCGTTCGCCGTAGAATTCCCTCAAGGTGGCGGAGGCGAGGCGAGCCTTTGGAACGAATAAGGTCTGTCCCGACGAGATGGTGGCGCTTGCCAGGTCGTTGGCGTCCACTACTGCGGTCATGTCGATGCCATAGGTTTTTGAGATTGAAGAGAGGCTCTCGCCGCTTCGCACCCGATGATGGATGCCGTCCATGTTGGGGATGCGCAATTGCACGCCTTGGCGGATTGAAGATTGGCTTCTCAGGTTGTTGATGGAGATGATAGTATCCTGGCGAA
>VKGY01000110.1:3888-8865 GCA_008080685.1 Spirochaetota bacterium
TGATTCTTCCGCTTCTTCTTCCGGTTGAAAGAGGGATATCAGGGCTTGCTGGGCTGAATCCTCGTCAGGGAGGATGAGGTTGGAGGCACTCAAGGGGAAACGGGCGCCGGCAAGCAACACTCCGCTTCCTGCAGCAATGGAAAGGGCGATTGCGAGGACGGATATTCCAAACTTTCGGGTCAGCAGATTGCTAGATTTTATTGACTCCAGGATTTTTTTTAGAGCGAAGGGGCGGGGATTACCCTGGTCAGCGGGGATGGGCTCTTTGGGGTCGCAAGGAGGCTTTGCCTTTGGTTCCAGCCATGGAAGGTGTCTAACCTTTTCGACCAAGGCTTCCAGGTTTTCGCTTTCCCTAGCCCAGAAGCTGCGAGCCTTCTTCCTTGCATTGGGGAAGTTGAAAATTGGATGCGGTTTGCCGGGCTTATTTGGTTTTCGCTTCGATTTTTCAAATTGGGCTTCGCCATCCAGGATTGTGAGGAAGGGTTTGGGGCGGTAAACGTGGTCCGCCTCGGCGCGGTTCTCTAAGGAAACCTTGTTACCCAGGGAGCTCATAGGTTTTTTCATTATCGGTGCTTTGCAGTCGGCGCATTACCGAAAGATACGCCGTAGGAGGGATATTGGTTCGCGATAGGCCTAGAGCCCAGGGCGATGCGATGGGGCGCGCTGTCCTCCTCATAGCTTTTTCCCTCGCTGCGGGAGTATTTACCTTGAGGTTTTTTTTTATTGATCTTGCGCTGGTGGAGGGGCGGTCGATGGAGCCCAGCCTTTCCCACGGCGATGTGGTGGTCCTTCTAAAGGCCGCGTACGGGCTTAAGTCGCCGGGCGGCAGGTACCTCTTCTCCTGGTCTAGGCCTAGGACGCAGGAACTAGTGGCGGTTCGGAAGCCCGGAGACTCAAATATCGTGATCAAGAGGGTTTCCTATGTCCTTATGGATTCGACCGTCGGGTATAGCGTTTTTGTCCTGGGGGACAATCTTTATGAATCCATAGACTCAAGGGACTTCGGAACGGTGCCGATGAACAATATACTCGGGAAGGTCCTCCTTTTCCCTCGCTTTTAGGACCCGCCCCCAGCTTTTTTCTTCGATGGATGTCCAGGTGGTAAAACATAAGATTCGCCTCGTTTTCGCTCTTGTCGTCTTGGTCGTCTTCGCCGGCCTAGTGGTGGCCCGCTATGCCCAGTTGGCCTTGAGCACCAAGGCACAAGGTGGGGCAACGGATACGCGCGAAGGAGAAAGGGGCAGCATCCTGGATAGGAATGGTTCGGTCCTCGCCATGGATATACCGAAATACGATGTCTCGGTGTGGCGGCCTTCTTCAAAAAGCGAGGTGTTTCTCAAGGAACTGCCTGAATTGGCCGCCTTGGTAGGCATGGACAAGGAAGCCCTTCGTGCCCGATATGTGGATGGAAGCCAGAATTATTTTTATATCGCAAAGCGTCTTTCCGCCGAGGCGGCGGAGCCGTTGAGGATCGCCATTGCGGCGGGCAAATTCAAGGGCGTGCAGATAGATGAGATTTCCGGGCGGCTTTATCCGGAAGGGAACCTGGCAGCCCATCTGATAGGCTTTACCGGGGAAGGGAATATTGGCCGCGACGGAATAGAGAACAAATACGACGAATCCTTAAGACCCAAGCTCAGGAAGGCAGAGGACGGGACCGGACGCGTCCTGGATGGGGACAGGAAAATTCCCAAAGGTGACACCCTCACGCTTACCATAGACGCGAATCTTCAATTTAAGCTTGAGGATTTGATGGATGAGGCGCGGCGATCCAACGGCGCGGAGACTGCCATGGCGATAGCCATGGACGTAAATACCGGGGAAATCCTCGCCTATGTCGCTTCTCCGCGGTACGACTTGAATACGTACGGCTCCGCAACTCTTGAGCTACGAAGCGATCCGCTTTCTCTCTTCGCCTACGAACCTGGTTCGGTCTTCAAGATTTTCACCATGGCTTCTATTCTCGACATGGGCCTCATCACTCCCTCCACGCAATTCGATTGCGACGGCGCCTACAGGAGAACCTTGCCGAACGGCGAGAGAATCGTAATCGGAGACTTGGGGTTTTATGGAAAGCAGAATTTGGCGGGGATTCTTGCCTTGAGTTCAAACGCCGGAGTGGGGTACGCATCGGATCGAATTTCCGAGATTGATCTGTATCAAAGGCTGAAGTCCTTTGGGTTCGGCATGAAAACCGGGGTAGGCCTCTCGGGGGAGAGCGCCGGGGCGATGCGTGTGCCGGAGCGATGGTCAGCAAGGACGAAGCCAACCATCGCCATAGGGCAAGAAGTCCAGGTGACGGCATTGCAAATGATCACCGCGGCGGCGGCGGTGGCTAATGGCGGAATCCTCCTAAAGCCGACCGCTGTGGCGAAAATTGAAACCGCTGACGGAGAACTGGCCTTCGAGCATAAGCCCCAGGCGGTACGTCGGGTTCTCTCCGAGTCAAGCGCTGCGTCTATCGTGAAAGCCATGGAAGCTGCGGCGAGCCTGGAGGGCACAGGCTGGCGGGCGAAGGTCTCGGATATTCGGATGGCAGTCAAGACCGGCACAGCCCAGATGATAGATCCGAAGACCCGGGGGTATTCGGAGACGGATTACATCGCCTCCACCCTGGGCATTTTCCCCGCCGACGACCCGCAGATCGCCCTCTATGTCGCATTGGTCAAGCCTCGCGGCGCTTCTTACTTGGGAGGGCAGATCGCGGCGCCTGTGGTAAGGGCCGCCATCGAGGCCACGCTTTCCCAAATCGACATAAAGCGGGGGAAGGTCGAGGAGCTTGTCCATGGAGGGGAAGTGATCTTGCCGAAGGGAAGGGAAGCCCTGGTAGGGGAGACCATGCCCGATTTTATAGGATACTCCAAGAAAGAACTTCTCCCTCTCTTAGAGCGATCGGACTTGAGGGTTGCCATTGAGGGCAATGGCTATGTAGTATCCCAACAGCCCAAAGCCGGTACACCGATCGAGAAAGGGCAGAAGCTGCAATTTACGTTGCGGTAGTATCGACGGCCAAGGAGGATCGCATGGATAGGGAAAGCGCCCTGGCACTCTGGAAAGAACACAACACGGACGACTCGCTTTTAAGACATGCGCTTTCGGTTGAGGCCGCCATGCGACGCATTGCGGCGAAGTACGGCGAAGACAAGGATTTTTGGGGAATCGTGGGACTTCTCCACGACATAGACTATCAAAAATATCCCGAGGAACACCTTCAGCACGCCCGAAGCATGCTTGCAGCCGCAGGCCTCGGCGAATCGGTCATCCATGCCGTGGAGAGCCATGGCTGGGGCATTTGCAGTCCGGTCGAGCCTGTCCATATTATGGAAAAGGCACTTTTCGCCGTGGACGAGCTCACAGGCTTCATCGCCGCCTGCGCCTATGTGCGGCCTTCCAAAAGCGTCTTGGACATGGAAGTGAAGTCGGTGAAGAAAAAGTGGGGTTCCGCCGCATTTGCCGCGGGGGTTCGCCGGGACATAATCCAGAAGGGAGCCGACATGCTGGGGATACCCTTGGAGAAGTTGATAGAAGAGACCATCCTCGCGCTTCGGGCTGTTGCCAGAGACGTGGGGCTCGAAGGTAACGTAGAAGCGGCGAGGTAACGATCAGATGTTGGAAAAAATCACCGAGAAATTCATTGATGCCTTCAGAACGATAGGCGGAAAATCCTCCATTTCCGAAAAGAACGTGGAAGATGCGGTAGAACAGATTAAAATGGCTTTGCTTGAGGCTGACGTCAACCTGCGGGTGGTGCGCCGCTTCGTGAACGGAACGCTGGAGGAAGCAAAGGGCGAAAAAGTCCTGAGATCCCTTAGCCCTGGCCAGCAATTCATAAAGATAGTCCATGACAGGATGGTCGCCCTCCTGGGTGATGAAAAGCAGGATTTGTTGATCAAGGGTCCCGATACTCAATCGGTGATCCTTTTGTTGGGACTTCAAGGATCGGGGAAAACCACCACGGCATCAAAGTTGGCGTATCGGCTTAAAAGCCAAGGCCGAAAAGTGCTATTGGTGGCATGCGACCTTGTGAGGCCTGCGGCGGTGGAACAGCTTTCAGTTCTGGGAGCTGGCATCGGCGTGGCAGTCCACACTGAGGATACCAAGGATCCGGTCAAGGTTGCGCTTTCAGCCTTGGCGAGGGCAAAAAAAGAATCCTTCGACACGGTCATCGTCGATACAGCCGGCCGGCTCCAGATAGACGAAGCCCTCATGGCTGAACTCGCACGGGTGAGGGATGCGGTGAAGCCCCTGGAGTCCCTGTTGGTCGCCGATTCCATGACCGGGCAGGCGGCGGTGGACATAGCCAAATCCTTTGATGAAAAAATCGGAATCACAGGCGTTATATTGAGCAAGTTCGATTCCGATACCCGAGGCGGCGCGGCGCTCTCGCTCAAGTCGGTCACCGGGAAGGCGATTAAATTCATCGGCACCTCAGAGCGGCCCGATGGGCTTGAACCCTTCCATCCCGAGCGGATCGCCTCGCGCATCCTGGGAATGGGCGATATTGTTTCCTTGGTGGAGAAGGCCCAGGCTGTCTTTGACCAGAGGGAAGCCATCGAACTTGAGCAGAAGCTGGCACAGGAAAATTTTTCCCTGGAGGATTATCTTGGGCAGATCCAGAAAATGAAAAAAATGGGTTCGATAAAATCCATGCTGGACATGATCCCCGGCTTGGCCGGCCAGGTGGATGAGGATCAGATAAATCTAGAGGAAATGAAATTTGAAGAGGCAATTTTGAGGTCCATGACAAAAAAGGAAAGGAGCAACCACCTCATCATAGGACCTTCCAGGCGCACGCGCATCGCCCGAGGATCGGGAACCTCCGTGGCGGAGGTGAATCGCTTGCTTAAGAAGTTTGAAAAGTCCCGGACGATGATGAAAAAAATGGTAAAAAACAAGGGAGCCATGGCCAAGTTGATGGCAGGCCAAGGTGGAAAGCCCTAATCCCTCTACTTTGGCTTTACGGGCTTTATGATCTTT
>VKGY01000110.1:8945-11993 GCA_008080685.1 Spirochaetota bacterium
TACTTTGGCTTTACGGGCTTTATGATCTTTTCGCCGTAGAGCATGAGGACAAGGCCCAGGAGAATGACCGGAACCCCTAGCCAGAGGAGAGGCACAGGCGCTTCTCCCAGAATGAGTATACCCAAGATGACAGCGATGAGGGGATTTACTATTGCATAGCTGACGATGCGGATCGAAGGCTCGTTGGCCAAGAGGTAATTGTATGCCAGGAAGGCCCCTCCTCCCACTACGGCCAGGTAGGCCACGGCAAACCATGATTCAGGACTGACTCCAGCCAAGGCGAGGCTTGGGGGTCCGTAATACAGCGCCGACCCCGCCAGGGCGAAGATGCCTGCCAGGCTCATCTCTATTCCGGTGTTCACCACGCTGTCCGGGTGAACAGGCAGGTTGCGGGCGTATGAAGTGGCGAAACTCCAGGCGAGGAATCCCGCCATGATGAGGCTGATTCCAGCGATGAGCTGGATTCCCTCTCCGATGGAGTTTTTCCTTATATATGAGGCGGTTGAAAAAAGCGACGCAAAAAGGCGTGGCAGAGATGATTATCGCGGCTATGTAGGAGTCTACGGTTTTCTCACCCATCGTGACCAATCCGTTCCCAAGGATGAGGAGAAGAAAGCCAAGCACCGCCGCAGCGCGGAATTCCTTGGCGCTGGGAAGCCGTTTCCACCTGCCCGAAGCGGCGCTGAAAAGGAGAAAGCCGGCTCCTGCGATGAAGTACCTGAGGCCGACCACGTAGAATGCCGGCATTGTGCCCACGGCGACCCTGATGGCGAGGTAGGTGGAGCCCCACACTATGTAGAGGGTCAGGTACGATAAGAGTATGAGGGTGGTGTTTTTTTTCATCTCGGCTCCGTAGGATTTTGATTATGGCGGAATACACAAAAAGGTCAATAATCTCCAGGCTGGCGGGGCTTTACATTTTTTCCTGTTTCGGCTAGTGTTCGTGCACTATTACGTTTGGAGTCCAATCATGTCGAGACTATGCGATGTTTGCGGTAAAGGTACCCTGTTCGGTAATAATGTTTCCCACGCGAAGAACCGTACCCGGAGAACGTGGCGCCCGAACCTGATCGCGATGAAGACCAAGATCGAAGGTACCGTGCTGACCGTCAAGATCTGCGCGAAGTGCCTCAAGGCCGGAAAGCTCGTCAAACATGTCTGAAACCGCTTAGCCTAGTCGGTCTACATCCGATTCAAAACCGCCTCCTCAAGGGGGCGGCTTTTTATTTCTTATGATGGAGACGGGTTGGCTGATCTTACGCAGGGATAAAAAAAAAGGCTGTCCAGCGCATTGGACAGCCTTTTTTTATTGATATGAACCGAAGGTCTTTACCTTCCCATCCTTCCCATTCCAAGTTTCCTGGAGTTAGTTGTCCCCATGCAGCCACAGAAGGGACCGCCCATCATTCCGCCCATGGGGCCGCCGCGCTGCAAAGCGGTCTGGGAAAGGTCGATCTTCCGGCCAATTAGCTCAATGCTCTCCACCTTTACGCCGAAGCTGTTCTCGAGTCCGGGTATGGCGCGGGAGAGTCCTTCGACCTTGACCGAGGCGCCTTCTTTGAGGCCGTCCACAAAGCCATAAAGGCGGTTGGGGATCATGACAAAGTAGGTGTTGGCTTCCTTCTTGATCGCCACGCGTCCGGAGACCAATTCCAGCTTTCCTTCAAGGGTTACTTTCTCCAGGGCGGAAAGCGGGGCGGCGGGAGCTTGATGGTAGCCGCGGCCGTGGAAGGGGGCATTGCCCCTTCCAGGTTGAGTATTCCAGGGGCTTTGGCTCCAGGGCTGGGCCGAGGCGACGCCGATTACCACGAACGCGATGGCTATTACGATAAGTGTCTTTTTCATTATGAACTCCTTGAAGAAAAATTTTGATGTCGAATCCGGAGCGGCTTTTTGCCCATCCCGGTCCTGGTTCCATAAATCCCTTCTGGGGACGCTCATATGACAGCAATACCCGTGCCAAGATATGTTATGTGACGTAATAAATATTATATTGATGTATTATAATGAAATAAAAATTTAAAAGGTTTTTGTCCGGCTTTGGAGGTTCCAAAGCATTAGGGTGAATTTTGTTTTTACCCCGGCAAGGAGGAAAAAAATGCCCTTGGGAGGGAAAAGTTTTCACTGGATATGTCGATACTCAAGTAATAGCATCGGTGTTCTGCGGAGCGTGTATGAATTTTAGAAGAGATCTCATGGTATTTATTCTTCTCTGCGTCTTCCTCGGGCAGGCCGCGGGCACGGATGTGACGCCGTACCGTCTATTTCCCGCCCTTTATCGTAAAAGCTTCCAATATTCTCTCCCTCAGACCGTGGAAAAACCTTCTGTGCTTGGGGGAGGGGGTTTGTTGCGGGAAAGAATTCCCCTTCTGGCCAACACTACGGTAGTGGCCTTCTACGGCCATCCTTTTTCCAAAAGAATGGGTATCCTGGGATTGCATTCCAAAGAAGAGCTCGCGGGCATGGTCAAACGCTACGCCGCGATGTACGACGGAGTGAACGGCGCGGCTGACGTCGCGTCGGGATACTATATAATCTACGGGACATGCTGGCCCGGCGGGGAGATCGGCTACCTGAAGGAATCGGCCTTGGAGGACTACATCCTCTATGCCCAAACCCAAGGAATGCTCGTTTTCGTAGACCACCAAATCGGAAAATATTCGGTACGCCATGCTATGGAAAGGATACTTCCCTTCCTAAAGTACCCCAATGTCCACCTTGCCATCGATCCGGAGTGGAGAACCCTGTTCCCGATGAAAGAAATCGGCTCCATCAGTGCCGCCGAGCTCAACGACGCTCAGTCGATAATGCAGGACTACATTGTCGCCAATGGAATTCCGGGAATCCGCATGTTGGTGGTCCATCAGTTCCATGAAAAAATGATACGGAATCGGGAGACTGTGAAGGCCGATTTTGAACGGGTTCTCCTGGTCCACACCGCCGACGGCTTCGGCAGCCCGGGAGCAAAGAAGAGCACCTACTCCCAGGTGGCGAAGGCTGAAAACATGCCCGTCAAAGGTTTTAAGCTTTTTTTCAAGTCGGATTTTC
>VKGY01000111.1 GCA_008080685.1 Spirochaetota bacterium
GGATTCGAACCGCCCAGGAGCTCGGGAGGGGTCGCCGCCGTCCTGGTCATCGCCCTTGTGTCGACCGTGGCGGCGATCTGGTCTTTCTTTTCCGGCCTTGAACGCATCGGCCCGACCAATACATCCCTGGTTTCAACCTTGGAGCCTGTGGTGACTGTCGCGGGCTCCGTTGTTTTCCTGGGCGAAGGCCTTTCGCCTGCCAACAGCCTTGGTGGACTGCTGATTCTTTCCGCCCTGGTGATCACAGCCTTGCCCGGAAGGAAAAGGGATAGGACTAGTCAATTCAAGGGGTCTGACCCCAAGAATTGACCTCCACCCGCGATCCTCATTCTGCTTTTTGCCGCTGGATTCTTCGCAGGCTGGACACTGAGGACGAGTTCTACGACGAAGCCTACGGAACCGAACCAAGGCAGATGCTGGATATTTTCCTGCCCGAGGATAGAACAGGGAATGTTCCCTTCGTCCTTATGATCCACGGCGGAGGATGGCAGGCGGGAGACAAGGAAAACTTTCATACCCTCTGCGAGACCTTCCGGAGCTGGGGCTATGGGGCGGTGACGATAAACTACCGCTTCGCGCCCGGCGCCAGGATCCCGGACATGATCGAAGACATTCGGCACGCCCTGGCCTCTCTCAAGGAGAACGCCGGGCGCTACGGTCTTCAAGCGGAAAAGACAGGATCCGTGGGAGGCAGCGCCGGCGCCCACCTGGCCCTCCTCTACGGCTACTCCGTGGAGGACAGCCCAGTGGAAATAGCCTTCGTGGCAAGCCAATCAGGCCCCGCGGACTTTGCTAACCCCGAATATCCCGAAATGGAAGTCCCGATCGTCTGGCTGATCGAAGACGCCACGGGGGACTCATACGACTACCAAGGCGCGGCGACGGATCTGCTGAGGCCTTAAGGATTGCCGCCTTGAAGCTATTTCAGGCTTTCGTATCCTTCCGCGACCCGGTTCGGCACGAACTCGATGATCTCGTACCTGGAGATGGCTTCCCTGGAAAATGGATCTTCCGCGAGGATTTTCTCCAGGTCCTCTTTTGTTCCGCCTTTGGCGAAGATTACCCCTCCGCCGCCGGAAGACTTTCTTCCCGAAGCGATGAACAAGCCCTTTTTATAATAGGCGTCCAAAAAATCCCGATGCTCCTTCAGGAATTTGTCCACCACATCCAGGGGCTTCAGGTACACCGAAGTAATTACAAACACGATCGCCTCCTTGCCGCTTTAAAGACTATTTGTCGTGCTCCACCCAGATGAGGGCGTCCGTGTTGTATCCCAGGGATCGCGCCGCATCCAAGTAATTTCGCCTAACCTCATCGGGTATGGTTTTCCCACGGGACAAAATCCATAGGTAATCCAGGCTGCCGCCGGCCACGAGGGCATATTTATAGTCTTTGTCCAAGGCGACCACGTTGTAGGCCGCGTAGAAAGGCCCGAAGAAAGAGACCTCAAGCTCCGCCCTCGTCTGGGAACCCTTGAAGCGGGCCTTGCCCTTCGCCTCCTGCCACTTCCCCTTCACATAATTATAGCCGCGGTTCTTCACGGCGATCTTTCCGTCCTCGCGCAACGAATACTCCGCCGTAGTATTGTTGAGATTCCTTTCGAAGGTGAAATCCAAGCGAGCGATTTCGTACCATTTTCCCAAATACCTTGCCGTGTCGAATCCTTCGACGATCGGCACTGTACCAGTCATAGGCGTCGAGGCGCATGAAAACAAGGCAACCGAGAACCCCAACGCGACCAAAGACCTGCCCAATAAGCTTTTCATGGGAACATTATACGACACTAAACCCGTGGCGAGAACGGCTATCGGAGCGTCCGCGCCTTGGCTCATGCTGTTGATTCTGTCGATCCTGTGGATCCTGGTATCATGTCCTATGCTCTCCTTCGCTTCACAGCTTCCCGGCTTGGGAAAACACCTTCCTGAAAGCCTCGGCGTAAAGCTCGATGGCGGGCTTGTCGAAATGCTTGAACCAGGGGACGGAGAAGGAGTACTCCGCCACGGATTCGGCGCAGGGCAGGCTGCCCTTGGGCTGGCGCACATCCCGGTCGGCGAAGGCTATCGTCGTGGGCTTGCCAAGGCGGAAGAGATCCAACTCGTTGAATACCCCATGGAGATGCAAAGGACCGTTCTTTATGGTGGCGCAGACCGACACCCCCTCAGCCCGGAGCGCAGCGCATACCTTGGCCAAGGTCCCCGCGGGAAAGCGGCGATGGTCGAAGCGGCCTTGGGCGTAATACCACCCCCCCATGGAAGAACGCAGTCCCTGGGAGTCGGGCGTGTTGTCGCACATATGGGGTGAAAGGGAGGGAACGTCGGCGACGCAATCCCAGAAATACCGCATGGCCTTGTCAATTTCCGCGATGCGCTGGTCGTAGTATTTCAGCTGCACCCGGCCCATGGCGGAACTCATCTGGTGCATCCTATGCTTATAGCCCCCGACGGGAATGCCTGCGAATTTCATGAACTCCGGATCAGTAAGCTGGTTGTCCTTGGAAAAGAACTCCGAAGCCGAGCCTGTGCGCTCGTAAAAACCGAAGGAAATCGCCCGCTCGAACATGGCGCGGTTGTTGGTGAAAAGCATGCCTCCCTCGCCGGTGGCAAAAGCCTTGGCGGTCATGAGGCTCATCACTGAAATATCGCCCAAGGTTCCGCAGGCCCGTCCTTTGTACTTGGAACCCTGGGCGTGGGAGGCGTCTTCTATCACCACAAGGCCGTGCCTGCGGGCTATGGGCAGGATGCGGTCCATGTCGCAAGGGTGGGCTGCGTAATGGACCACCATGATCGCCTTGGTGCGGGGCCCGATGCGATGCTCGATATCCTCGGGATCAATGCAGAGGCTCCCCTCTTCGATCTCCGCGAAATTGACTGCCACGCCCAGGCTCAAGGCGGGAGCGGCGCTGGCCCAGTAGGTCATGGAGGGGCAGATCATCTCGTCGCCTGCGCCTAGGCCCGCAGCGTACATGGCGCCGAGGATGGCGGCTGTTCCGTTGCAGTATCCCAAGGCGTAGTCAACGCCGAGCCAGGCGGCCATTTCAGCCTCAAACTTCTTGGTGATCTCCGTGCCGCTCATGCTGCGCTGGTGCAAGACCTCCAGGACGGCCCTTTCATCCTCCTCGGTGACTATCGGCCAGAGGAAGAGATCCTTGGGCTCGGATTGGATCGTCCCAGATCCGCCATGGATCGCCAGGGTTTTCATATAGGGTTCTCCTTTTCCAAGGTTGTTTTCATCGCATCGAAGATCGAGTAGAGGCGAGCTTCCGTGCCGGGCGCCAGGGCTGCCGGATAACCATAGAAACGATAGGCCGATTCCACTTCGTAGCCCCCTTCCGAAAAAGCGTTCTGTGTGGGCATGTACCCAAGGGAACCGCCGCAGTAGCCTCCAAGCATGAGACGAGCCGGGGCTGCCCGCTTTTTCAGCCCAAGGCCTATGCCCGCGAAGACTTCGCCGGGCAGGCAGAATAGATAAATCCCCTCGGCGAGCCGGAGGAGGCTTATCCGGGCTTTCGCGCCGGCCGGGCCTATGTATCGGCCTTGGGAATCATAGTTTTCCGCCAGGGATTTCTGAGCCCAGGCGGCGTAGGTTTCGGCCATGAGAGAGGGATTGTCGTGCTTGGCGGAGAAGGTGGCTGATTCAGGGGAAATCCCCGCTTCCGCCCGCGCCGCGAGGACAAGATCGCGCAACGCTTCGCCCGAAGGAGGATCGGCGAAGGGGAATTCCTCCTCCCAAGTGAGGACGGCCAGGTCTGGCGCGGCTATTTTAAAGCTCTGGGCCATGGCCGCCATGACGTTATGCGCCAGCCTCATGCCCATGCGCTGGATGTCGGATTCCCGGCCTTCGGCGAATTCTTTTCCAGTTGAGTCGAGGACTGCAGGCCGCACATCCCCGCAAGCCCCCTGGAGAGGAAGCACCAAAAGGCTTTGGCCAAGGGCGGCCTTGAGGCTCTCGGCCATCCGCCCGAGATAATCGGCGGAGATTTGGTGGATGGAGACCCCCAGGGCGGTTGGGTGGATCGCCGGATTGACGACAAGGCATCTTGGCGCGCCTGCGGCGTCCTCAAGCCAGAGAACCGGCACTTCCTTGTCTTTCGGGCCTGATGGATTGGGCATCATCCGGATCGCGCCGGTTTTGGGATCCCTGGTGCGGCGATTTATCCCCAGGTTTCCGCTGCTGGCTGTGGCAAACCACAGCGTTCCAGGCTCCATGGAGGCGAAAGCCTTCTCCGCCGCCTCAAGGATGCGCGCCTTGAGCGAGGCGAGGAATTCTTCATCCGCGTCCAGTAGGCCGAGACGTATGGCTGGGGGAGCAGTATGGGTATGGGTGGCGAACAAAAGCGTCGCATCGGCGGAAAGACCGCAGCGCTGTTCCAATTCCCGGCAGACCGATTCGGACCATGGATGGGAGAACTCAAGCGCATCGGCGGAGATGATCGCCGCCTGAGTCCAGGGAGTTCGCAGGATCAGGCAACGCGTCTTAAGACGGTCCATTTCGGCGTCCGCCGTCTCGGTCCGCGCCGTGTGGCCTTGCAGGCGGACGCCGAGCCTTGGGGGAATTTCCGCCTCGCCGGCGCCGAAAAGAAGTCCGCCGCCTGCATCTTGGCATGCGAAAAGTTCGTAGGCCGACAATAGGGGCATTCCCGTATGGTAGCCCGCGTCGATATCCGGAGTGGCGGGAATGATGGAAAGGACCTTCCCTTCGTAGGATATGGTTTGCACCGGTATGCCGATCGACGAGGGCTTCAGATATGCGGCTTTTATGGTTCCAAGGTAGGAATCGAAGGCCTCGGCGCAGTATTCCCTCCCGGCATCGGTATCAGCCAACGCATGCATTTCCGCAAAGGTTCTGGCCGCCTCGAAGCTCGACCACCAAGGGCAGAAATCCTGGATTGCCTCGCCCGTCGAAGCGTCCATAGACCGCACAACGCCTCCATGGAGAGTCCTGCACAGCCCATGGTAGCGCACAACGAGCT
>VKGY01000112.1:0-6394 GCA_008080685.1 Spirochaetota bacterium
CGTCGCCGCCTTTTCCATGGCCTTGATCAACAGATCTTCCACGGGAAACGTCCAGCAGATAGCAATTGAGCAGCAGACCCAGCAGCAGTCCACCGCTTCGGAATGGTGGAAGCCGGATGCCGCTCCGGAGGTTCCCGCTCCGGCCGCTGAGACTCCCGCCAAACCTTCTAACTGACGCTAATCTCTCATGGATAAAGGAAACCTGCGTCTTTGCGGACGCAGGTTTTTGCATTTAACCTGATTGTTACAATTTTCTTTCGCTGGTATAGTAGGATCAAGGGAAGCATGCGAATAGCCGTCATTGCCGTAAGTGAACAACCTTCCGCCGCTCTGGCGGAAATGGCCAAAGCAGTGGAAAGGGAATTCGTGGGCCAAGGCCATCAGTGCGAAGGCTTCAGGCAGCCTGAATCCCGGCTCTCCTTCTTTGATTTCCTCGTAGTGTGCGCCGAGCCTCGTGGTTGGGGAGCTTCGTTCGGGAATTCCATCCGCCAAACCTTCGCCGGGTGTTCCCTGACGGGCAAGCGGGCCATGGCGCTGCTGAGAAAAAAGGGCTTCAGGCCTCAGAAAGCCTTGTCCAACCTCATGAATGAAATGGAGAAAGAGGGAATGGTGGTTCCGATGGGAGATGTGGTGGCTACCTCGATCCAGGCCAGGGAGGCGGCGAGAAATGCGCCGCTTATCCGGGGGTGAGGGATGGAAAACTACTACGATGTTCTCGGGATTGACCCCGATTCCAACCAAACCGCGATTAAGAGCGCCTTCCGCCGTAAGGCAAAGAAATATCATCCCGACATGGCCGTGGAGGATGCGGATTCCCGCGAAGTTCCGCAAAGCCTCGCGGGAACGAAGACCTCCAAAACCCCATTCAAGTCCATGCGCGAATCGGCTATGCGTCTTATCCTTGAAGCCTACCGTATCCTCTCCGACGCGGAAAAACGCCGCGTCTACGACAGGGTTCTCCGCAAACAAAAATTAGAGCAAGGCGGCTTCGATTACCGCAGTTTTCTCAAGGCTAGGCCTCAGGATCCCGAGAGCCAGGCCAAGCTGATCGTATACGACCTGCTCCACAACCTGGAGGACGAAGCCATCGCCGTGTACGAGCGCTCAAAGTCTTTGGGCGATTTTCGTCTTGAACGATGGCTGGACCGCGGCGATGCCATGGACGCAGAGTACTGCCTCGCCGAAGAGTACGAAAAGAGGGGTCGCCTGCTCCGCGCGTATGCGATCTATAAGCGGCTTATCGCCATGGAGAAGGAAAAATCCTGGTTCCGGTATTACTTCGACGTGATCGCCCTAAAGTATCGCACCCTGGTTCTTCAAAAGATGCCTGGAAGAATAGACGAAGAGGACTACCTTGACAGGCTGGAGGAATCGATAGGGCTTGAGATCGGCGAAAGGGATTCAGCCCAATTCCTGAGGAAAAAGGCCGAAGTCCACTTGAGGCGCCATGAGTATGGGCAAGCGAGGGAGTCCCTGGAAAGGGCGATCTCCTTGGTCCCCCGGCTTCCAGGCCTTGCGGCGGTCCGCCGGCGGCTGGCCGAAGTGGGAGAAATTTAGTCCCTTACTTTCCGGTCTTTTAGATGTTCTGTAGATAGCGGGCATTTTTTTGCCCAATGCATTTTTTCTACTGGAGTGTATGTACAAGATGAAACGAGTCCTCCCCGCGATTTTCGTCCTCTTCATCGTGTCCTTGACTGGTGCCCAGACCACCATAGACAAGCCCGCCGCCACCATCAAGCTGAGCCGCCAAGAAGTTATCTCGGTGCGGCAGTTGAAGGGCGATGTGGAGCGGCTTGAAAAAGCCTCCCAAGCAAAGTTCACTCCGGAGCAGATAAAGCAAGTATTGGACGCGAGAATCAATAGCCTCCTGTTCGTGCAATTCTGCGAGCGCGAAAAGATAGTCGTCTCCGACAACGATCTCGCCAAAGCCCTCTCCCAGATGAAATCCGCCCTCGGACCTACCACCACCGACGCCGACCTTGAAGCCTCGTTGCGCGCTTCAGGCGTCTTTGTGGAACCGAAAGTTTACATCAGGCAGCGCCTGCTTTTTGAAAACTATGTTACCACTAAGAAAAGCGCCGAAATGAGGGCAGCCCTGACTCCTCCCACCGCAGACGACATACTCAAGGCCTACGACCTTGCCAGGGCCAGCCTTGTAAGGCCAGATACCATGAGGGTGAGCATCCTTTACGCGGACAACCGGGCAAAAAGCGATGCCGACGTAAAGAAGCAGAAGGAGATCATTCAAGGAATTGCTTCCGCCTTAAACAAGACTATATTCGGCGCGGAACTGTTCGACGCCGTATTCAAACTCAAGACCGGGGACATCTCCCCGATGGTGGAGAGCCCCACGGGATATCGGATTGTGCGGGCTAACGAATTCCTTCCCCAGAAACAACTAGGCCTCTCGGATACGGTCCCGGGCAACCAAAATATAACCATCCAGGAATTCCTCATGTACCAACTTGCGGAGGAGAAAGAGGTACGTTTCATGGACTCCCTGGAATCCGAGCTCATCAAGAAGCTCCGGACAGAGGCTTCCATCAGAGTATTTGAGGAAAATCTCAAGTGGTAGCCCAGGAGGCGTTCCATGGCATCCCGGCGTAAAGCCCGCATCCTCGCCTTCCAAGCCCTCTACGCATGGGAAGTCTCCCACGCCTCCCTGGACGAACTCCTGGGCTTTTCCTGGGTGGAGGAAGGGAAAATTGGGCAGATGGAGGAGGAACTCCTCACCTTCAGCAAGTTTATCATCGTTGGCGTCATGGAAAACAAGAAAGCCCTGGACGCCGCCATCGAAAAGCATCTTTCCCATTGGCCCTTCGAGAGGATCAAGAAGGTCGACTTGGCCATACTCAGGATGGGAGCGTACTGCCTGATGTTCCAACACGACATTCCGCCGGGCATCACCATCGACGAGGCCATAGAGATATCCAAGGAGTTCGGTTCCGACGATTCCTACAAATTCATCAACGGGGTTCTGGACGGGATTAGAAAAGACCTTACCAATGATAAAGATTAAGAATCCACAACAGATCGAGGGAATCCGCGAATCCTGCGCCCTCCTTTCGGAATTGCTGGCCTTTCTAAAACCCCTAGTCGAGCCGGGGGTTTCGCTCGTGGAAATGGATCAGGCCGCTGAAGATTTTATCCTTCGCCGGGGAGGAAGGCCCGCCTTCCTTGGATACGAAGGGTTCCCGGGAACCCTCTGCCTCTCGGTGAACGAGATTGTGATTCACGGCATTCCCGACCGCCGCACCTTGCTTGAGGGCGATATTATCGGAATCGATTGCGGCATAGACCTCAAGGGATACTATTCAGATGCCGCCATTACCCTTCCTGTGGGAAGGATCAGCCCCGAGGCCGGAAGACTCTTGGCGGTGACGAGGGAATGCCTGGACAGGGCTATCGCCGCGGTCAAGCCCGGTGCCCGGATCCATGACATCGCAAGGGCGGTTTTCAGCCTGGCTACACAGAACGGCTATGGGGTGGTCCGCCAGTATTGCGGCCATGGCGTTGGACTGGACATCCACGAAGATCCCCAGATACCCAACTATGTCTCCTCCGGCCCCAATCCACGTCTTTTGCCGGGGATGGTGATAGCCTTGGAGCCAATGGTTAACGCCGGAGTGGCTGATGTAAAAGTCCTCGACGATGACTGGACAGTGGTCACCATGGACGGTAGCCTCTCCGCACACTACGAACACACCGTGCTTGTGACCGAAGAGGGGCGGGAAGTCCTAACCTCCTGGAATTGCTGATATACGTTTCCTCCTGTAACGAAATTCGTTATTTTTAATTATATAGGTGAGAAAGTATTTGATTCCTATTAGGAGATAAGGCATGGAAATTGAGAAAAACAACAAATCCAGGAATTTTTTCATCGCGAATCTCATAGTATTGGGAATAACAATAGGCTTTGTCCTCGCTTTCGTGGGAGGGAGGAGCCTTGGCTTCATTTCCCGGGATACAGGTCCTTCCCTTCCCACCATGCAGGCGGAGACGCCCCGGGTCCAGGTGTCGCCGGAGATCGGCGCCGCCCTATCCCAGGCTGAGGCGGTTCAGAACGCATTCAGGTACGTGGCGGATATGGTGCAGCCATCTGTGGTTGAGCTTGAAGTGGTCGAGAAGGCCGTGGAAAGCCCCCGCACCCAGCAGTCGATACCCTTTGAGTTTTTCTATGGACCAAACGATAGGGGGGAGGGTCCCTTGCTTCCCTATCAGAATGAAGGGCTCGGATCGGGCGTCATAGTCAGGCGGGATGGCAAGACAGTCTATCTCCTGACTAACGACCATGTGGTGGGCAAAGCCGACAAGATCCGGGTCATCATGAGCGATGGACGGAAGTTCGACGGAACCCTGGTGGGGACCGATGCGCGCAAGGACATTGCCCTGGTCAAGTTTGAAACCCAGGACGCCAACATTAAAATCGCCACCTTGGGCGATTCCTCGGCCATACAGGTGGGAGATTGGGCCATCGCCGTGGGCAGCCCCCTGGGCTTGGTGTCCTCTGTCACCGCCGGGATTGTGAGCGCGGTGGGAAGGGCCGGCGGTCCCGGAGGCAACATCAACGATTTCATCCAGACGGACGCGGCGATCAATAAGGGCAATTCAGGCGGCGCCTTGGTGAACATCAGGGGCGAGGTCGTGGGCATCAACACGTGGATAGCGTCCACCACGGGAGGTTCAATCGGCCTCGGCTTCGCCATTCCTATCAACAATGTAAAGGGAGCAATCGACGATTTTATCAATTATAAGCAGATCCGCTACGGCTGGCTGGGCGTGAGCCTCCTGGGCGTCACCGGCGACTCGGCGACCGCCAAGGAGCTTAAGGTGGATTCCTTGAAGGGCGCATTCGTCGCCCAGGTATTCAAAAACGGTCCCGCGGATAGGGGAGGGATCCTTCCTGGCGACTTTGTCACCGCGGTGGGGGGGCAGCCTGTGAAGTCTCAGGGCGAACTGGTTCGCCGCATAGGCGATATTCCCGCCGGAACCTCCACGGTCATCGACGTGGTAAGGGCGGGCAAGGCTTTGAGCCTCAAGGTGAACATCGACCTTCGCGATCCCTCGGTGGCGAGCAACAACAAGGATCTTTTCCCCGGCGTATCGGTGCTTTCCCTAGCTTCCGACACCATCGATCCGAAGAGGCTTCCTAAAGGCGTGGAGAAGGGAGTCCTAGTGACCGAGGTGATCGGCCGAAGTCCCGCGTCGGTGATAGGCGTCAAGGCCGGGGACATCATCGTCAAGGTCAATGACAAGGCTGTGAATTCAGTCCTCGATTTCTACAGCCTCCTCAATGACCCAAAGGAGCGGAAATTGCAATTCACCGTGGTGAGGGAGGAACAGACGATAGATACCCTTGCTTTTAATAAAGACTGAGGGTATAGTCCAGCTATTCTCCGATTTTGGAAAGGAAGCCCCAGCACCCCTGGGGCTTCTTCGGTTTATGCCAAACCATCGATGAGATAAACCCGATTCCCGAGGGGTTCCCCGATGCACAAAGAATTCGTGCCCTATGATCTTATCCGGAACAACGCTATGAAACTGGCCTACCGCATCTACAAGGACGGTTTCATTCCCGACGTGATCTACGTCTCGCTCCGGGGTGGCGCCTATATGGGCAACGTGATCAGCGAATATTTCAAATTCATAAAGCATCTGGGGAAGCCGGTATTCTACGCCGCCGTGGTAGCCCGGTCCTATACGGACGTGAGCACCCAGGAGGCGATAAAGATCGACGGCTGGACCTACAGCCCGGATTTTCTCCGTGCAGGGGACAAGATTCTCCTGGTGGACGACGTCTACGATTCCGGAAGAACCATTAACTACTTGGCTGAAGTGATAATGGCCAAGGGTGTGGACAGGTCGAACATAAAGATCGCTGTCCACGACTACAAGGTTCGCTCCCATCTCCCCGACACCCTGCCTATCCACCCAGACTACTGGTGCAGGAAGATCCTGATTGAGAAACCCGAGGATGAAACCTGGATCCACTACATGAGCCATGAACTGGTTGGTCTCTCGGCCCAGGAGGCGGAGATCCACTATCTGAAGGACGATCCAGACCTCGCTGAAGCGATGTCCTTAGTTACCGGATAAGCGGCTAGATATTGGTACCTGACGGGATGATCGTATTCTTGGGGATTACGATTATCCCGTCCACCACAAAGTGGGTCGGGTATTCTCCGTCGGGCCTTGGTATCTCATCTATCCCTATCCGACAGTTGAAGCCTATTCGGGCGTTTTTATCGATTATGGCCTTCTTTATGATGCTTCCCCCGCCTATGCCAATGTTGGGAATGCCTTTTAGGGAGTTCTGACGCTTTTCCTCGTCCGTCTCGAAGCGGTCGGCCCCAATGCAGACTACCCCGTCCAAGCTGGCTCCCGACTCTATGAT
>VKGY01000112.1:6411-18121 GCA_008080685.1 Spirochaetota bacterium
CCTGATGCCTACGATGGATCGGGAGATGAAGGCGTTGGTGATAATGCAACCGTCCGTGGCGAGGGCTTGGTTGAGGGTGCAATAGTTGAGCTTGGAGGCCGGAAGATTCCGGTTGTGGGTGTAGATGGGATTGGTTTCGTCGTAGAAGTTGAATTGGGGATTCATGTCCGTGAGCTGGATGTTGGCGTCATAGTAACTCTTGATAGTCCCGATGTCTTCCCAATACCCGTCGAAAAGATAGGCGTGGATTTTTTCCTTAGTCAGGATGTCGGGGATGACCTCCTTGCCGAAATCGTTTGCGTCGCTTGCCAAGGCTTCTTCCATCAAGGACGCATCGAATATATATATGCCCATGGAAGCGAGGTAGTCCTTGTCCGACGAGGCCGAGGGCGGGCGTATGGCCGAAGGAAGGCGCAGGTCTGAGATGTCCTTGGTAGGGCCGGGCTTCTCCATGAAGGATTCGATGAAGGACTTTGCGTTAGCCTTGATGATACCCAGGGCGCTGGCGGTCTGCCTATCCACCATGGTTCCCGCGATGGTGAGCCTGGCCTTTGATTCCAGGTGCTTCTTGAACATGTCCGCCAAGTCCATGCGGTAGAGTTGGTCTCCTGACACGATCAAATAATGGGAGGGGTTTTGGGGGCGGAAATGGATGAGATTCTTCCGCACTGCGTCGGCGGTTCCTTCGTACCAGCCTGAATGCCGGGGTGTCTGCTCGGCGGCGAGGATTTCCACGAATCCCCCAAATTGTAGGATCGTGCGATATGGAGGTGGAGGCTGGCGGAATTAAACTGGGTGAGGATGTAGATCCGCCTGAAGCCGGCGTTGATGCAGTTGGAAAGAGGAATATCCACGATGCGGAACTTTCCTCCGAAGGGCACGGCAGGCTTGGAGCGTTCCTTGGTCAATGGGAAAAGCCTAGTACCTTTGCCTCCTCCGAGGACTATCGAGAGCACTTTATTCATGATTCTCCCCTTTTTAGTGTTCTGTCGGGAAAACAGATACACATCTGTTTACCTACGTGGTCCGGGTGTGTAAAGTATATTCCATGTTCAGAAAAACTGCTACCGATTTCGCGCCGGATTTCCTCGCCTGGCTTGCTGCCAAGGGGGAACTCTCATGGGTTAGGCGCCTTGACTCCCGGGTTCCTCTGTTTGCGGAGATCCCCGCGGAAATCCATCCATCGCTCCGGAAGGCCTTGGAGCTTAGGGGAATCCGCGCCCTGTACACGCACCAGGCACAGTCCTACGCATTGGCCCGACAAGGCAGGAATTTTGTGGTGGTGACCCCCACCGCTTCAGGCAAAACCCTCTGCTACAACCTGCCTGTCATCCAAACCCTTCTGGAAAACCCCGAGGCCAGGGCTCTCTACCTCTTCCCCACCAAGGCCCTATCTCAGGACCAGCAGGCTGAGCTCAACGAGGTGAGCCTCGCCGGAGAATTGGGCCTCAAGGTTCAAACCTACGATGGGGATACCCCGTCTTCCCTAAGGGCGGTAGCCAGGACTTTAGGGAGGATCGTGATCACCAATCCCGACATGCTTCACTCGGGGATCCTGCCGAACCATGCCAAATGGGTCCAATTCTTTTCCGGACTCAAATATGTGGTGGTGGACGAGCTCCACAGCTACCGCGGGGTATTTGGAAGCCACGTGGGCAATGTGATCCGCCGGCTCAAGCGCATCGCCGCCTTCTACGGCTCCGCTCCACGGTTCATCTTCAGCTCGGCCACCATCGGAAACCCCGACGAACTCGCCATGGCCATGGTTGAGGAAGACGTAACCTTGATCGATAGTTCGGGGGCCGGGGCGGGGAACAAGATCGTCGCCTTCTACAATCCTCCCTTGGAAGACCCGGTTCGCGGCATGCGCAGGAGCGCCGAGCTGGAATCCCAGGATATCGCCCTCAAGCTGTTGGGCTTAGGCGTCAAGACCATCCTGTTCGCGCGATCCCGGCTCCAGGTGGAACTGGTCTCGGCCTACATGAATGAAAGCCTGGCGAATTTCTACAACGACAACCGGGGCATCGCTGTGCGACCCTACAGGTCAGGGCTCCTTCCTTCCGAACGGAGGGCGATTGAGAAGGGACTGAGGGAAGGCACCGTCCACGGCGTGGTTTCCACCAACGCGCTGGAATTGGGCATCGACATTGGAGGCCTCGACGCGGCGGTGATCGCAGGGTATCCGGGATCCATGGCTTCCTTCTGGCAGCAGGCGGGCAGGGCGGGGCGGAGAAGCGGAGCCTCCATCGCCATTTTCGTCGCCACCTCCTCGCCCCTGGATCAATACTTTTCCCGGCATCCGGAATATTTCCTCTCCCAGTCCCCGGAGAAGGCCCGGATCGACTTGGACAATCCGTACATATTCGTAGACCATGCGAAATGCGCCGCCTTCGAGCTGCCTTTCCTGGATGGCGAAAGGCTTGGCCGCGACGAGGCGGACCAGACCTCGGACGCCCTGGAGCTTCTGGAAGAGGGCGGCGCGGTACGCCACACCCAGGGGAAATGGCATTGGTCCGACGAAGGCTATCCCAGCGAGAAGATTTCCCTGCGCTCCGCCGGAGCGGACAATGTGGTCATCATCGATGCGACCGCGGGTTCTTCGAAGGTGATCGGCGAGATGGATAGGCCCAGCGCCAAGGAACTTATATTCGACAAGGCGGTCTATATTCATCTGGGCATCCAATATCAGGTTAAGAAATTGGATATTGAGGCTAGGATTTGCAAGGTGGAAAAGAGCTCTTTGGAATATTGGACCGACGCGGTGGTGAAAACCGATCTCAAGGTACTCACAGAGGATGCGCAAGGTTCCGTGTCCGTGGCCCGGGGCGAGCTGTTCCGCTGGTCCCTCGGGGATGTCCTTGTGAGAAGCCAAGCGGAAAAGTATAACGAGAATGTGGGCTACGGGGAAATATCCCTTCCTCCCGAGGAGATGCAGACCCGGGCCTTGAGCCTGCTCTTTCCACCGGGTAGCCCCTCCGGAGACTTTCTCTCCGCCATGGATCCCTCCCGGGCGGCGTCAGCCCTGTCGGGAGCGGCGACGGTGATAAGGTCTCTCTGTCCCATATTTGTTCTCTGCGACCAAAGGGATATTGGGGTGAGCGAGAGGGTGAGAGATCCGCATTTTCAAATTCCCGCCATATATTTATTCGACCGCTATCCCGGTGGCACAGGACTGGCGGAGGCCTTGTCTGACAAGCTCGGTCCCTTGATGGGCGCCGCATCGGAGATCCTTTCCTCCTGCGGCTGCGCATCGGGTTGTCCTTCGTGCGTCGGCGTCGAGGGAAGAAAGGGGCTTGTGGCCAAGTTCCTTTCGGTTTTGGCCGGGCAATGAGGAGCTGCCATCATGGGCGGTCTTAAATCGCGGCTTTCAAGGCTGAAGGATTTGGGCTCTATCGCTCCATCGCCTCCGGCTCCCACCCCTAGGACAGTGGGGCCGCCTCCGGGTTGGGAGGCCGGAGAACCCCATGAATACTGGCGCCTCACGGAAACCTCCTTCGCTCTCGATCCTGCGGATCTCGAGAGGGGCTATGACCCAAGGCTCTTTGCCCAAGCGGGCGGCGCGGCTTCCAGTTCCGGTCGTTTCGAGGATCTGGCGTTTTTAGATTTCGAGACCACGGGACTTTCGGGAGGTGCGGGAACTATAGCCTTTCTTGCCGCAATCGGATGGTTCGAGGGTCAAAACCTCGTGGTTCTGAACGTCTTCATCGACGATTTTCCTGGAGAGCCGGCCTTCCTCGCACGGGTCCTCCGTAACCTGGCGGAACGAGGAACCGTCGTGACGTACAACGGTGCAAGCTTCGACATGCCTTTGCTGAGAACCAGGTGCATCCTCAACCGGATTCCATGCCAGGACTTCAGCCACATCGACGCATTGAAGACAGTTCGGAGATTCTGGTCTGGCTCCCTTTCCTCCTGCGCCCTTAAGGCATTGGAATCGGAGCTTCTAGGCTACCAGCGCACTGACGATATTCCAGGATTTCTAATCCCCCGCATCTGGCTGGCATATTCGGCGGGCGGACGGGGAAACGGCCTCGAGGATCCTCGGGCACTCATGGACAGGGTATTCGCCCACAATGTCAGGGATATTGTCTCCCTAGCCCGGGTTTTCATCCTAATGAACAAGATCGCAGAAAATCCGATCAGGCAGGCGGCCCGAGCAAGGGTGCGCCACAGCGCCCTCGCGACAATCCTTATCGGCCTTGGCAGAAGGTCGGAGGGAATCGCTTTGCTGGAAGAAGCCGTCGTGGAGGGGGACTCCATGGCTGGCCTCAGGCTTGCGAGCTTGCTGCGCCGCGAGGGAGATTGGTCTAGCTATGAGAAGATTCTCATGTCCTTGGTGGAAAACGATCCGAGAGTGAGCGTGGCGAAGGCAAAATACTGGGAGCATCGGAGCCTGGATTACTCCGCGGCCTTGGCCTGCGTGGAAAGGGCGGCAACGCTCTTGGCCGCCGAGTCTGGGATAATCGGCGGGTCTCATCGTATCTCCGAGGCATTGCGCTGGCGGCTATTGGAGGATTTAGCCAAGCGGAAGAGGAGATTGGAGTTTAAGTCGAAGGGTTTCCGAGCTTGAGCGTGTCGCCCAGTTGGCCGCAAGCGCCCATCACCCCGCGCCCGCGGGACATCCTTTTGACAACCGTGATGTCCTGGGCTTCCAGGGTGTCGACGAAGGCGCTGATCTGGGCGGCGCTGGGCGCCGTATTGTCGGTTCCCGGCACCTGGTTCCAGGGGATGATGTTGACCTGGGCTTTCAAGGGACGCACCCAATCGGCAAGGATTTTCGCGTGTTCCTTCCCAGCGTTCTTATTGCCTATGATGACGGCCTCCACAGTGATCCTTTCACCCGTGGCTTCCTGGTAGGCCAACAAGGCTTCCTTGAGGACCGCGAGGTTCCACCTTCGATTCACCGGCATCATGGCGCTGCGGAGCTCAGGATCAGCGACGGTAAGGGATACGGCCAGCCTGACCTTGGGGCCGGAGGCGGCAAGGTCAAGGATGCCCGGAACCACGCCGCTGGTCGAGATGGTGATTTTCCTCAAGGACATGCCTATTCCTTTCGGGTCGGACAAGAGGGCGATTGCCTTGCGGACCGCGGGCAGGTTGAGCATTGGCTCTCCCATCCCCATGAAAACCACATTGGAGACAAATCCCCGCTTTTCCTTGAGGAAATAGAACTGTTCCATTATTTCGTCCGGGCCGAGGTCGCGCAAAAATCCCAGCTGGCTAGTTCGGCAGAAGGTGCAGCCCATAGGGCAGCCTACTTGGCTGGAGAGGCAGGCGGTCTTCCTGCCTTCTATGTCCTCAAGGAGGACGCACTCCACCGCCGATCCATCCCTGAGCCGTATCTGAAGCTTGAGAGACCCATCGGGATCTTCGAGTTCCGATGCTATCCTGGAAGACCTGAGATCGCCAAACCGCAGGCGAAGATCTTCCCGTTCGCAAGCGGGCAGGTTGCTCATGGAAGAAAAATCTGGGCGGGCCTTAACGATCCAAGAGTAGATTTGATCGGCCCGCCACCGCTTCTCGTAGCCTAGGAGTTCCGAGATCTCCTGCGGAAAGAGTCCTGAAAGGTAGACTTCCTTTGGCATCAAGGCCTACGCAGGCCTTGATGAAAGCTTCTGGATCGCATCCTGGATGAAGGGGTTCTTGATCCCTGTCCTCTGGAAATCCTGGAGGATTTCCAAGGCTTGGGATCTTTGCCCCGAGGCTATGTAGCACTGGGCAAGTTCAAGGTAGATCCGGTAATTTTTGGGATCGTTCTGAACCAGGAGCTTTAGGCTGGTAATGGCGGCCTCCCATTTGCCCTGGGTCCGGGCTATGACCGCGAGGCCGAGGATGGCGTAGACGTCGAATTCGATGTTCAGCGCGTCCTCGTAGTACTTGGTCGCCATTTCCAACTGGCCCAAGACCCGGTAGGCGTCACCCGCGCGGGTAAGGATGACCTTGTTCTTGGGATCCTTTTCCAGGATCTTGTTCCAGTAGATCAGGGAATTTTCTTGCTTGCCCACGCCTCGGTAACAGTCCGCTATGCCGAAGAGGGCGTAGAAATTCGCAGGCTCCCTTTGGAGAGCCTTGTCGAAGTAGGGTATGCCCTTGTCGAATTGCTTGAGCTTGCGGAAGCAGTTGCCAATGGAGGTGAGGACCCGGATATCCACGGACTCGCCCTGGAGGTCAACCATTCGCTGCCAATAGCTCAAGGCTTCCTTATACTCCTTGAAGTCGTAGTGGAGGTGTCCGAGGCCGATCAGGGCGTAATGGTTGTCCGCCTCCATCTCCAGCACCCTTTGGTAAATCGCCTTGGATTTGCGGAAATCGTGAACTTTGCGGTACGCGTCGGCCACACGGGTCAGGACAGTGATGTTGGTGTTGTCGTGGAGGAGGTACTGCTCCCAGATCTCTATTGCCTTATGGTACTGGTTGAGTGCCTTGTAGCAATCAGCTAATCCGAAAAGGGCGTAGCTGTTGCCGGGATGATAGACAAGGCAGCGGCGATAATGATCCGCGGCGTCCCGGTAGGCCCCTCTTTTCCTGGCGGCGTCGCCTAAGCCCACCAAGGCGTAGTTGTTCTCTTTGTCCTTTTCCAAAATCTGGGCGAAGCAGTCGATGGCTTCATCGTAGCGGTTCTCTTTTAAGAGTTGGTACCCTTTTTTGGAAGCTTCTGCAATCTCATTAAGCTCGGTCTCAAGAGCCTCGGGAATCTCGAAATCTTCCGTTTGGCCGTTTGGGGAGGGTTCGCTCATTTTTTCCTCTTTGCCGGAGGCAGTATTTTTTATTGGCAACATTTTATAGTCGCTATTTTTAGATCGGTGCCTTTCCGGTCAATAAATTAGTATACTATTGTTTCCAAAGATTAGCAAGAAATATAGGATATAGTCTCTTTTCTCTACGCCGAGCGATAGAAGCGGACTATGGATCGTCCGTAGGCCCTTTCATCCTCCAGGGCAAGGCGCCCCAGGGTGGCGGGAAGACGATCCTCCCGGGGGAAATGGATGAGCACCAGGCCCTTTTGCGCAAGGCTTTTCCCTCTTTCAACTGAAGCTAAAAGCTCTTCCTTGTAGGCGTAGGGGAAGGGGGGGTCGAGGAATATCAGGTCGAAGGGTGTTTTGTTCCTTTCGAGAAAAAGTTCGACAGGCTGGGCCTTGCACTCGATCCTCAAGGGGGCGATCCCTACATTTTTCAAAAGGAGGGGGAATTTCCCCCTGTCCCGTTCGACGCATACGATAGGACCGGCGCCTCGAGAAGCCGCCTCCAGGGCGATGATCCCTGAACCTGAGAAAAGGTCGAGGAAGGAGAGTCCCGAGAGGTCGCCCAGGACGGCGAAAACCGACTCCCTCATCCTATCCATGGCTGGCCTGATTTCCAGCCTTCCCGAGGGGGGTTCTATCGTCCTGCCTTTGAGGCTTCCGCCTGTCACGCGCATCCTACCAGTCCCTTGCCCTGAATTCCCTGCGCACTTCCCTGTCGATGTCCCTTTCCTTGATATCCGCCCTCTTGTCGTAGGCCTTTTTACCCTTGCACAGGCCAAGTTCTACTTTTATGAGGCCGCGCTTCAGATACACCGAGAGGGGAATCAGGGTAAAGCCCTTTTCCCTCGCTTTCCTGTCAATCCGCTTTATCTCCTGGGCATGGAGGAGGAGTTTTTTGGGTCTGTCGGGATCGTGGCCGAAGACTGAGGCGAAAACGTATTCGGCGATGCGGAAATTCTTGAGCCAAATCTCACCGGACCTGACTTCTCCGTAGGCATCGGGAAATGAGATCCTTCCGTCCTTGATCGATTTGACTTCGGTTCCGGCCAGGGCTATGCCGCATTCGAAGCTTTCTTCCACGCTGTANCTTCGGGGATGCTCATTTTCTTACGATAGCCGGCCGGAAACCGAGAAAGGCCGAGGCATGAGAGGGGGGAATACCACCACGGGAATAGGCATCAACGCTCCCTGGGGCGTTAGCCCACGAACCGCCGCGGACGCTCTTCTCCGAGCCGTGGAAATCCCCATATCCTCCTTGGCCGAGTGCTGGGTAGGGCAGGTACCAGTCATCCGTCCACTCCCAGACATTGCCGAGCAGGTCGGCGAATCCAGAGGTGCCCCATCCCTGGCTTCCCGCGAGGGCGGGACCTGAGGCGGCCTTGTTGGACCAGATGGCGGGGCTGGCGGGGGAGAGGGTTGCCGCGGCTTCCCACTGCGCCTCGCTGGGTAGGAGGACCCGATAGGCGCTTGAACGTTCGGTAAGCCAGAGACAGTACGCGTTTGCAGAGTGCCACGACACGCCGACCACGGGTGTTCCGTCCCTTACCCCTGTCCAGTCGGCGAGGTAGCCTTCCTCGGCCAAGCCCTTCTCTATCAAGACCGTCCTATTGGAAGGATCCCAGAATGGATTGGCATCCAGGAATTGAGCCCATTGAGCCCTAGTGACTTCAGCAGAGGCGAGGCCGAACTCCCCTAGGTCTAGGCTATAAGAGAAAAAGGCGCCCGAGGGGGCCTGGCCGACGAGGGTGATTGTAAGAGGTTCGAAAAGCATAAAGCGGTGGCCGCCTAAGAGGATGGAGGATTTTGGAGGAGTTGGGGGATTGTTGGGTAGGGAAACAGCCGGCACCTCTCCTTTCAACAGCCCTAGGTCTTTAATCCAGGATAGTCCTGCCTTCCCTTGGCTTAGGCTTGTCATAAGAGTCCTGGACAGTTCCAAAAGCCCCAGGGGATTGGCAATTCCCCGGGTAGCCAGGAGGCCTGCGGATTTCAGGCCGTCGCGTGCGCTTTCAGGGCTTGTGGTAGCCGCTAGGGCGGAAGCGACGAATTGCCTTAGGGAGGGGCCTTTTGAGCCGGCCTGGTCGCGAAGGGAGTAGAGGTAATCCTCCATCCCTTCAGAAAGGACGGCGGGTACCTGGTAGAGGGCGCTTGGCCTTCCCGCAAGGGACCAACTCAAGTATTCAGTAAATGCCCGGGAGAGGATGAGCTCAGAATCCTGGGGTTTAAGGCTGTACCCAACCTTGCGCAGGGTGGGGAAAAATGCGCTTCCTAGGATTCTTCCCGAAACCTCAAGCTCGAGGCTCTGGGAGGCAAAGCCGGTCTTTTCTATAGTGATTTGGTGGGAACCGGAGGATACGAAAATTGGGTTTTCTGTGGATCCTGAGTATTTCCCATCCACGAGGACTGCACTCTTTGAAGGAAAACCGGAAAATTCTAGCAAGGCTCCGGGCTTGCGGATGCCGGGAAGGACTAGGAGCAAAAAAAGGAGAAGAAGGAGGGCTAATCCGTAGATCGTGGGCAGGTAGATCCTAGGAGGGATGCCTGCTATCGGGGAGAGTTTCACCGAGGCGGCGTCGATATCCGCCTTCTGGATTTTTTTCTCTTCCTTCTTGGGAGTATCCTTCATCAGGCGAAGCGTATAGGATGGATCCGGACCTTGTCAACGCTGTCCTCCCGTGCTAGTGTCCATTGGATGGATAAACTCCAGATCTTCACGGAAAAACTCCTCACCTGGCGGCTTAAACGCAAGCTGCGGGAGAAGATGCGCCAGCAGAATCGGCACCCGGTGCTGGATTGGGTTCTTGCGATTCTCTGGGCAGCCTGCGTTGTCTTGGTGATCAACCAATACGTTTTCCAGAATTATCGGATCCCTTCGGAATCCATGGAAAAAACCCTCCTCGTGGGAGACATGATCTTTGTGGACAAGTTTTCGCTAGGCCCTGAGCTGCTTCCCGGTGTGGCCAAGCTTCCCGGCCTTTCCAAGCCCTCCCGTGGACAGATTATCGTCTTTGAAAATCCAACCTACCTCTCGAAAGGCCCGGCATTCACCATACTTCAACAAATGATCTACATGCTTACTCTCACCATGGTGGACATCGACAGGGAAGCCAATGGCGAACCAAGGGTCCACTATCTCATAAAGCGGACAGTGGGCTATTCCGGGGATCGGCTCAAGCTGGAGAGGGGGGAGGTCTATATTCGGCCAGAAGGTTCTTCCAAGTGGTTTCCTGAAAAACAGCTCATGGAATCCCTGGGAGTGAGGGAGAACGCAATCCGGCAGGTGTCAAAAAGCGAGTACCCCTTTATCGAGGCGGTGGGGGCTATCAGCGCCTATCGGGAATCTTCCATTGAACCGCCCGCCAGGCTTGGTTCGCCTTCCACTACCGTCGCCTACAAGGACGCCTTGGCCTTCGACCGGTCAAGGACCTCGGTGCTGAGGGACATCGACCCTTCGGATCCTAGGATTGCTGCGGTTAGCAGAAGATACAACCTTGGGTGGTACATTCCGGACGGAAGGGTGTTTCCCATGGGAGACAACAGGGACAATTCCAGGGACGCCCGGTATTTTGGCCCTGTAAGCGTCAACCGGGTATTGGGAAGAGCCAAGTTCATCTATTGGCCAATCGGCAGGATAGGCGGCATCCGGTGAACCCTAGGCGAGGATGAGGATGGGCGGGCGGCGGAAGTCATATACGGAAAAGATATTTTCCCGGCGGCGCAAGCGAAAGGTTGTGGCGCGAATCCTTGTGCTTTTATTGCTCGTCGGTTTCGTACGCGCCTTCCTCCTTCGCACCTATCATGTCGGGACGGATTCCATGGAACCTTCGCTTTCCGAAGGCGACCGCCTCCTGGCATCTCCAATTGTTTCCGGCGCCGCCCTTTGGTTCGGCACCCTGCCGCCCTTGGCTGGGTTCGATCGTGGAGACCTCGTCATCGTATCCCCCACGGATCCGAATTCCAACGGTTTTCTCTTCTCCCTATGGGACAGCCTAGAACGCTTCTTCACCTTGCAGCATTCCTCTCCTGCCCGCCGGCGCTTTGGCAGTGAAAGCATTATTCCAGGAATCTATAGGATCATTGGGCTTCCCGGGGACAGCGTGCGAATGCATCAAGGATTCTTTGAAATCCGCAGCCCAGGCCAGGGAAGTTACGTGACCGAGTATGCTGCCAGCGCCTCGACCTACGCATTGAAGGACGCAGGATCCGGTTCAAAAGCCAACCTTTCGATCCCTTTGAACGCCGGGGGGGGGCCGATCGCATTACCCGAGGGTATGTATTTTGTCGCAAGCGACGACAGGGCTACCTTCACAGGCTCGATATTGTGGGGACCTGTATCGAGATCGCGGATCGTCGGCAAACCCTTTCTCCGCTTCTGGCCTCTCTCCCGGTTTTCTTTTCTATGACCTTGGGCGATTTTATCCAAAATTCCGGCTTCGACTTCGAATATCCTCGCTCCCTCTACCTCCATATTCCTTTTTGCGCCCATAAATGCGCCTACTGCGACTTTCACTCCCTGCCCATTGGCTTCGGGCAGGCTCCGCGGGCGCAGGCCAGGTCCTACGCTCGTAACCTGACGCGGCGCGTAGCCGCCGCATCGCCCTTGTTTCTCCAGGGGCTAAGGACTATCTACGTGGGCGGAGGGACCCCTACGGTTTTGGATCCCGAAAGCCTTGCGCTAGTCCTAGGCACCCTAGGGAATTATGCCATGCCGGATTTGGAGGAATGGACCGTGGAGGCCAATCCCGAGTCCTTGGATCCCCAAAAACTCGATATCATGGCCGAGGCGGGGGTTACGAGGATCAGCATTGGAATCCAGACCATGAATGACGGGGAGTTGTCGGTTTTGGGAAGGACGGCGAGTACCGAATTGAACCTTTCGGCCCTGAGGCTGGCTCGATCCCGCGGATTGGCGGTTTCGGCGGATTTGATTGGTGGCATTCCATTTTTTCCTTCCGCGCCCCTTCCAAGGC
>VKGY01000113.1 GCA_008080685.1 Spirochaetota bacterium
AGTCCTTGCAAGGGCGCTTGCTGATCGAGGCATAGCCATCTCCACTGGCTCAGCCTGCTCAACCAAAAAAAAAGGCGATCGCCGGGTCCTCAAGGCCATGGGCATGAAGGATGAAATCGCCCTTTCCTCCTTGCGGATTTCCACGGGAGAAACCACAACCCCCGCCCAGATAGAAGAGTTCCTCAGCCAGGCGGAAGACTTGTTTCGAGGCCTGAAAACCTGATACAACCACGGACTATGGAATCTTTTTTTCTCATAAAACCAGGAGAGATCCTTCTCAAGCAAGACAACCAGAAAGAGTTCACTACAAGACTCATCAAGGAAATCAAAGACCGCCTAGGAACCATACCCAGCAGGATAGGCGATTCTCCGGGAAGATTTTTCCTTTCCGTTGACCAGGAGCATGAAATCGCCGCGGCCTTCGTGCTCGCCCACTGCCCGGGCTTGAACGGATATGTCAAAGCCTATCATGGGGCGAAGCAATCGGACAAAATCATAGGCACCGTTCTTGAAGTGGCCCGGAAAGCCTCGCTCCAAGGCCTAAGAACCTTCAAGGTCGAAACCCGGCGGTCGGACAAAAGCTTTCCCCTCGGCTCCTATCAAATGTCTGCGTCGGCGGGCGAAGCCGTGCTCGCCTCCTTCCCGGACTTCACCGTGGATGTCCGGAATCCCGAACTCCTCATAACCATCGAAATCAGGGAAAGAGCCTATGTCTACGGAAATGCGGAAAAAGGGCCCCGGGGCCTCCCTTCCGGAACCTCCGGCAAAGGCCTCCTCCTGCTCTCTGGTGGCATCGATTCGCCTGTGGCGGGCTATCTCATGGCGAAACGCGGAATGGCCCTGGAGAGCGTGTATTTCCATGCCTATCCCTATACGTCCATGGAAGCCCAGAAAAAGGTCGAGCGCCTTGCAAGGCGGGTATGCGCTTGGTGCGGACACACGCGTCTCTGGGTTGTGCCATTCACGGAGCTCCAAATGAAAATAAAAAAAGCCGCCCCAGAAAACGCAACTACCCTGATGCTCCGCATGGCCATGATGGAAGCGGCAGACAGGCTTGCTAAGAGAATCAGGGCAAAAGCATTGATTTCAGGAGAGAGCCTGGGACAAGTGGCAAGCCAGACCGCAGAGGCCATGCAGGTGACACAAGCCCCCACGGACCTGCCGGTATTCCGGCCATTGATAGGGACCGACAAAGAGGATATCACCCTGATGGCCAAGAAAATCGGCACCTTTGAAATTTCCGTCCTCCCCTATGAGGACTGTTGCGTGCTCTTTTCTCCCAAGCACCCCAATCTCAAGCCCGAAGCGCGAGAATTGAAGGAAATCTATGCCGGCCTTGATCTGGGCGTCTTCATCGAGGATAGTCTTGCCAGGGCTGAACGCCTCACCTATGGCTACGAGGATGTGCATAAGGAATTTGAAAGGGAAACGGATAGGGTGTAGGATCTTCCTAAAAAAAAT
Source organism: Spirochaetota bacterium (assembly GCA_008080685.1). Lineage (GTDB taxonomy): Bacteria > Spirochaetota > Spirochaetia > Treponematales > Rectinemataceae > VKGY01. The sequence goes on from VKGY01000113.1 coordinate 1,462, forward strand.
CTGTCCGGGTTTTTCCCGGACAGTCTGCACTTTATCCCCAAGGGGAATCGAACCCCTGTTGGCGGGATGAAAACCCGCTGTCCTGACCGCTAGACGATGGGGACCTAACTGCGTTTTCGACAGGGTGCAAAGTATCAAAAAGCCTCGGCTCTGTCAATCACCTAAAAGGTGACTAAAAGTCGTTCTTCGCCATCGCGGCCTTGATCCTATCCATCAGATGGAGGGCCAAGGGGTTCTTAGGCTCTATCCGCAGCGCGAGTTCGCAATCCGCATGGGCGCCCGCTATATCGCCGAGCCTGAAAAAAGTGGCCGCCCTCCGGTAGCGGGAATAAAAATGATAAGGATGGATTTCCAGGGCAGAGGTAAAGTCGTCGCTGGCTCCGCCAAGGTCGTCCTGAATGCTCTTCACCACGCCTCGGTAGTACAGGGCTTTGTAGCAGCTTGGCTCCATTGCGAGGCAGGAGGAAAAATCCTCGAGGGCTTCTCCGTACTTGTTCTGCGCGAAAAACGCCATCCCCCTGTGCTTGAAAACCACCGAAGCTATTTCCTTTTCGGGCTGTTCGCCCAGGATGGCGGAATAGATATCTATGGCTCGGTCGAATTCTGCCTTGTTGTGGGCTTCCAAGGCCGCGAGGAAAAGCCCGTCCATGCCAAGGGCGCCGAGACTGTCGAAATCCCTGTCCGCCGGAGGCGGGGCCAGGTCCTGCTCCGCCGTGCCACCGGAACCCGCATCCATAGAGACTTCTTCGATCCGACGGTAGAAGGCTTCCCGCCTATGACCTAGTTCGGTGTTGAGTCTTTTTTCAAATTCAAGTATTTCCTGGAATATTATATCCGAAAGGGTGAGGTTGGCATTGAGCGCCGCGAGTTTTCTCCTCATGGGCTCGTCGAAAGGGGTGAATTCGGCCTTATAGACCAGCTCATGCTCCACCTCTGCCCATGCTTCCTGAAGAATAGTCCTCAGTTGAATTTCTATGACGCCCCGGTCGAGTTGGGGGCAGCGGGGCTGGAACCTCTCAGGCAGTCGAACAAGGACATGGATGGACTCATAGCCAAATTCCCGGAAGGATCTTTCCGCTCCCATGCGTTCGATCTCTTCCACCTCATAGTGCTTCGCCAAGATTTTTTCCGCCGTCCCTAGATCTCCAAGGAATGGGCAGACCACCCGGATGGCGATCACATCGTTCACCGGCAAGGGTCCGGATTTCTCGGTCCACGCTTTCTTGAGCAGTCTAAGTTTTTTTGAATAATAGGATTCGAAATCCTTAACTCGACCTTTGAGGGTAGGTTTGAGGCCTCCCGAGGCCAAGAGAGGGGCGACTTCCTCCAGGAACTCCCGCAAGACCGACTCGTAGCCTGGAAGGAGCCTTGTGTACTGGGATTGCAGCTTGGCTTTGTCGGGGATCAGCAAGACCGACTGTTCTATCGTCATGGCAGCCTCATAGGCCAGGAAGGCCGTTGGGGATATGGGCGCCGTTCACATAGAGTTCCAGGGTGCCGGCGCCGGGCAAGGAACGCTCAAGGCTCTTGGCAAGAGCTTTCTTCACAATGTCGATATCCACCGCCAGGTCGGACAGGGAGCTGAGGCGAATATCCGCGTGGAGCCTCCCTCCCCTATCGAGTATAGAGGCAAGCCGCGCCGGGCCTTTGAAAAGAGGCGAGGCGTTTCGCGATTGGGGACCGAGCAGGATTTCATCAAACAAAGCCTGGGCCCTTTCCTCCGGGGTTCCAGAAAATGGGATATTCCTCTTTTCCGCGATGTACGAGGAATTGTCCTTTGAGAGGAAGTAAAGTGTCGCCAAGCCTTTCCCGGGTCTGAGGCCGTAAAAGAGGACTATGCCGAGAATGGCGAAAAGAAAGACCAGAAGCCACAGGGGTTTGGAGTGGGTCTGCGTTACTCTTTCCTTCACCGCGCTACCTTTCGAAATAATCTATGAAATCGACGATGCCATTGTAGATTGCATCGCCTATCCTTCTCAAGTAGGCCTGGGTCGCCAGAAGCTTCCCTTCCTCTCCATGGGTGATAAAGCCCATCTCCACCAATACGGACGGCATGTTCGCGTTTCTCACCACGAACCACTCTTCCGCCCTTATGCCTCTTCCGGGACTGAACCTGCCAATTTCCTTGCCGATTCTTTCGTAGATATTTTTCGCCAGGATGATGCTTTCGGTGGTGAATTCCTCTTCCAGCATGGCATTGAGGATAGGGGCTAGATCCTTGCCCTTTTCCTTTACCAGATCCTCGGACACCACGGTTCTCCGATATTCCGGATTCAGATACCAGACTTCGTAGCCCTTGGCGTTGCGGTTGAAGGAGGCGTTCGCGTGGATGGAGACGTAGATGACCGCCTCGTTGGGCTTAAGCGCTACCGAGTTTGCCTTGGCAACCCTCTCTTCCAAAGAAGGATAGGTATCGCCCAGCCTGGTGGACAGGATGTTCCGGTCGGGATAGCGCGCCCTGAGGAGGTCGAGGACTCTTTTGGAGACTTCCAGGGTAAGATCCTTTTCCTGGAGCCGCCGCCCCTCCACTTCGGCCACTGCTCCTGGATCCTTTCCGCCGTGCCCTGGGTCTATCAGCACGGTGGCGACAAAGTAGCGTTCTTGGGCAGGTCGGTTTTTCTGAAGAAAGTAGTCCTTGGCCATGGCGGCGAGTTCGTCGGGAAGGATTACCTCGTTGCCGGAAAGGTAGGGAGCTTCAATTCGGACGGTCTTTTCCCAATCGAATACCGCCAATGGAATACCCAGAGCGAAGGAGACGATGGCCCCACCCTTTTCAAGGTATCCGGTCCCTGAGAGGACATCGAAATGGAGGGTGGCCTTCTGCTCCCGCGCAAATGATGAGACCTTCTGCCCCCCCGCCGCGTAGACCGCTTCGCCGAAGGCAAGAAGGAGGAACAAGCCAGCCGCGGCTTTCAGGGACTTCATATGTCTCATATCGGAAGAATAGCAACTTTTGATGAGATTTTCATAGTCGGCCCCTTGCGGTTATGGCGTAATGGGTCTATCTTCAGAATGTTTGGAAATACCACAATAGATGGTGGTCTTGCTAACTCAATCCGGCACAGGTGGTGGAATTAGCGTGTATTCTCTTTTGTGGTTTTCCTTTATCAAGGAGAAGTGATGAAGTTCGAGCGTAGATTTACCACCCCAGAAAGCGGTCCTTACCATGGGATAGAGTGGGAAGAGAGGCGGAGCGAAATACGGAATCCGAATGGAAAAATGGTTTTCCAGATGGACGCGGTGATAGTTCCCTCTTCCTGGAGCCAGATAGCCACGGACATCATAGCCCAAAAATATTTCAGGAAGGCAGGCGTCTCTCCCGACAAGGCTCAAGCCTGGAAATCCTTTGTTCCCAAGAGCAATGCCCAGGGAGCGAAAGACCGGCTCGAAATCAACGCCGAATACGATGCGCGGCAGGTGTTCCACAGGCTCGCCTTCACCTGGTTGCTGTGGGGCAAGGAAGCAGGGTACTTCGATTCCAGGGAGGACGAGT
>VKGY01000114.1 GCA_008080685.1 Spirochaetota bacterium
CGTTTTAAGGCCTGCGACACAGGGCGTTAACCGTGGGATACCCTGGGAGGGGATTCCCCGGGCGTCCGAGGCGACCGGCACCTTGGATTGTTCCAAGGCCTTTGGGCGAGGCATTCTGCAGGCTTGGAATATGTCGGCGCAAAAATCTATCTGTCTGTCCCAGTTTATCCGCTCCACATCCACAGGCGCATCTCCTTCAACCATGCATATCCTCCCTCTCAACCTCAGAGCCTCCAAGCTCATACTCTTTTATTTTGTTGAGCAGGGTCCTTCTGGTGATCCCCAGTTCCTGAGCCGTCTTCTCCCTATGGAAGGCGTTGCGGCCAAGCGCGGCCATTATCGCCCTTTTCTCCATCTCCTGCAATGTCATTTTCGAAGCGAAACCCTCCAGGGAAATGGCAGCCTGAGGCTTTTCTCCCGAAATGTGGATAAACTCAAAATCAATGGATTCCAAAACCTCGCCTTCGGCGAGAATGCAAGCTCGTTCGATGACATTTTCCAGTTCCCGCACATTGCCTGGAAATTCATAGCCCAGGAGCAGCTGCATCGCCTCCTCGCTCATGCCGAGGATCTTCCTCCCGAGATCGGCGGAAAAACGGGCTAGAAAGCTTCCCGCCAGGAGGGGTATGTCCGATCTTCTCTCCCGCAGGGGAGGCACGCGCAAGCGGATCACATTGAGCCGGTAATAGAGATCCTCCCTGAACCGGCCTTCCCTGACCTCCAGTTCCAGATCCTTGTTGGTCGCAGCGACGATTCGGACGTCGATTGGAGTTCCCTTGAGTGACCCCAGCCTCTGGACCTTGCGTTCCTGGAGGACCCTCAAAAGCTTTACTTGAAGATGAAGTGGCATCTCCGCCACTTCGTCTAAAAAAAGCGTGCCCCCCTGGGCACTCTCGAATATTCCCAATTTCCGGGTGTCTGCGCCGGTGAAGGCTCCCTTCTCATATCCGAAAAGCTCGCTTTCCAAGAGCTGGTCGGGAAAGGCTCCCATGTTGATAGGCACGAAGGGTCCCTCCCGGCCCGAGAGGGCATGAACCTTCCTGGCGACCACTTCCTTGCCCGTTCCGCTCTCCCCGGTGACAAGGATTGTTGCGGTTGAAGGAGCCGCCTTGGCGATAAGCCTGCCCAGCTCAAGCATCTTCCCCGACTCTCCCAGGAGGCCGTAGCCCTCGCGCCTCGCGCCCAGCCCTGCTTCCAGCGAAAGCTTCAAGCGTCGGGCCTCCACGGCCTTGCGTATCCGCAATAAAAGCTCGTCAGGGTCGAAAGGCTTGACCATGTAATCGTAGGCTCCAAGCTTCATAGCCTGCACCGCATCCTCAATCTCGCCATGGGCGGAGATCATGATCATCGGGATAGCCTGGCCTTCGCCGTGAAGCCAGGACAGAAGTTGCAGCCCGTCCATTCCGGGCATCCTCAAGTCGGAAACGACGATGTCGAAGGCCTTGTTTTCGAGGCGCGTCTTCCCTTCCGCGCCATTGTGCGCGGTTTCGACTTCGATCCCCTCGGCCTCGAAATAATCTTTCAATGAATTCGCGAGCTGCCGCTCGTCGTCTACGACAAGTAACCTCATTGCCACCAACTCCCTTTTATTCTTGAAATCTCCGAGATGACGACTATACTTAAAGCCATGAATTCATCGCCTCATCGCATCGGCCTCCACCTAGCCAAGAAAACCAGAGATCCGATCGTCGCGGGCCTCTTTTATCCCGCAACGAGAAGCGAACTCGCGGACAAAATACACTCACTCATCCGATCCGTTCCAGTCGGCCCAGGGCGCAGCGCCGCCCTCATAAGCCCCCATGGAAGCCTCGATTATTCAGGAGCCGTTGCCGCCGCGGCGTGGAATTCCGTGCATCCCCGCAACATCGGCACTCTCGTGGTGCTCAGCCCATCCCATAGAGCCTATGAACAAGGGATTTTTCTTCCCGAATCGAGAGTGTTCTCCATCCCCACCGCGGATTTCAATGTCGATCGCCCTCTTTTGAGGGAACTGCGCCATTCTACCACGAACATAATAGAGAACGACATTCCCCACCTGGAAGATCACGGGATTGAAATGCAACTGCTCTTCGCCGCCCATCTCTGCCCCGAGGCTTCCCTACTTCCGATCATCGTCTCAAACATGGACGCGGAGAGTTTGGACAGCCTTTTTTCAAACCTCCATTTCATGCTCGGCGACAGGATAGCCTCCACCCTCTTCGTGATGAGTTCGAACATGGCGGTTGAATCCGACGAGACCTCCTGCCGCGCCGCCACGAGCCGTTTCCTTCAGTGCGTGGTGGAGCGGGACCTTGAAGGGCTCTCAGCAGCCCGCAAGGAAGACCACTCCTTCTGCGGCGCATCGATCATCGCGGCATACCTTCGATCCAACCTCTCCTCAGCCATGGATGGGCGCATACTCGCCGCACCCTGTTCCTCCCCATTCACAGAAATCGGCGACCCGGTGGTAGGCTACGGGGCGGTCGGATTTTCCCGATGACACACCAATACCGTCCCGATCCATTCCCATCCCTGGGACAGGCTGAAGGACTCCTTCTTCTCAACCTCGCCAGGGAAGCCTTGGCCGCGCATTTTGACGGACGCCCACCTCGGAAGACAGACATGGGCATCCTTGAGGATTTGAAGATGGGCGCATTTGTTACCCTTAAGAAGGGAGGAATGCTTAAGGGCTGCATCGGAAGAATGGAAAGCCGCGAAAGCCTCGCCCAGACAGTCGCCCAGATGGCGCTTGCGGCGGCGCTTGTGGACCCTCGGTTTCCGCCTGTCACAAAGGAAGAACTTCCTCATATCGAGATCGAGGTGACAGTGCTGGGTCCCCTTGTTCCGATCCGTGGTCCTGAGGACTTTAGAATCGGGAAGGATGGCCTTTTCATAGTCGCCCTAGGTCGTTCGGGAGTCCTCCTTCCTCAGGTGGCGGTTGAAAACGGCTGGGACTCCCTGGCCTTCCTTGGGCACGTATGCCGGAAGGCGGGGCTTGACGAAGGTGCATGGGAACATCCCCATGCCAGGCTCTGCGCCTTCGCCGGAAAAGTTTTTTCCTCCTAGGGCGCAGCACCTTAAGAGGAAGCTGCCTCGTCCTCGGACTTCGATTCCCCGCCTGCCTTCGACCTTCTAAGCCTGGCTTGGCGCTTCTTGATGTTTTTATACCAGAAAAGGCGCAAGGCCTCTCCAACCTCAAAGGCTGCGTAGACTATGGGGCGGCATGGGTAATCCACCGAGCCCACTCTATGCAGGACCCTGCCCCCGAATCCCGTCTTGAAACGGTAAAGCCCCGCCATGGGATCGTCGGGATTATCGGCGCCGGGGATCCCGAAAAAATCGTACTCCGTGCAGCCTCGTTCTTTCGCGGCCTTGATCGCCTCCCATTGGAGAGCGAAGGCAGGCATGAGATTTCTCTTTTCATCAGAAGAAGCCCCATAAAGGTAGGTGGCGACCCCGTGATGGAAAAGAGTGATGATCGAGGCCAGTGCCTGACCTTCGTGATGTGCGATCCAAAGGGTGATTTCGCTCCCGAAAAAAGCTGGCTCCTTGCCTAGGGAAAAAAGGGTTTGGTAGTATTCCAAGGGGTGGATGGCGATTCCATCCCTTCGGGCTGTGGTTTGATAAAGGGAAAAGAAGGTATCTAGGCGCGAGGCGTCTTCCCTGGAAATGTTCACTCCCTTTTTCGCGGCGAGCCGAATGTTGTATCGCCACTTGGGTTTCATGCAGGCCAACAAGGCATTCTCATCCTTGTCTAGATCCAGGATCACCGTGTCGGGAACTTGGACAGCCCTGCCCTTCCGCAAGCCAGAACCCGGGTAAAGCAGGTTCTCAAGGGGAAGGGCCTCCCTGTCTTGAGGAAGGTCGAACCGGACGAAGGCCAGCCTGGGACCAAGGCTGGCTCCGATGGCCTGACCCATGCCGCGCAGCGCGGCGGCGGCTCTGGATGAAGAAATATTGGCCGGTCCGTGGGGCACATAGGCGAACTTCAAACCCGCGGCAAGATTGCGCACCAACACAAGCACAGGACCTGGCGAAGGAGAGACCCAATAGTCGGGAATGAGGAGATACGCCTTCCATCCCATCTTAGCCTTAAAATGACCCCAAAACGAGGATTGCATGAAACTCCCCGCCTTGATGTCCCAGCCGGAGGCGAAGGCCTCGGCGGTATCCAAATTCAGGAGCCTGTATCCCTGCGGAGAAACGACTCTTGAAGTCCCGCAGTTCATCCTATATCGCCGTCCAGGACGATGGACAGCTGGATTTCCTTACCCATGACCCCCAGTGTCTTCCCGCCGACCTGGGCTTTCCCACCCTTAGCCGCAATGGGAATGGAAAAGAAGGTATCAACGTCTATGAACGATTCCGGCTGCACTTCGCACGGCAGGCCCTGGATTTCAACCAGGGTTCCCGGTGAGGCCCAGGGGGCAGTGAGCACCTCGACCGCTTCCTTTCCTCCCTCGCCCTGGAGGGAGGAGGCCAGGAGCATACCCCTGGATTCGATTCCCCTGAGCTTGGCGGGCTTGAGGTTGTCCACGAGGACGATATGAGCGCCTAAGAGTTCTTCTTCTTTGTAGAAGGGTACCAAGCCCGAAACGATGACCCTTTCCATGCCCGAGCCGTCGTCCAGGGTTTCGATATAAAGTTTGTCCGCCTTGGGATGGCGCTCTATCTTCACGATCTTGGCCACCTTGAGCCGCACCGTCTTGGCAAATCGCGACGCATGGTCCGCTTCCTCGGCGATTGGCTTCGCGGTTGCCACCAAGGCCTGGTCCTCCCGGGCGGCGCGTTCCTTCTGGGATCCGGAATACTTCTCGCGGAGCTGGGAGATGTACGCCTCGTCCAGCTTTGAGAAGAGCACTTCCGGTGGAAGGACGGATTCCAAGCCCGTCGCCGAGCCAAGGTCCTTCCAGCGAAGGCCCTGGGCGCCTACCTTCATTCCAAGCAGGGCTGCAAGCCGCTCGGAAGCAAGATCCTTGAGGGCATGGCAAAGGTCGGAAAGCAAGGAGGCCGCGGCTTCAGGGTTGCTGTTCCTGGTCTTCCAGGGTTCGCCGTCTTGGAACCTCTTATTGGCCAAATCCGAAATTTCGAAGACAAGCCTGAAGGCCTCCCTAAGGTCGGCTCTCTCCAGGCTGTCGCTTATCTTGGACTCCAATGACCGCACCTTGGCCCAAAACGCCTCGTCCGGCGCGCCCTGGGGGATCTTTCCGCCGTAATACCGGGATACAAAGGTGATAGTCCTGTTTGCCAAGTTTCCCAGGTTGCCGATGAGTTCGCCGTTTACTTTGTCCAGGAAATCCGCCCACGTGAAGGTATAGTCCGAGGTTTCCGGTCGATTCCAGAAAATATAAAACCGCCAAACATCGGCGGGGATGCCCGTATCCATGACATCCGTGCCGAATACCCCGATGCCCTGGGATTTTGAGAATTTTCCCGCTTCGTAATTGAGGTATTCAGTGCTGGACATGTGGTGCAGCAGGGTCCATTCCCGGCCCGACCCAAGAAGGCTTGAGGGAAAAATCACCGTGTGGAAGGGAATATTGTCCTTTCCGATAAACTGGAACAGTTCCACTTCTTTTGAATTTTGCCACCAGGACTTCCATTCAAAGCCCTTTTCCTTGCCCAAGGTCGCGGTCATGGAAACATAGCCGATGGGCGCGTCGAACCAGACGTAAAATACCTTTTCCTCAAATCCTGCCTTGGGGACAGGGATTCCCCACTTCAAATCCCGGGTGATCGCACGGGGCTTGAGCCCGTCCCTCAGCCAGGCCTGGGTCATCTGGATGGCGTTGTTCGCCCAAAAGCCCTTTTCGCTGGCCTGGGTTATCCAGGGTTCCAGCCTATCCCGTATGCCGGGAAGATCGATGTAGAGATGGGTGGTGGATCGAGGATGGGGCGGGGTCCCGCAGGTCGAGCATTTCGGACTCTGTAGCTCCGTTGGCTCCAGCAGTTTCCCGCACTTTTCGCATTGGTCGCCTCGGGCCCCCTCGTAGCCGCAATGGGGGCAAACGCCCCGCACATATCGGTCGGCCAAAAAACGGGAGCAGAAGTCGCAAAAGAGCTGCTCCAAGGTCTTCTCGACGATGTGGCCGTTTCGCTCCAGGTCGAGGAAAATGGATTGGGTGATCTCGGTATGGTCGGGTGTCGATGTGCGGCCGAATTTGTCGAAGGCGATGCCAAACCAGGTGTAGATGTCACGGTGCACCGCATGGAATCTGTCGCAGAGCTCCTTTGGCGTCACCCCTTCTTCCTGGGCCTTGGTTTCCGTCGCCGTGCCGTACTCGTCGGTGCCGCATATATAGAGGGTTTCGTAGCCCTTGGACCGGCAGAATCGGGCGAAGACATCCGCCGAAAGCACCTGGATGAGGTTGCCAAGGTGAGGTACGTTATTGACATAGGGGAGAGCTGAGGTGATTAGTCTGCGCTTCATATCGGTCAACAATATCCGCGCCCGAGAGGGGGTGTCAAGAATCCCTCAGCGTGATAGTATTTCCTGCACATGGTGGTATCGCTCCTGCTGCTCATCGTAGAATTACCCGAAGCAACGAATATCAAGGACAAGCGTAGGGTCGTCTCGGGCATGAAAAGCAGGATCCAGCGGAAATTCCGCCTTTCCTGCGCCGAGGTGGACCTGCAGGATTCGCTTCGTTTCGCCCAGATCGGCGCGGCTTTTGTCTCGAACTCCAAGGATTTTGGAGAGAAGGTGATAACCGAAGTCATCGACTTCGTGGAAGGCAATTTCCCTGTGACCATCCACGAATCCCAAGTTTATTCGGAAGTGTACGAATAAAGATCCAAACTCGAGGTGGAGAAATGAGGATGAGTCGCTGGACGATAGGCTTAATATTATTATTCTGCGCGGGGATTCTCGCCTCCTGCATGGGCATGGCCAGCGAAGTGAAAATCTCCAAGGATGGGTCAGGCACTGTGGCCGCGGAATACCGCCTGTCCGAGGAACTCGTGGCCTTTGGCCAGCTCGAGGCCAACAAGGACATGCTCCCCGTGCCGCTTACGGAAAGCGACGTCCGCCAAGGACTTCAAGGAGCCAAAGGCCTACGTTTCGTCTCCTGGTCAAGCAAGAGGGACGGCACGGATACCCTTATACGAACTGTCGTCGCCTTCGAGTCCCTCAAGGCATTGGCAGGCTATCTCGATCCCGAGGGCAAGCTCGCTAGGCATGAAACTTCTGACCAGGGCTCCAAGCTAGTATTTTCCCTAGGCTCAACCCTTCCCTCCTTCGACCCTGAGATGAAAAAAGTCGCGAAAGAAGCCTTCGGTTCCTACTCCCTGGTGTTCGAGTTCGACTTACCCAGCCCCCCAAAGGAATTCTCCACCTCCAGCCCAATCATCAAGACATCGAGGAATGGGAATACGGTGAGGTTCGAGGGCGCGATGGGCGACATAGTATCGGGAGATACAGTGCCCGGCATCGTCATCGCCTGGTAGCCCTAGGCTTACGCCTTAGGATTTCCTTCGTTTAAGAATCGGGCTCTCACAACCCTTCCCTTGCCGCGGTCCTGCAAAGCAGCCGCCGCGCGGCGCGCGAGTTCAGCCTTTCCTATTTCGCGTCCGAAGAGACTCCCTTGGAAATCACCTAGGTCCCTCAGATCCTGTAGCCCAAGACCGATGAGCCTCAAAGGGGTTTGGTCATTCCAATTGGCCTTCAGCAATTTTTTTCCGGTTTCGAAAATTTCATCCGAATCGATGTAAGGATCGTCTCGGGTAGTCTGCCGAGCGATGGAAGAGAAATCCTGAAAGCGGAGCTTGAGGGCGAGAGTGCCAGAGGATTGGCCCGAGGCTAAAACCCTCGCGGCGAGTTCGTCGGAAATCCTCCGCAGCACATTGTCGATTTTTTCCCTCTGGGCGGTATCGGCGTCGAAGGTTCTTTCGCCGGACATAGATTTCGAAGCAGGGTCGAAGCCGAATATCCCGTGGTCTTCCCCCTTCGCCGCAGCGATAAAAAACCGAGCCGCAGCCGGACCTAATTTTGCCTCGAGAAGGTTATGCGAAATATCTTGCAGGTCGGCAACGTTTTTTACGCCTATCGCGCGGAGCGAGACTCTGGTTTTCTCCCCCGCCCCCCAGAGTCGCTCCAATGGCAGGTGTCGCATAAAATTTAATTCCCCGCCTTTTTCCACCATCACCAAGCCATCGGGCTTTTCCAATCCCGAGGCAATTTTTGCCACATATCGGTTGGCCGCGATCCCTATTGAAATCCCCAGTCCCGTCGCCAGGCGTATCCTGGTTTTAATTTTCTCCGCCGCGAGGCGCGGCTCTCCCCACAATTTTCCTGTGCCCGTCATATCGAGGAATGCTTCATCTATGGAGATCTGGCGCACATCGGGCGTAAATTCCTGGAACAAATCCATGATCCTTTTCGATATTTCCGCATAGCGGTCCATGCGCACGGGAAGAAACACGCCCTGCGGACAGAGCCTCACAGCCTCGGAAATCGGCATAGCCGAATGGATTCCGAATTTTCTCGCCTCGTAGGAACAGGTTGAAACCACTCCACGGCGCCCGGGCAACGCGCCGACTATGACCGGCTTATCCGCAAGCGAAGGATTGTCCGCTTTTTCCACATTCGCGAAAAATGCGTCCAAATCAATATGAAAATATATCCTCTCCACCCTTCAAAGGTGTAATGATCCGAGGCGGATTCGTCAAGAATGGAACGAAATAGGAAATTTGATGTCGCATAACGCTTTGCGCGCTTTCTTGACACGCTACGATCTTTCCACGCTACGATCTTTCTATTAGCTTACAACAGTGCAAATTGAAGAACACTCACCACTTCTCATGCGGGACATCGTTCCGCTATTCTTTTTCCCCTTCGGAGGAATCGCCTAATGGCCAAGAAAAAGTTCGTCTACGCATTCGGAAATGGCGTCGCTGAGGGCGACGGCTCAATGAAAGAAATCCTCGGCGGCAAGGGCGCCGGACTTGCGGAAATGACCAAGATTGGACTTCCCGTCCCCGCCGGTTTCACCATCACCACCGAGGTCTGCGATCTCTATTACAAGAGTGGCAAAAAATGGCCCGCGGGCTTGGACAAGGAAATGGACAAGCATCTGAAGCTTCTGGAAAAAACCACCGGCAAGAAACTGGGCGATGCCAAGGATCCTCTGCTTGTCTCGGTACGATCCGGCGCCTCGGTATCCATGCCCGGCATGATGGAGACCATTCTCAACCTCGGCCTCAACGACGCATCGGTCCAAGGCCTCACCGCCAAGACCGGAAATCCGCGCTTCGCCCTGGATGCCTATCGCCGTTTCATCATGATGTATGGCTCCACTGCCATGGGAATCGAACGCGAGGAATTCGACGCTGCCTTCAACGAGGTCAAGAACAGCCTCACCCGCAAGCGCCTCAAGACCCCTGTGGGAACCAAGGTCCTTGACACAGACGTGAATGCCGATGAGCTCGCTGTCCTCATCGACGCATTCAAGGCCATCTATCGCAAACATATCAAGGCGGACTTTCCCCAGGATCCCAGGGAGCAACTCAAAGGCTCCATCGACGCGGTATTCAATTCCTGGATGGCCGACAAGGCCGTCACCTACCGCAAGGTGGAGAAGATTCAGGGGGTGAAGGGCACGGCGGTCAACATTGTGCAGATGGTTTTCGGTAACATGGGAGACAGTTCCGGCACCGGAGTCTGCTTCACCAGGGATCCCAATTCAGGCGACAATATTTTCTACGGCGATTACCTGATCAACGCACAGGGCGAAGACGTTGTGGCAGGAATCCGCACGCCCATCAAGCTCTCGGATTTTGAAAAGAAAGACCCCAAAGCGTACAAGCAGCTGGTCGGCGTCCGCAAGACCCTTGAAACCCACTACAAGGACATGCAGGACTTGGAGTTCACCGTCGAGGAAGGCAAGCTTTACATGCTCCAGTGCCGCACCGGCAAGCGCAGCCCCATAGCGGCGTTCAAGATTGCCGTCGACCTGGTGAAGGAAAAAGTCATCACCAAGGAACAGGCCATCCAGAGGATCAAGACTTCGGACATCGAGGGCATCTTCTTCCCCATGATCGATAAATCCGAGGCCAAGGCCCTCAAGGAAGCCTTCCTAGTGCAGGGAATCGATGCCGTTCCCGGCGCGGCTTCCGGAAAGGTGGCATTCAGCGCAAAAACCGCGGAAGATTGGGCGGCCAAG
>VKGY01000115.1 GCA_008080685.1 Spirochaetota bacterium
GCCCTCTCTGGTATACTAACAATCGAACATCGGAGGTAAATGTGTCAATTTCAGTAGAGCATGATAAGCGGAAGGAAGAAATTCTGGATAAAGCCCTCGATGTCTTCGTGGACGAGGGATACAAGGACACTACTTTTCAGAAAATAGCCGAACGCTGCGGCATCACCCGGACGATCCTCTATCTGTATTTCAACAATAAGAAAGAAATATTCTCTTCCTGCATCAAGCGCTTCATGGAAGGTCTCGAACATGAGATCCGCAGGATGGCCGGCGATGCAAGCCTTGGCGCAGCCGAAAAGCTGGTATCGATCAGCCAGCGGGTTGTCAAGGAATGCGCCACCGAATCCAAGCTTCTCTCGGTGGTATTGGATTATCTTCTGCGTATGAAAACCGCAGGCGGGGATCCCGATGAAAGAGTACGGCGCAGGACCATCAGGATGCGCCATATCCTTGCGGCCATCATAATAGAAGGCAAGCGAAAGGGCGAGTTTCCCGAGACGGTCTCGGTCAAGGCGACCAGTGAACTTATCTACGCATTGATAGAGGCGGCGGTTTTCAGGATTACCGTTTTGGGGCAAAAAGACGCCTCACCGCTGGAGGCTTCAATAGCGCTTTTGGCAGGAAGCCTGGGAATCGGACCCAGCAAGCCAGGGGAAGACTGAACCTATCAATCCATCTTATTCCGGTTTTTCGAGACCTTTGGAGGCCAAGCCAATGCGGATGCTTCCTAGGAGCGACGCCTTCGCGACTACTTTGGCAGTGAAAAGGCTGTCAATGTTCTTTTCGTAATTGAGAACCCTGGATATATATCCAAGCGTCGTCACAGGGGCTCCGCTTTTGGAGACTCGGGTCCTTCCCGCATTGTACATGGCTAAGGCCGATACCTCGTTGCCTGAGATGTCCAGGACTTGCCTAAAATACTTGACTCCTTCCTTGGCATTGAACCGGGGGTCGAAAGCCTGGCCGTCCGTCATCTCCGGGAAGGTGAGGGAATTGAGCTGAAACAGACCCCTGTCCGTGGAATTGGCGTTTTCATTCAGGGCGCGGGGATTGAACTTGCTTTCCTCGTACGCGATGGCGAAGGCAAGTCCGGCAGGCACGTCGTGGCCGACCGCATTATCCAGGATGGCCTTGGCCACCATCTCCGATTTGGTCAAGGAAGAAAAAAAGGAAATGACGTCCCGGCGGGTTGCTTCATCGCTGTAAAATGCAGCGATTGTATCGTTGGAGATCTTCTCATCGATGCTGACCGGAAGTTTTTTCGTATTGGTGACCAGGGACAGGATTTCGCTGTCCAATTTTAAATTTACCGAGGATGAGGGGGAGCAGGCGGATAAAATTATGCCTACCAGCGCGCATAAAAACACCGCTCCCTTCGCCCTCAGAGGTCGATAGAACGCCTCTTTCACTAAACACTCCTTGCGGGAAATCCATCAAAATGGAAGTCCGCTCTAATGTAATTCTATTTTAAGGAATGTACGGATATGGTCAAGTAGTTGGCGAATGAGTACATAAATCTAATATATAAAAAGAAATAAGATAATTCGCACAATTTCATTCCCCGGCGCATACCCTCCCGGCTTAACAAAATTCGGCTTTGCAAGCATAATTCAACCATGAGCGGCGAAGCGATTCGGGTCATTGTGACTGGCGGAACTTTTGATAAGCATTACGATGAAATCCGGGGCGAACTCACCTTTCGGGAAAGCCATGTGCCGGAGATTCTCAAGCGGGCGCGGGTCAAGGTGCCGGTGGCGGTGGAACCTAACCAACTTATAGACAGTCTACAGATGCAGGACGAAAATCGACGGGCTGTCTTGGATTCTTGCTCCCGTGCTGAGGAGGATCGGATTGTCATCACCCACGGCACGGATACCATGACCACAACGGCCGCCCTCCTCGGCGCCGCTGGCCTTGAAAAAACAATCGTCCTGACCGGAGCTATGGTCCCCTACCAGGTGCAGGACTCTGACGCCCTTTTTAATTTCGGTGAAAAACGAGGACAAGAAGCGGGCGATCATCGCCGAAGCCAAAAGGCTCTTTGCAAAATCAGGTTTTGAGGGTTCTTCGATGATCGAATTAGCCCACGGCATCGGAATTCCCGTGGGAAGCCTCTACACCTACTTCCCCTCCAAGGACAGCCTCCTGGAAACCATCATCGAGGAAGGATGGAGCGAGTTCCAAACCCGCCTTGACCAAGGTTTCGCCGCCCTGGATCGGGGATCGGACGCAAGCTCCGCCCATCCCTCGCTGTATAAACTTTCCTATATGATCAAGGTAGCCCTGCCCGAATTGTTCAAAGACTACGACCTTATCGCCATCGTCATGGCCCAGGCGGGGCAAAGCTCGCGCCTGGGAGAAAAGCTCGAGTACCTCGCCTCCTCGACGCGGGCTATCCTCCTGGAATACGCCCAGTCCTGCGGCACCACCTTGATCCTCGATTTCAAGGGATTGAAGTCCGGCTTGGCGGTGATGCTCCTGGGCAGCCTAGAGGCGGTGCGGCTGGGCTCCCATCAGGCATTGGACATCGACACCGGCGACATCGTCGGTTTCCTCACCGCGATAATCGAGGCTTCCCTCGGATGTTCCCTCCCCGATGTCGCCTGGGTCGCCGCAAATAAGGACTTTTAGCCCTAAGCCACGCCTTGACGAAGGGCGAGACAGCGCGGATCAAGGGACGCGCAAAGCGCTTTTCCCAGCGGACTTCTTCGTAGAAATCCGCCAATGTTTTGCTTCTGAATTGTAGCAAGGTTTCGGCTTGGTCTGAATCCTTGTACCAACCGCAATGAAATCCTCCCGCAGCGAATGCAGCGTTGGGCAGGAAGTCCGATCTACCAAGGCCGAAATTTAGAAAAATTCTGTCCAGATAGGATCGGAAATTTGTCCGGCAGGCCTGGCCGCCACCAATATTGAATACCTGCCCCGTTGCTTCATCCTTGCGGGCCGCCGAGGCAAAGGCCCTGCCCGCATCCTCGGTATGGATGATTTCTATCCTGGTCTCCGGAGGCATTGAAAATAGAAGAGGATCAAAGGGAAACCATCTTGACCACACGACATAGGATAGCCTGAGAATGGCAAAGTCCAGGCCGGAATCCTTCAGCATCGCTTCGCAGGCAACTTTCGAAACCCCGTAGGTCTCCGTGGGGGCGGGCGGATCCTCGGTGCCGATCCAAAAATCCAAAAGCCTATCGCCGTAGGTTGCGATGCTGGAGGCCAGCACTATTTTCGGTTTCACCGCCGCCTTGCGGCACGCCTCAATCAAGGCCTTGGTTCCGCCTACATTGATATCCCAGGTTCTCTTCTCATCCACGTCTGCCGCGGGGGGGATAAGGGCGGCGAGATGGATCACCGCCTGAGGCCAACCTGCGTTTTCAAGTGCTTTGAGGATCGCCGCCTCGTCCCGGATGTCGCCCAGAAAAAGCTTTGAAGATTCCCAGCGGCCGCGGATGAGGTTCTTAAGTCCCTTAGCGCCCTTGGCGAGGGCTATCGGGCTGTCGAATACGCTTACCTCATCGCCCAAGGCCAGGCAGGAGGCGACTACGCTTCTTCCAACGTTCCCGAATCCGCCAGTGACGAGCACCTTCATAGAAACCTCCGCGTACCAATGAAGTATAATATAAAAGCAACGTTATTGACCACAATCGCTGTCCTGACATACACTTCGCCCCATGATCACAACTCATGAACTGCGCAAAAAATATATGGAATTTTTCGTCGCCAAGGGCCATGTGGAGATAAGCGGAAAGTCCCTCGTACCCGAAAACGATCCTACCGTCCTTTTCACCACCGCGGGCATGCATCCCCTCGTGCCATATCTTCTGGGGGAACCCCATCCCGCAGGAAAAAGGCTCGTGGATTACCAGAAATGCATCCGCACCGGGGATATCGAGGAAGTAGGAGATCCGGCCCACCTCACGTTTTTCGAGATGCTGGGCAATTGGTCCTTGGGCGACTATTTCAAGGAAGAGTCCATCGCGTATTCCTGGGAGTTCCTCACCTCAGCCACGTGGCTAGCCTTGGATCCGGCGAAAATTTCTGTAACCGTTTTCGCCGGCGATGAAAACGCGCCTCGGGACGAGGTTTCCGCCGGAGCCTGGAAACGTCTGGGCATGCCCGAGGATCGAATCGCCTATCTTCCCGCCTCTGACAACTGGTGGGCCGCCGGTCCTACAGGTCCCTGCGGACCGGATACGGAAATCTTCTACTGGACCGGGGAGGGCGAGCCTCCAAGGGGATCCAACAAGGGAACCGAACCCGCCAAGTGGATGGAAATCTGGAACAACGTATTTATGGAGTTCAACCGCGTGGATGAAAAAACCCTTATCCGCCTGCCAGCCCAGAACGTCGATACGGGCATGGGCCTTGAGCGTACCGTGGCTATGCTCCAGGGGAAGAAGTCCGTCTACGATACCGAAGCTTTCGGTCCAATACTTAAAGCCTTGGGAGATCTGTCGAGCAAAAAATACGGCTCCCCAACCAACGGAGCCGAAGTGGACCGATCCTTCCGCATTGTGGCCGACCACATCCGGACCGCCACCTTTATCCTGGGAGACCCCAAGGCGGTTCTCCCCTCCAACGTAGGGGCGGGCTATGTCCTGAGGCGGATTATCCGCCGGGCGGTCAGGCACGGAAGAAAGCTCGGGATCGAAGGTTCCTTCCTTTCCCCCCTGGCCCAGGTGGTCATAGACAATTATTCAGGGCCCTTCCCCGAATTAACGGAAAACAATGCCCGCGTAGCCGCCGAGCTCGCCCGGGAAGAAGAAAAATTCCTGGAAACCCTCCAGAAGGGCGAGCACGAGTTTGCAAAGATGCTTCCCAATCTCCTCAAAAATCCTCAGAAAGTCATGTCTGGCCGCCTTGCCTTCAAACTCTACGACACCTATGGGTTTCCCATCGAGCTGACCGAGGAACTGGCCGCCGAAGGTGGGCTAGCGGTCGATCGGGAGGAGTTCGACGAGGCGTATAAGAAGCACCAGGAACTTTCCCGGGCGGGGAGCGAGCAAATGTTCAAGGGAGGGATGGCGGACCACTCAGAAATCTCCACAAAATACCATACCGCCACCCATCTTCTCCACCAAGCACTGAAGCAGGTCTTGGGAGCCCACGTGGCCCAGAAGGGGAGCAACATCACCGCCGAGAGAGTCAGGTTCGATTTCTCCCACCCGTCGCCCATGACCAAGGAAGAGCTTGCCCAGGTCGAGAAGATTGTCAACGATCAGATTTTAATGGATTTGCCGGTCACGATGGAAATGATGGATATCGAGGCTGCCAAGGCATCGGGAGCCACGGCCCTCTTTGGTGAAAAATATGAGGCAGTTGTCAAGGTTTACTCAATGGGTGATTTTTCCAAGGAAGTCTGCGGCGGCCCCCATGTAGTCCGAACAGGCCTGCTGGGCAAATTCCGGGTGCAAAAGGAACAATCTTCCTCCGCTGGGGTGCGGCGGATCTACGGGGTGTTGGAGTAAGCGAAAGCCGGAGGATTATGGCCTTTCCTGGATTTTTCGAAGGCCTTGGTATGCGGTGGAGCCATCTTTGCGCAAGGTCCGGAGAATCCAGGGTCCTGATGTTTCTTTCTGCGCCCTCTGGATCTGCCGAGCAAAGCAAGCCAGGCCTTCTCTAGGGCTGGAAAAATCCGTTTCCCTCCACTGAGCGAGAAGGTAATCACCCGGTTCTATGATCCAAGCGCCTCTTCCATGTGAAAAATCTTCTCCATTGTACTGCGTGAGCTCCTCCGAGGGATTGTCCTCGGCGCGGGGATATTCGATTCTCTGGGCGAGGTGAAGGGTGAGTATCCGTAGATCGAGCATGGTGCCATGGTGTCTAGGACTTGAGATTTTTGCAAGCCCTTGGAATACCTGGGGCTATGATGGTATCCTGGGGTCGCAATGAGCATGTTGGAGAGGATTGGATCACCAGAGGATGTAAAGCAGCTTTCGATGAAAGAACTGCGGGGACTCGCCGAGGAAGTGCGAGGCCTCATCATCGACACGGTGGGTAAGAATGGAGGCCATCTCGCCTCCAACCTCGGTGTCATAGAACTCACTATCGCTCTGCACTGGGTCTTCGATTCTCCCAAGGACGCCTTGGTATGGGACGTGGGACATCAAACCTATGCCCACAAGCTCCTTACAGGGCGCAAGGAAGGTTTTCCCAAGATCAGGCAAAGAGGTGGGATTTCCGGCTTTCCCAAGCGAAGCGAAAGCCCCCACGACATTTTCGAGACAGGGCATTCTTCCACCTCCATTTCCTCCGCTTTGGGCCTTTTGGAGGCCCGGAAGCGGCGGGGAACCGAAGGAAAGGTGGTCGCTTTAATCGGCGATGGCGCCCTCACGGCGGGGATGGCCTTCGAGGCTTTAAGCAATGTAGCCCAGTTGGAGCTGCCCCTCATCGTCGTCCTCAACGACAATAAAATGTCCATCTCCCACAACGTAGGCGCGCTGTCGCGGTATCTGTCCAAGCTTTCCACCAGCCTTCGCTACCAAACCTTCCGACGGAAGATAGACGCCTTCGTGGAATCCATCCCACTTTTCGGCCCTCGCCTCATGGATTTATTGGTTCGGAGCAAAAGGGCGGTCAAGGCGATATTTTTCAAGGACAATTTCTTTTCCGATCTCGGTTTCGAATACATAGGGCCCATCGCAGGGCACAATCTCCCTGTCCTCGTCCAAGCCCTGGGAAGGGCTAAGCGATTGGACAGGCCAGTGGTGGTTCATGTGGTGACCACCAAGGGCAAGGGGTTTGAAAAGGCCGAGGACGATCCTGAAGCCTTCCATGGGGTTTCACCCTACTATTCAGCATGCCGTAACCTTCGCCGCCGGCTTGGCCGTTGGAGGCTTAAAGCCCGTAGTCGCCCTCTATTCCACCTTCCTCCAGCGTGCGATGGATCAAGTGATCCATGACGTAGCCCTTCCAAACCTTCCCGTAGTACTTGCGATCGATAGGTCGGGCGCGGTGGGAGAAGATGGAGAAACCCATCAGGGCTTTTTCGACATCCCCCTTCTCAAGGCTCTGCCCAATATGACAATTTTAGCGCCTTCCAGCGCCAGGGAAATGGAATCCTGCCTCAGACTGGCCTTGGGAAGATCAGGGCCGACGGCGATCCGCTATCCGAAGGCTCGTATTCCTTGCGAGGAGGAGTTCGACGCCGCACCGTTTGAATGGGGAAGGGGAGTCTACGCGCGTCGAAGATCCCTTGCTAAGGTGCTGGTGTGCGCCCTCGGTCCCCTGAGCCATGGGGCTACCAAGGTGTCCGACGAATTGGCGGAGAAGGGAATCCTCGTGGATGTCTATTCCCTCCGCTTTGCGAATTCCTTAGACGAGGAATACTTGAGGGATCTATGCTCCAAGTATACGGAGATCGTCGTGATCGAGGATGGAGCCATATCCGGGGGTGTCGGGGAATCCATATCGGCGGTTCTTCAACGGCATGCCGTGGAAGTGAGGACTCGCCTCATCGGTTTTGACTCCATGCCCGCACCCCAGGCGAGCCGGGAGGAACTCCTTAAGGAAGCCGGCCTCGGAGAGGCCGAGCTCATGAAGGTTCTTGTGAAGATAGCAGCGCCTGCGGGCGGAACGAGCGTCTATGACAAAGCACCTCTTGCTGCCCGCTGGTAGGGTCCTGGACCTCGACTCAGGCCCTTGCGTCATGGGCATCGTCAATCTTACCCACGATTCGTTCTACGAGGGCTCGCGGGTCACTGATCCCGGAGCGGCGGCGGATAAAGCCCTTGAACTCCAATCCCAAGGTGCTGCGATCCTCGATTTTGGTGCCGAATCCACCAAGCCTGGCTCAGTGGCCGTGGACCCGACGGAAGAAATGCGCAGGCTGATTCCCGCTTTGCGGATTTTCCGGCGCCAGTCCGAAGGATTTGTGTCCATCGATACCCGCCACGCCTCGGTCGCCGAAGCCTGCCTGGCTGAAGGCGCGGACATGGTAAACGACATAAGCGGCCTAGGGGATGAAAAAATGGCCTGGGTGGCCGCAAAGTATGGTGCCGGTTTGGTATTGATGCATATGCAAGGCCAACCCTCCACCATGCAACAATCTCCGCACTACGAGGATTGTGCGGCGGAGGTAAGGGAATTCCTCATGCAGAGACTCGCCTTCGCCCTGGACCAAGGCGTGGATCCCAAAAGCCTCGTCCTCGATCCTGGCATCGGCTTTGGAAAAACCTTATCCCACAATATAGATCTTCTATCGCGGCTTCACCTCCTGACCGAAACCGGCTATCCTGTCCTGGTGGGACTATCAAGAAAGCGATTTATCGGTGAGCTTACTGGAAGGGCTGTCCAGGACCGGCTGGCGGGGAGCTTAGGCGCGGCATGCGCTGCCTACGCCAAAGGTGCGACCATATTCCGAGTGCACGACGTAGCCCCCACCCTAGAGGCGCTCATGGTGGTTGCGGCAGTCTTAAAGGAGGAGCAATGAACATCGGCGGAATCGTCGCCTTCTTTGCTTCCTATGTAAGACCACTTTTGGATGTGCTGCTATTAGCCTACCTCATCTATTATGCCTACCAGATATTCGTTAAAACCCAAGCCATACAACTGGTGAAAGGGATTTTGCTTCTCGCAGGAATATACGCCATAGCGTTTTTCCTTCAATTATCCACGGTCACATGGATTCTGGGCATTGTCGCTCCGGGGCTCGTCATCGCAATCGCCATTATTTTCCAACCGGAATTGAGAAAAATATTCATGCATCTGGGACAAGGCCGTCTATTCAAGCAAAGCAATCAGCCAAAAACGAGTCAAATCGAAGCCTCGGTGACTGCGGGGGAGATCTTGGCGGAAAAAAGGCGAGGCGCTTTGATAGTATTTTCCCGAAACGTAGGGCTCAAGGAGATCATAGACAAGGGCCTGAAGCTCGATGCTCTCGTTTCAACCAGCCTTCTTGTAAGTATTTTCGCCCACGACAATCCACTCCACGACGGGGCGGTAGTCATCCAGGAAGGAAGGATCGCCTCCGCCGCCTGCTTCCTGCCTCTGTCAGAGCAGCAGGATATTAAAAAAAGCTTTGGGAGCAGACATAGGGCTGCTCTGGGAATCTCCGAGGAATCCGATGCAGTGGTGCTCGTGGTGTCCGAGGAGACGGGAGCCCTCTCCTTGGCCTACGATTCCAAGCTTTATTACGGCATCTCCAGCGATCAAATCCGCACAAGGCT
>VKGY01000116.1 GCA_008080685.1 Spirochaetota bacterium
GGGTGAGAGGTCCCAAGCCCGAGGCGCCGTAGCCTTGGACGGGAAGCCTTCCGCCCAAGACTGAAGCGACGATGCCTATGTATTCCTTGATGTCTGCGTCCGAAATTCCGCCTGCCCAGGCCTCAAGCGGAGGCCGCGCAAGGGTGTAGACCTGGAGGCCATGAATTCGGCAGCCCGAGTCGAGAAGGCCTGACAAGGCTACGGCAAGGTCGATGGCGTCTTGGGAGGAGGGCGCCCTTCCATTGAGCGAGCAGACCATGGTTTGGATGGTTACGGGGACAAGGCGGGAAAAGATCCTCAACCCTTCCAGAACCTCTTCGAAGGCCAGGGAGGATCGATTCATTGCCGAGTACAGAGCCTGTCCGCCTGAATCCAGCTTGGCCCAGACGGAAAGCCCTTCTCTCTCTGCAAATTCGCCCAAGCCCCAAATCCCGTTGCGTTGGTGATGAGGACTAGGGCGCTTTTCCCAGCTATCTCAGGATAGGAGCGTCTTGATTGAGCGCAAAGTTCCAAGGCAGGGAATAGGTAAGGCGAAAGGGTTGGTTCCCCGTTGCCTGAAAAGCAGATATCCTTGAGGGAATAGGAAGGCCAGGCCGAAGGGTACTCCTTGTTAAAAAAGGCCTCCAACTCCGAAGCAAGGGCATCGAGGGAAAAGGCAGGTCCGGAAATACCAGGAGGAACTTCGCAGTAGGGACAGTCGAAATTGCATGCCTTGGCCTGGGGGAAGAGATTGACGCCCAGGGAAAGGCCTGAGGATCTTCTGGACACCACTGGGTAGACAACGCCTTTGCCGGCGGGGGTTTCATGGATCATCTGAGAGAATACTAGCTTTTTTCTTAGTTCTTCACAATCGCCTCCCTTGACAGGGAAAGGGGGCCTATGTTTCTATGCAAGGTATCATGTATCGAGAGAATGCCCTTCGCCATCATCACGGCCACCATCTCAGGGAGCCGGTTTAAGGTAGGGATTGATCCCCTTCAAGGGATATGCATACCGCACAACGCCGGCTCGCCAGGGTCGGCGTTTTTATTTGGAAGGGCGCGTCGCGTGCTTTCCAATGATGCCGAAGCTCCTGGACGGGCGGCATCAAAGGAGAACGCTATGAACGAGATGGAAACAACCCTCAGGTTGGGCCTCCCAAAAGGCCGAATGCAGGCCAAGGTTTTCCAACTGCTTGCAGACTCGGGTCTTCCTGTGAGCTTGGACGAGAGGGAATACAGACCAAAGGTCGGAAACGGCCTTACCTACGAAACCAAGCTCTTGAAACCTCAGAACGTGGTGGAGATGCTGGCTTCAGGATCAAGGGACATCGGATTCGCTGGGGCGGATTGGGCGAGGGAACTTGGGTCGAAGGTAGTGGAGCTTCTTGATACGGGTATGGACAGCGTGCGCATCGTCGCCGCCACCCCTGAAGCATTGGTAAAAACCTTAGGTTCCCCGAGAGCGTGCATCGAAGCATGGACCAGAGCCTGCGGAAGGACTCCGATCGTCGCATCGGAGTACGAAGGAATCGCCAGAGCTTGGATCGACTCATTTCTGCCTGGAGCGGACTTTATCCGATCCTATGGAGCCACCGAGGTTTTCCCTCCCGAGGATGCCGACCTCATCATCGACAACTGCGCCACCGGCTCCACCCTGAAAGCCAATGGACTCGTCATAATCGACACTATCATGTCATCTTCCACTAGGCTCTACGCATCCCAAAGGGCGATGGAAAATCCTGATAAAAAGGAAACCGCAGAAGCGCTTGTCCTCATCCTTACCTCAGTCCTTGAGGCGAGGAGGAGGGTCATGCTGGAAGTGAACGTTTCCGCGGACTGCCTGGATTCGCTCATTGAAATCCTGCCCTGCCTGAGGTCCCCCACCCTTTCTCCTCTGGAGGGAGGAAAGGATTTTGCGGTGCGGGTAGCCGCCCCGAAGGATACTCTGGCCCTCCTAATCCCTGAGATCAAGCGCCGGGGCGGCACCGATATCGTCGTAACCCAGCTCAGCCAACTCGTGCCTTGAGAGGGAAAAGAGATGAATCAAAACCAGTACATGAAGATCGACGCGAACGAAGGACGCTGCGTCCTTGACGAAGGGCAATTGGCCAGGATCCTCTCTCCGGAAGTGGCGAGAAGGTACCCTTCCTCCTTGGTGCTTGAAGAAGAACTTGCCAAGTATTTTGGCGTATCGAGCGCGAAGGTTATCGCCACCGCCGGCGCAGACGACGCCATAGATCGGGCGTTCAGGGCTCTGGCAGGCTCTGGGGGCTCGGTCTGCTCCACCGTGCCGGGCTTTGTCGAATTCCTCGACGCGGCGACGCGGACAGGCGCAGCCTTCGTGCCTGTTCCCAGGGGGCAGACCTTCCCCTTGGAAGAATTCATAGCCTCCATA
Source organism: Spirochaetota bacterium (assembly GCA_008080685.1). Lineage (GTDB taxonomy): Bacteria > Spirochaetota > Spirochaetia > Treponematales > Rectinemataceae > VKGY01. The sequence continues at coordinate 2,377 of VKGY01000116.1, forward strand.
GGCCGAAACAAGCCCCAGATCGCCATCATCGCATCGCCGGACAATCCCTGGGGTACCAGGTTGTCGGAAACCGAGTTCCTGGCCATCCTGGAGGCATCCCAGGCTGCGGGGACGGTTTTCATCCTCGACCTCACCTATGCGGATTTCGCCCCCCTGGACAATCTCCTTGCTCTAGCCCTTGAATCCCCGGGCGTCCTTGTCACAGGAAGTTTTTCCAAATCCCGCGGACTTGCGGGATTCAGGGCCGGGTGGGCCATGGGTGGAGAAAAATCCCTTTCCCTCGTTGAACGACTCAGGGAAGCTGGACCTCCCTATTCGCTTTCTTCGCCCGCCATCGAGGCGGCCCGCCTCGCCTTGGCCGAATCACAGGAAAGATACGCCGCATTTGTTGGGGAAATCACCTGGGAAAGGGAAACTCTGTCCGCAATCCTTGCATGTCTCGGCTATGAAACCTGGCCTCAATCAGGGAATTTTGTCACCATCAAAGCCCAGGATGCGCGGACTTTCGCTTCCCGGTTGAAGGAAAAAGGCATTCTAGTCCGCATGTGGCCGAATTCGCCCATGGCCGAGGATCTCGTTCGCCTCACCTGTCCAGGCGACAGGAGCGAATTCACCCGTCTCGCCGAAGCGCTTGAAACCATGGAGGCAGCCCAATGAATGCAGAAAATGGAACCTATGTCGTCGTCAGGAGGAAGAGCAAGGAGACGGACCTTGAACTTCGTCTCTACTTGGAAGCGGGGCGTTGCGAGATAGATACGGGAATCGGTTTTTTCGACCATATGCTTGGAAACCTTGCCCGCCACGGCGGCTTTGGGCTTGAACTCCGTTGCCGCGGCGACCTGACCGTGGACGATCATCATACGGTTGAGGACTGCGCCATAGCCCTGGGCAAGGCCCTGGGCAAGGCCGCGGAACTGAAAGGAAGGATCCGGAGATTCGGCGGCGCCTATGCTCCTCTTGACGAGGCGCTGGCGAGGGCTGTGGTGGATTTCTCGGGCAGGCCTTGGTGCGAGGTGGATCTAGGCGCAGAAGGGGGAAAAATTGGAAATTTCTCCACGGAAAACGGAAGCCACTTTTTCCAAAGCCTGGCCTTTAATGCCCAGATATGCCTCCACCTGGATCTGCTCAAGGGCAATAATAGCCACCACCGCCTTGAGTCAGCCTTCAAGGCCTTTGCCCTGGCCCTACGACAAGCCTTGGAGCCCCAGACAGGACAGGCCGACAGGGAAGACTTGCCCGAAACCACCCTGGAAAGCACCAAAGGGAAGGTATCCCTTGAAGTTTATGTAGAGTCTGAAAAAGAGGCGACCAATGGCTGAGGAAAGGACTCTCGCCATCGCCGCCACAGGCGCGGCGAACCTCGCCTCTGTGCAAGCCCTGTGCGCCAGGGCGCATGTCAGGGCTATGGTGAGTTCGGATCCGGAAGTAATTTTCAAGGCGGAAAAAGCCCTCCTTCCTGGGGTAGGCGCCTTTGGGGCGGCGGTTGCCCAGTTGGCGCGCACCGGATTGGACAAGGCGATAAAGGCGCGGGTGGAAGAAAAAAAACCCACCATGGGAATCTGCCTGGGCATGCAAATGTTCTTCGACGGAAGCGAAGAAAGCCCTGGATCCAAGGGCATTGGAGCAATACGCGGAGAGGTGGGAAAAATCCGCTCATTTCTTCCCCTACCCCAATTGGGGTGGAACCGTGTGAGGCCGAACTCGGCTTCATCCTTTGTTTGTCCCGGTTGGGCGTATTTCGCCAATTCCTATCGGGTGCGCGATCTTCCTGAGGATTTCTCAGGCACCCTCACCACCTATGGTGAGGATTTTTACGCCTCTTTGGAGCGCTATGCTTCCGGTGCTGATGTTCCTTTCCTCCTGCTCTGCCAATTCCACCCCGAGCTCTCCGGGCCTTGGGGTTTGGATCTTTTTTCCCGCTGGATGGAGGACAGAAAATCGCCTAAGGCAACAATCGCCGAAAGATGTGGCCAAGCAACTGCGATGAGGATCATCCCCTGCCTAGACATTAAGGGCGGGAGGGTTGTAAAGGGTGTGAAGTTCGAAAATCTCGTGGACTCGGGCGATCCGGCCGCCCTTGCCGCCCGGTACGAGGCGGAAGGAGCTGATGAGATCGCTCTTTTAGACATCTCCGCAACGCTCGAGGAGAGGAAAACCGCCCTTGAGTCTGTTCGGGCAGTGCGGGCGGCCATTTCCGTCCCGATTTCCGTAGGCGGAGGAATCAAGGGTGTTGGGGATGCGGCCCGCCTCCTTGAGGCGGGGGCGGATCGGGTCTCGGTGAATTCCGCTGCGGTCCGCGATCCTAGGCTTCTTTCCGCCTTGGCCGAAAGGTTCGGCGTCCAGTGCGTCGTCGCGGCGATAGACGCTAGGCGTCGGATCTCTCCGGCCGGGGGATGGGAGGTGGTAATCGACGCAGGCAAGCGGGTAACTGGATTGGACGCTGTGGCCTGGGCGGCCAGGTGCGCCGCCCTTGGGGCTGGGGAGATACTGCTTACCTCCATCGACAGGGATGGAACCGGCTTGGGCTACGACGAAGCCCTGGTGAAGGCAATCGCTGATGCAGCGCCGATTCCGGTGATAGCCTCCGGCGGCGCAACGAACGAAGAGCATTTTCTAGCCGGCGCACGGGCGGGAGCCCGGGCTGTCTTAGGCGCGGGAGCCTTCCACAGGGGAGAGCTTTCTATTCTGGCGGTCAAGGAATACCTGGGCCGCAATGGGGTGGAGGTACGGTTATGATCATTCCCAGCATCGATATTTTGGGCGGTAGGGCGGTACAGCTTCGGGGAGGAAGACAGCTTGTCCTAGACGTGGGAGATCCGGAAAAGCTTGCGGAACGTCTGTCTCTGGCGGGCGAGATCGCGGTGGTGGACCTTGATGCTGCCCTTGGCAAGGGTTCCAACGAGGAGATTGTTCTTTCGTTGGTTTCCAAATATGCCTGCAGGGTCGGCGGAGGAATTCGGACCAAGGAAAA
>VKGY01000117.1 GCA_008080685.1 Spirochaetota bacterium
AGGGGACGGGATTTTCCGCTCATGATGAAGCAGGTCCTCTTCTTCCAATCTACAATGCCGGTCATTGCCCAGACTCCCATTCTGGCCGCCGCCTATGGCGCCGATTCGGAGTACGCGGGGCTCGGCACTTCGATCACCACGGTGCTTGGAATCGTTGTAATTCCGGTTTTCATGAGCTTGGTGATGGTGATGTTCTAGAAGCGCCAAGCCTTGCGATCTGACGCCGCGCCTCTTATACATAATGTTGAAGCTTTGGGAGCGCTCCCTGCGGTTTTTGGACGTCTTGCTTTTCGTGTGCCTCGCCATAATCCTCCTAGCCCGGCCTGGGTTCTGCCTTCTGGATAGCCGCCGCAGGGTTCAGAATTGCCGTGGCCCAGAAGATGGGCAATGCTGTCCTGGCGGGCCGTTGTCGGTGTCGGCGGCCTTGGCATTCCCAGCTTTCAGTAATCCTGATGATCGTCTTCGGCTTTCCCCTGGCTAGAAGGAAATGGTTTGAAGGGCGGTCTCCATTCTATTTGGGAAAGTCTTCCTCATCCGTGCGGCAATGCCCGCCATGATTCGCCCGTCGATTCGTGTATGCCGAAGAGGACAGGATGACACGATCGGCGGGATAAACAGGATCCGGCGCAATCCCCAGGCCGGGTCGTCTAGAAGGTGATCACTTTATCCGCCCATTGTGCCCTCTTCATACAGTCGGTCATAGTGGAAATGGGGTAATCGGCTGTACCGCGGCTGTACCGGCTGTACCGGCGAATTTGAGGGCTTTGATGCAGGTTCCTAAGGCGAGGACGGTTTCTTTGTGGGCGACGAAGTCGTCGAACTGTTTCTAGGCCTTGTATTTTTCGTTAAATCCTGTCCGTATCATGAAAATCCTTGTTATCCTTTCGTATTGGCTTGCCCACAGCTCCGCCCGCCTAGAAACGCCCCACAAGCCTGCCTATTCTTTCCTTTCCCTGGCTGATCCGCCAGCCATCACGGGCGTTGAAGTAGAGATAGGCGAATCCTTGCGATTCATCCAGGCGGCAATCGCAGGCGTAGACGTGTGACCTCATCCAACCCTCGCCCGGGGCGGCCAAAGGCTTGCCCTGGGCCGCTTCCCACCGGATGCCGTTTTCGGAGCGCAGGACGAAGATGGCCGATCTCGACTTGCCTCCCGGATCGCGGTAGATCGTATTCTGAAGGCCGATGAACCCGTCTTCCATGGGAAGGACTTTGATCGAACCTTCCCCGAACAAATCGCGCGCCAGGGTAGCGGCCGTAGTCCCGGCCGGATTCCCAATCTGGGTCTGGGGCGGAGGCAGGGGATTGTCCGGGAAGGCGAAGGTGCCCTCAGGCGTAGGACTCTCCGCCATGGCCAGGCGAAGCGGCTCGCAGAAACCGCAATCTTCGATCCATGCGAGGGAAGCTGAAAAATAAAGCCGCCAACCGTCGCCAGCTTCGACCACGCAGGGATTGGAAACTGATTCGCCTAACGCGCTGTCCTTAGCCCATGGCTGGCCGGGGACAAGTATTGTTTTTGGCTTCGACCAATCCTCGAGATTGATACTTTCGGACATCGCAATGCGCGATTTCCATTTTCCATGGAAGGGAAGGGCCGTCATGGCGAGAGCGAATGGAGGATATGACTCGAAATAAATCGCATAACGCGAAATTGAATTCTTGGCGTTGTGCGGCGCAGGTATAGGCCTTGCAAAACCGCGCATTGCGTTGCCTATCACCATGCGACGATGATCCCAGCTGATACCGTCCGGCGACGAATACCGATGGATTCCGAAGGCCGAATGGGCGAAGAGCTCCCAAAGGCCATCCGGACTTTCCCAAGGGAAGAGAAAGCTGGGGTCGGCGATGACGGGGGAGGGCCAGGGAGGTTCCACCAGAGGCCCTTCGGGCTCCGACCATTTGATCGAGAGAAAATCATCCACCTTCATGAAAGAAGTATACGCTCCCCCGGGGATGCGGCGGAAGTCGAACCGCATGAGTTGACGAGCTTTGGGGTCGAATGTATAAGTATACATTAATATTTGCCGCCAGAAGGAGAAACCTATGACCAAAGCGCCGCTGGAGTGGGGAAAACTCGCCTTTTCCTACATGAAAACCGACTACCGCTACATCTCCCATTGGAAAAACGGCGCCTGGGACGAGGGGCGCCTTGTCACCGACAACACCCTCTCCATATCCGAAGGTTCCACCGCCCTGCACTACGGACAGCAGTGCTTCGAGGGGCTCAAAGCCTATACCCGCAAGGACGGACATATCCAGCTGTTCCGCCCGGATCGCAACGCGGCGCGGATGCAGGCCACCTGCGACCGCATCATGATGCCCCATGTGCCCACGGAAAAGTTCATCGATGCCTGCGACCAAGTGGTCAAGGCCAACTGGAAATACGTTCCCCCCTACGGCACAGGCGCCACCCTCTATCTGCGCCCCTTCCTCATCGGCGTCGGGGACAACATCGGCGTGAGCCCCGCCAAGGAATACATCTTCTCCGTGTTCTGCATGCCCGTGGGCCCCTATTTCAAAGGCGGCATGACACCCGTCAACTTCATGGTCTCGAACTACGACCGCGCGGCTCCCAACGGCACCGGCGCCGCCAAGGTGGGTGGCAACTACGCAGGCAGCCTCCTGCCCCACGAGGAAGCGGTCCACAAGGGATTCGCAGACTGCATCTACCTCGATCCAACCACCCACACCAAGATCGAGGAAGTTGGAGCGGCGAACTTCTTCGGCATCACCAAGGACGGAACCTTCGTCACCCCCAAGTCCCCTTCCATCCTCCCCTCCATCACCAAGTATTCTCTCCTCGAAGTGGCCAAGAACTACTTTGGCATGAAAACCGAGGAGAGGGACGTCTACATAGACAAGATCGAAGAGTTCGCCGAGGCGGGAGCCTGCGGGACCGCGGCGGTGATCACGCCCATCGGAGGCATCTATCATAAGGGCAAGCTCCACGTCTTCCATTCCGAAACCGAAGTCGGACCGACCACCAAGAAGTTGTACGAAACACTTGTCGGAATCCAGTACGGCGATGTGAAGGCCCCGGAAGGTTGGATCCACCTGGTGGACTGAACCGGCCACGAACACCAGCTCCCAAAAAATAAAAACCCCGGATCCGCGAAGGTCCGGGGTTTTTTACATGGGAAGGAGATTGACGGACAGGTTTATGTGAGTAAAATATTCACGAATACTAAGGAGGCTTTCTAATGAAAAAAGCTATGTTCATCCCCATGCTCTTGGCCTTGTCGGCAACAATGAGCTTCGCGGCCCCGTACAAGGCCGAGCTCAAATTGGCCAGCGCCACATCGATGTCCCACACCTACAACGTGGGAGCCCAATATTTCGCCAAGCTCGTTTCCGAGCGCACTGGCGGCCGGATAACCTTCAAATTATTTCCCGACGGTCAGCTGGGCAAGGGCGAGCGTGAACTTCTCGAGGCGGTCCAGCAAGGAAGCATCGACGTGTACGTCGGATCCACCGGTCCCCTAGGAGGCTTCTCTCCCTCGATCCAGATCCTGGACATCCCCTTCCTTTTCCGGGACTACGGACATGTGGACAAGGTTCTGGACGGCTCGATAGGCAATTCCCTTCTCGCCGACCTGGACAAGGTCCAGATGAAAGGCCTTGCGTTCTGGGAGAACGGATTCAGAAACCTCACCAACTCCAAGAAAGTGATAAAGACTCCCGCGGACGCCAGAGGGCTTAAGATCCGCACCATGGAGAACCCCGTCCATATCCAGGCGTGGAAGACCGCGGGCGTCAATCCCACCCCCATGGCCTGGGGCGAGGTATACGGAGCCCTTCAACAGGGTGTAATCGACGGCCAGGAAAATCCCGTGGCAGTCATCCTTCAGGTCAAGGTGTATGAAGTCCAGAAGCAGCTCGCCCTTACCCAGCACGTCTATTCCCCCGCCGTCCTCATTATGAGCGCGCGCCGCTGGAACCAGATGCCCAAGGAAGACCAGGAGATAGTCCTCCAGGCCGCCAAGGAAGGCGCGGTCTACCAGAGGAATCTGGGACGCCAGAATGAAGAGCAGATGCTCGCAGAGCTTCAGAAAAACGGTGTGACCGTAACCCGTGACGTGGACAAGGCCGCGTGGGTCGCCGCCATGAAACCGGCCTTCGACGCATTCTCCGCCCAGTTTGGCAAAGAAAAGATCGACGCGATCTTGAATACCAAATAGAAAAGCGCCGTTATCAACGGTGGCTTCGGGTTCCAGAGGAACCCGAAGCCACCGCGTTCGCCGATCCGCCCCAGCCCAATCCTTAGGGAGGTTCCCTTGTCACCCCTGCGTACCTTGAACAATACGATCTCAAAAGCGGCCAGCGCTCTGCTTGTCCTGTCCATGGCTGTCATCGCCGTCACCATACCGCTCACTGTTTTTTCCCGGTACGTGCTTAGGAACACCCCTATCTGGACCGACGAAACGGCGCTTTTTTCCCTGGTTTGGGCGTCCATGATGGGCGCGGCGGTGGGATTACGCAAAGGCTACCAAGTGGGTGTTAGGTCGTTGATCGAAAAATCTCCCAAGGTCATAGGGGCCAGCCTGGAGGCGATAGGATTTTTATTCATGTTTATATTCCTGGGTGTAATGGTATATTTCGGTGTCAAGCAAACACTATTCAATACCCGCCAGCTTTCGGCGGCCATGAGGATTCCCATGGCGATTCCTTACTCCGCACTGCCTCTGGGTTTCGCCATCATGTTCCTCTTCACCTTGGAGGAAGCAGTCGCGTTTTTAGGCAAGCTTCGCGCTTCGAAGGATGCGTGAGATGTTCGCCCTCTTTTTAATCGGATTTGTCAGCCTTCCTCTATTTCATTCCCGAGGGTTTCTTCACCCAATTGATCCAGACAACCTATGCCGGCATGGCATCCTTTTCCCTCCTGGCAATACCCCTCTTCATGCTGGCGGGAAACCTGATGAACGAATCGGGGATCACCGAGGAACTTGCGAATTTCGCCCGCCTCCTCCTCGGCCACATTAGAGGCGGCCTCGGCTTGGCGACAATTTTCGCTTGTGCAATATTTGCCGCCATCACCGGCTCGGCGGTGGCCACCGCCGTGGCCATAGGAGGAGTCCTCATACCCACCATGGTCAAGTCGGGCTACGATGAGGACGTGGCGGGCGCCCTTACGGCCACCGCTGCCTGCCTTGGGCCGATAATTCCTCCCAGCATCCCCTTCATCATCTACGGCGTCATCGCCAACGTTTCCATAGCCAAGCTTTTCCTGGCCGGCATCATTCCGGGAGCCCTTCTCGCCGCCAGCCTCATGGCTTACATGTACTTTGTCGCCCGGCGAAGAAAATATCCAATCCAGCCCAAGGCAAGCTTCAAAGCGGTCGCCTGCGGTACATGGAAAGCCCTGCCGGCCATTTTCATGCCCGTCATAATCCTCGGTGGCATTTTAGGCGGCATATTCACTCCCACGGAAGCCGCGGGCGTGGCGGTTGTCTACGCCTTGATCGTGGATTTTTTGCTGTACAAGAAATTGAAACCTCGGAAGCTCGTGGATATTCTCCTCAAGTCAGGCCTTGAGACGGGCATGATCATGCTCCTTCTAGGCCTCTCCGAGCCCTTCGCCTGGGTCGTGGCGGTGGAACAGCTACCCCAGCTGATGGTCTCCTGGCTCAGCCAAGCCCATGTCACGCCCATGGTAGCCCTCATCCTCATGAACGTGGGCCTTCTGCTGCTCGGCATCCCGCTTGAGACAGCCCCCGCCCTCACCATCGTCGTTCCCGTGCTTGCTCCGATGGCCGCCCAGCTCGGCATAGACCCCATCCACCTGGGCATCATCGTATGCTTCAACTTGGTCCTGGGCTTGGTGACGCCCCCCGTCGGCGGCGTCCTGTTCTCGGTGTGCGGAATCACCGGCATGCCCCTGGAAAAGCTCAGCAAGGCTATCTGGGGGCCTTTCGCTATCGCGCTGCTTGTGTTGCTACTCATCACCTTCGTCCCTGGCTTGAGCACCTTCCTGCCAAGGATCCTGATGGGTTGAGTGTATTCGCTTACCTTAAGAATTTCTCCAAGCATCGCACAACCAGGGCATGGTCTTCCACTTGGGGAAGGCCGGAGACCGCTACGGTTCCCACAAGGCCTGTGCCGCGTACCAGAATGGGGAAGCAGCCTCCCGCCGCAGCGTATTCCTGGTCCGAGACGAAGTACTTTTCGCCTATGGTCTTGCCTAGGCTCGCGAGAAAGCGATTCATGTAAAACGAACTGTGGCCCCAGCGCTGGACTGTCCTGGTCTTGCGCAAGATCCATTGGTCGTTGTCGGCGCTCGCCCCTTTGAGGCTGGCGTGGAAAAGCTGCCTCTCCCCGCGACGGATGTCCACGGCGATGGGGAGCTGGAGTTTTTTCGCCTCCGCGACAAGGAGGGAGCCGAGTTCCCAGGCTGCATCCTCGTCGAAATGGGGAAACTGGAGCCGCGCCTCCTGGTCGAGCAAGGTTTCAAGTTCAGTCATGGGCAATCCGAATGCGCCTTGCTAGGAAAGGCTACTTCCACCACGTCCAGGGCGATCTGCAATTCTTCGTTGGTGGGGATCACCAGGATTGTCGTCGGCGAGTAGGGGGTTGAAACAATGCCTTCTTTTCGCCCGTTCGCTTCGTTCTTGGCGTAATCCATGATGATGCCGATGTTTTCCAGCCTATGGCAGATTCGCTCGCGCATCCTCACCCCGTGCTGGCCAATGCCGCCGGTGAAGACAAGGCCGTCGACCTTGAAAAGTTCGGCGGAATAGGCGCCGATGTATTTGCGAACCCGGTGGGCGTAGACTTCAAGGGCTTCGATGGCGTTCTTGTTCCCAACATCCACTGCCGCCTCCAGATCCCTAAGGTCGTTGGAGATGCCTGAGAGACCTATAAGTCCACTTTTTTTGTTAACCATCGAGGATAAATCCT
>VKGY01000118.1 GCA_008080685.1 Spirochaetota bacterium
CCCTTGCACCGCTCCCGGTCGATGACGGGCTTACCTTTTACTGCCATGAAAGACTCCTTATTGTGCCGTCCTAGCCTGCGAGCCTTCCCACCAGGGAGGCCAAGGCTATGGAGGCGAGTTTTGTTTCCGCGGTATCCGCACGGCTTGTGAGCACTACCGGCTTGGCCGCTCCCATTATGATGCCCGCCCCCCTGGCTTCGGCCAGGTCGAGCAGACATTTGTACAGTATATTCCCCGCTTCGATGTCCGGGGCGACAAGGATGTCCGCGTCTCCCGCCACATCGGAAACAATCTTCTTAATCCGCGCACTCTCGGCGCTGATCGCATTGTCCAGGGCTAGCGGTCCATCGACTATGCAATCCCTGATCTGACCGCGGCGGTTCATCTGGGTGAGGATGGATGCGACTGCCGTACAAGGCATCTTCTCCGGATTTACTTTTTCCACCGCCGCCAGCAGCGCGAAGCCGGAAGATCGGGGGCGATGTTGATGGCCGCGTCGGTGATGATAAAAAGCTTGTGGTACCTGGCGGTCTGCATGACCGCGACATGGCTGGCCAGCTTCCCCGTACCTATGCCCATTTCCTTGTTGAGCACAACCCTAAGAAGGATAGAGGTATCGACGATGCCCTTCATGAGAAAGTCCGCCTCGCCGGATCTCACAAGGCCCACAGCCTTAGATACCGAGGATATGGGGTCTGTATCGGGAACCACTTCGAACTTTCCTATGTCCAAACCCCTGCCTTCGCGGCATTCCAGGGCTGCGCGCATGATCGCCTCCGGGTCGCCCACCAGGATGGGACAGGCGATTCCCGCCTCATAGGCGTCGGCCACAGCCTCGAGAACCGAGGTTTCCTGGGCTGCGGCGACCGCAAGCCGGGATCTGCCGGCGGCGGAGGCCGCTACAATAATGTCGTCCATAGTCCTCATGCCTCGTACTCCCGGACCGGCATGGTGCCGTCCAAAGCCCCATAGCCCGCCTGGGCCAAGGCTTCCAACTCACCCTCTCCGGGGTAGGACACAACTGGGGCGATGAATGAACACATTTTTGCAAGGCCATCGACAACATCAGTGCTGTAGGCTATTCCGCCGGTAAGGAGTATCCCATCCACCTTGCCGCAGGCTGCGGCGGCCACAGCGCCGATGGCCTTGCCCACCTGGTAGATGAATGCCTCGTAGTACAGACGTCCTTTGGGGTCCCCTTGGCGGTAAAGCTTTTCTGCATCCCGCATGTCGTTGGTTCCCAAGAAACTCACCAGGCCGCCAGCGCCGGTGATCATCCTCAAGACTTCCTTTTCCGAGTATTTCCCGGAAAAACAGAGCTTTACCAAATCGCCAGCGGGCAAAGTCCCCGACCTTTCTGGGCTGAAGGGACCTTCTCCGCTCAAGGCTTGGTTGACGTCCACCACCCTGCCCTGCTTGTGGAGCCCAACAGATACGCCCCCTCCCATGTGGGCGACGATGAGATTCATGGACTCGTAGGATTTTCCTTGCTCCCGAGCGTAGCGACGAGCTACGGCTTTTTGGTTGAGTGCGTGGAAAATGGAGATACGGGAGAAAAGGGCATGGCCAGAGACTCTGGCGAGGTCCGAAAGTTCGTCCACCACCACAGGGTCGGCAATAAAAGCGGGAATCCCCAGCGAAGAAGCAATATCGTCGGCGATGAGGGCCCCTAGATTGGAGGCGTGCTCCCCGTATCGCGCGGCGGAAAGATCATCCTTCATGGCTTGGTTCACCCTATAGACGCCGCCGGGAATAGGGTGGAGCAACCCTCCCCTGCCGACCACGGCGGCTAGCGAGGACAAATCGAAGCCCCGTTCCTCCAGGGCGCTGAGGATGGAAAGCTTTCTAAAACTGTATTGTGAAGCTATGCTCGGGAAACCGGACAAGGCCTCGGCGCTATAGCTGACCGTATATTCCAACACCCGTCGGCTTTCTTCAAAGACAGCTACCTTTGTAGAGGTGGAGCCTGGGTTGATCACAAGAATCGGTTGAGCCATGGAGAGTCCTCCCCGAATGTCGTTTCGCCCTAGTATAACATCGTTTCGAAATATGGCAATAGGAAATTTTCCAATTTATGAAAGGTGGTTTCAAATTTTGAAACAATATAAGAGGCTTTGCATATAAAAAAGACCACCCAAAGGGTGGCCTTCTCAGGATGCAAGAGAATAGGACAATCAGGAAGCTCTGGTCTTGTGCCGGTTCAATCTTCTCTTCTTCTTTCTCTTGTGCGTCGCTATTTTCTTGAGCTTGCGTTTTCTACCACAGGGCACGACAATTCTCCTTGGATTCGGTTTCCAACAACGGCCATACTACACGGATCGACTAGTGTCGTCAATACCGCTTTCCCTTACCTTTCCTTCTAGGCGTAAGCCTGTCTATCACAATATTTACCTCCGCGACCAGGATTCCGGTAAAACGCTCGATATTGTCGACAATGTACTCTTGGAGGGCGTGGGCGTTGGATGCGAGCTTGGTGCCGTAAGGCGCTTCTAAAACCACGGTGATCCTGTAGCCGTGGGAATCGTCCCTGATGGCAAGGCGTTTGACCTTGACCGAGGAATCATACTCGTCGACGCAATGGACCACCATCTGAGAAAGAGCGGCTTCGGATATGGCCACCCTTCCCCTCTTAGCGTACTCCGGCCTGACTACAGCTTTTTCGTAGATTTTCGGCAAAGAAGCGCCTGAACCGAAACTTCGCTTCAGAAAGACTCTGACTGAGTCGTAAAATATCGAGGGATAGTTGCGGCGTATTTCCAAGGCCGGGACGGGAATGACATGCTTGCCCTCGATCTGCCTGGATTGCATCGCCTTTTCGATCTCCTCCTTGGTGGCAATGTCCTCGATCTTTATGGTCTTGAAGGGTTGAGGAATCTGCAGGCGTTCGCAAATCCGGGACACCATTTTCTCGCTTGTGCCTATAATGAGGATTTTCCGGAATTTTTCGTGTTGCAAGGCCCGCGTCACCTCGTCCCTATGGGGCTTGTCATGGAAGATAGCCGTCTTGACCGCTCCGAGATAGAGGGCTTCCTTTTTTGCGGATTTTCCGGCTATGAGCTGGTCTCCGCGGATGAGGAGTCCATCGTCGATGATGAGTTCGATTCCGTATTTCTGGGCTACGAGCTTTGCCCGGAAACTTTTTCCCGTGCCTGTGGAACCGACAAGGGCGTAGACCCGTATTCCGCGCAGGATCCAGAAAATCGCATTGAGTGGCCGAATCATGTGTACCGCCCACTATAGGGTCCGTAGGCTGGATAGTAAATGGCCCTCCGTGACAGCCCCCTCCCGATATCCTATACTCTAAGCCATGGCAACAATCTACAATCCCGCAACAGGATTGAACCTAGGGGATCCTGACAAGAACCCCCTTTCGAAAGACCAGCTACCAAGCGCCCAGGAAATTGATGAAGCGGCGAAAAATATCATCCTATCCGCCTCAGGATGGCGGGGAGTCTTCGCAGATCCCGAAGCTGGAGGCCCCCAAGCCCCCTGGGCTGACTCGAACAACCCGGAAGACTCGCTTTCGGAATCCATCTCCCCTGCCTCCGCGGTCATCGCCGCCACCATGGCCAGGGTCTTCGGCGAAGCCCTATTGATGAGAGAAAAGGATCCAAAGGTCCTCTTGGGCATGGACTCCAGGCCTACCGGCCCAGCCCTGGCCGATATCTTTGCCAGGGTACTCTTAGGCCTGGGGATCGAGGTACACCACTGTTTTATCATCGCCGCCCCTGAGATAATGGCCTACGCAGGGTTGAGTTCAGCGGCTGCCCCTGTGGATGAAGACTACGCTACTGGCTTCGCCTACATCTCCGCGAGCCACAATCCTCCTGGCCACAACGGGGTAAAATTCGGCATCGCCTCAGGCGGAGTGCTTTCAGCCCAGGAGGTGGCTCCCCTCATCGCGACGCTTAAGTCGTCACTCAAGGCTCCAGACTGCGCTAGCCGGGCCTTTTCTTCCATGCAAGCGGCCCAGCACCAGGCGGTGGCGGCATGTTACCGTGCTTCTCCCCATTGGAAGCGGAGGGCCCTTTCGGCCTATACCCTCTTTACCCATGGGGTGGTGACGGACGAGAAGACCTTGGACCAGCAAAATGCCGTATTGGACGAGGTAGAGGCTTCCCTAAAGGAAACCCCCCTGGGAATCGTGGCTGAACTCAATGGTTCAGCCAGGTCGTTGAGCATAGACAAGGATTTTTTCGAAGCTCTGGGCCTCAGGACGGAATTCCGTAACGACAAACCTCGGCAGTTCGCTCATAGGATTGTTCCCGAAGGCCAATCCCTCGACCTTTGCGCCAGCATCCTCGAATCTCTCCATGCCAAGGATCCCGCCTACCAATTGGGGTATAGTCCGGACTGCGACGGCGATCGGGGAAACCTGGTCATGTGGGACTCGAGTCTTGGCAAGGCCAGGCTTTTGGAAGCCCAGGAGGTGTTCTCGCTTTCCTGCCTGGCCTGCTTGGCCAGCCTAGCCCGGAAGGCTCAGTCCGTCCGCAATGCTGTAGTGGTGAACGATGCGACGAGCATGCGAATAGAGAAAATTGCTGCCCTTTTCGGCGCCCAGGTTTTCCGCGCTGAAACAGGGGAAGCCAATGTAGTGGAGCTCGCCCAATCGCTTCGCGACCAGGGATGGACCGTGAGGATTTTAGGAGAAGGTTCAAACGGAGGAACAATCGTCCACCCATCCAAGGTAAGAGACCCCCTGTCCACCCTGGGGGCCATTATCCGTCTTCTGCGAACTCCCGACCTTCCAGGGGCGGCCAATCCTTTCCGGATATGGCTTTCAGCCATTGGGCGGCCAGAGGATTACAAGGAGGGCTACGATCTTTCGGATGTACTTTCCACCCTTCCTGCCTGGGCTTCGACTAGTGTTTTTGAACCAAGGGCAGCCCTCAAGGTGGGGACTGTGGACAAGACTGCGCTTAAGGCTCGCTACGCTGGCATCTTCGCTCAGCAATGGACTAAGCGGAAGGACGAGCTAGCCCAACGCTACGGCATCCGCGAATGGAGAGCCTTTGCCACCCAAGGGCTTCGGGAGACAGACGTAGGCATAGACTTCGGTTTGTCCGATTCAGGAGGTTTGCGCATAGTCCTGTACCAGGAAAATCGTGAAGCCAAGGCATTTCTCTGGATGCGGGGTTCAGG
>VKGY01000119.1 GCA_008080685.1 Spirochaetota bacterium
TGAATCCTTGTACAGGCGCGCCCCGGGTGCATTTGCGGCCTCGATCAGAACCGAGTAAAGGAGTGGTTCGACCTGGGCATAGATTCTCTCAGACCGCTTCAATTCCAGGGTTTTTAAAAAATCCTTGTGTCCCGGCTTGGTCACCCGCAGGGTATAGCGCCTGGCTTGCAGCCTGATAGAAAGCGGAGTGGTGCCATAATATACGCCGTCGATGAAAACTTGGGCGCCCGCCACATTCGACTCGATGGAAAGAAAATGAGTCGCGCTCTGGGGAGGCGGCGGCGCCGGGGGCGTCGGGGGGCCCGGGGGATTGGGAGCGGGGGGTTTCTGCGCCATAGGAACCAGGGTTGCGATTACGGTAACCGGATCGCCGCGTATGATCACCGTGGTTTGGAAGTCCTGGTAGCCATCTTTAGTAAGTTTAATGGTGTACGGCCGGGCATCGGATGAAAGCAGGGCGGAGAATTCAGGATCCGCGGTTCCTACGAGGTTCCCGTTTATAAAAACCTTGGCTCCAGCCTGGTTGCTTTTTATAGTCAGGCTGGTTCGCGTCTGGGCGGACAGGCCGGCGGATAAAATAAAAATCCCCAGAAGAGCGATGAGCGCTCGTTTCATAAGTTCTACCTCTTTTGCATTGTCTTATAAAGATAACAAGCAAGCGGTCCTAAGGCAACGCGGTGTTTTTTGGAGATGCTTCAACGCCCCGCCGTCACCGCGCCCACTCTTGGATAAGATTTTTAACGGTGAGGACCGCCAAGGACATTTCCGCCACCGAAGCCCACTCATTCCGGGAATGGTAGTTGTAACCACCCGTAAAAACATTGGGGGTGGGAATGCCTTTTTCCGTGAGCCTTGAGCCGTCCGTGCCGCCGCGAATGGGCTTCATGGTAGGAACAGCACCGGTTTTTTCCACCGCCACTCGCAGCTTTTCCATCACTTCGGGCCTCTGGTCCAGTTTTTCCTTCATGTTGATGTACTGTTTCTTGATCGTGAGTTCAACTTTTCCCAAGGGGAATTGGGCTTCCACCGCCCCGGCAAAGGCCTTCATGGCTGAAATCCTGCGTTCCATGCCCTGAGCTTCGAAATCCCTAAGATATATCTCCACCACGGCTTCTTCCATGGTGCCCTTGATTTCGATAGGGCAATAATAACCGTACCAGTTGTCTGTCGCTTCGGGGCTCTCCGAACGAGGCAAAAGGGAGACAAAATGGGAAGCCATGGCTACGGCGTTGGCAAGCTTGCCTCGGGCAGCGCCAATATGGATCACTTTGCCCAAGAACTTTGCCTGGACTGCGTAGGCGGTGAAGCATTCCGCTTCGATCTCTGCGGATCTTCCGCCGTCCAAAGTATAGCAGGCAATGGCCTTTACATTTTCCAATGGGAAAAGATTCATGCCCTTGCCGGTTTCTTCGTCGGGGGTGAAATAAATCTCCATAGGTCCATGGGCGATCTGAGGGTTTTTGACAAGCCATTCCAATGCCGTCATTATCTCCGCGACGCCAGCCTTGTCGTCGGCGCCCAAGAGGGTGTTTCCGTCGGTGACGACAAGGGTATCCCCCTCGTGGCCTTTCAAGTCTTCGAATTCCTCAGGATCGAGGGTCCGGGTTTCGGAAAGACGAATCGCCTTTCCGTCATAGGCTTCGATCACCCGGGGCTTCACGGGAGAACCGGGAACATCGCTGGCCGTATCCATGTGGGCCATTAGGGCGAAGCAGGGGAGGCTTTCGCATCCTAACGTCGCGGGCAGGCGGGCGATTAGATAACAGTGCTCATCAAGCGCGACATCGCTGAGACCAAGGGATTTCAGCTCTTCCATCAAGAGTCTGGCCAGTTCCCACTGGCGCGGCGTGGAGGGTATATCCTCGATATGGCGATCGCTCTGGGTATCGAGCGTGCAGTAGCGGACCAGCCTGTTCACGAGGGCAGGAACATAATCATGGGAAAGCAGGGTTGAAATATCTTTCATAGTGGCTAGATTATGGCCCGAAACGGTATTCCTGACAACCGCACTCAGCCCATCCCTTGCCCTTTTTCCCCTTGCTCCGTATCATCGACGGAATGAGCAAAGAAATGACGATTCCTCTTTTCCCGGAGTTCGCCCCCATAGTCCTCGGCATGAAGGACGAACTCTTCCCAGGCCTTAATATGCTACCCGATGGCGTTTCGGAATTCACTTTTTCCAACCTTTACCTCTTTAGGGGAGTCTACGGATACCGGCTGTCCCGGCTGCCCTCAGGCTGCATTGCCATAGAAGGCGCCAAGGATGGGAAACGGTTTTTCTCCCTGCCCACCTGCGCCGAATCCTGGGACATTTTTGACGAACTCATGTGCACCCATGACTTTATGAAAAACCTCTCAGAGAGCGAGGCAGTAGCACATCGCATAGACCTGGAGTCCCGAGGGTACCAGGTGGCGGAGGACAGGGACAACTTCGACTATTTGTATTATCGGAAGGACTTGGCCGAATTGTCCGGCCGGGAGTATCACAAAAAAAGGAACCTGGTAAATGGGTTTATCAACAATTACGAATGCGAGCAAAGGCCGCTAAAAAAAGACAATCTAAGGGATGCGATAACGGTCTTGGACGAGTGGAGGGCCTCGAAAGGATTCGATGGCGACTACGCCGCGGCTCGCGAAGGGCTGGAGCATTTCGATTACCTTGGGATGAGGGGCGCGGTCTATTATGTGCAGGGAGTCCCTGTGGGCTGGTGCCTCGGGGAATCCCTGGCCAAGGGAAGAAGCTTCGCAATCCATTTTGAGAAAGCCTGCGACCGCTACAAGGGTATATACCAATTCATCAACCAAGCCTTCGCCCAATCCCTCCCGTCCCACCACACCTATATCAACCGTGAACAGGATTTGGGCAACGAGGGGCTGCGCCAGGCCAAGATGACCTATAGACCCTGCGCCTTCGTTCGGAAATACAAGGTTTTCAAGCCCGGCCAGATCGCTACCCCATCGGCTCCTGCGGAATGCGGGCCGGGCACTGGTCATGAGTGCCATGCTTGAACCCAAAGGGGGGCTGGATCCTCGCCATCAGGCTGGCGTGGAGCTGCTGCGCCGCGCCGGCCAGGATTTATTGCTGAAACTTCCTTTCCGCACCACCTGCCTAACCCTCCTGGCCGGGGCTGGATCCCGATGGAGGAAGACTTTGGGCGACGCCAAGGCTACGATTCCTCCCCATGCCAAGGATGCCCACTCCCTTCGCACCCTAGCTTTCCCCCTTGACGCCCCCCGCGGGTTGTTTCCCGTCAAGAACCGCCTCGCGCTGAATCGTGAATACATCCCCTTGGCTGCCTATGCGGTGGATGCCTTCAGGTACCTTGGTCGCCAGGGCATTGTGATCCGGGGTTGGGAGAGGGAAATCCGCCGCGACGTCGTCGAAGCCCTGGGCATAGAGTCGCAATCCGTAGGCTTCGCCACCCAGGAGGAAGGTCCTCATGGAAAGGTCCTTGGCCACGGGGATGCGACCTTCCAAGCCATGGATTTATGGAAGGATTCGGACTTTGTCATGGTCAATTTCGGAGGAGATGCCAATTCTCCCTTTACCGCCCTTGTTTCCCTGGTGAGTCTTGCCCTCTGGGACAGGGAGGGAGCCGGCGTAGATATGGTTCTTCCGGTGGCGCGGATTCCCGGATCGGCCTACCCGATTTTTTTGGATAGCCAAGGCCTGCCCCGGGTATTCGGCCACAATAAGCTAGGGGAATCTTTCGGAAAGCCCGGAGGGGCGGCCTTGGAGAGATCGGATTTCGCCAACGTGGGCATACGGGTGTATAAAACCAGCGCGCTTTTGAATGCCATGGAGGAAATCAGGCGGTGCTGGTGGGATCCCTCGGTAGGCTATTCCGTTCCGGGCAACGATCCGGAGAGCCACGAGTTCGCCCTTGACAATGTAGATTCCTTGTTGGCCCAGGAGGGGAGGGCGAGGATTCTTCCATGGGCGCGGCCTGAGGAACTCACCCCCGCCAAGAGCTTCGATGAGCTATTGCGGTTTGAGGATGCTTTGGATAAGGTGCGGGACGACTGGGAGGCCTTTTTATCAGTCCTAGATGCCCAGAAGCTTGCGCACAAAGGGACCGGCGGCGGCATTTAGGATTCCTGCTCCCAGAATGGCCCACAGGGCGTTGATTTTCGTAAATGCCGAGAGGGCGAAGGCGCCTGCGCCAAAAGCAAGCAAAATTGGATCGAGCGATACAGGCCTCAATACCCAAAGCGTCATAAGCATCATGGCCATGCTCCCGGTCTTGAGGGCTTCGTTGAGCGCCAGAGGGTTGGGGTGTATGAATTTGGCCAAATACGAGGTGACTATGATGGCCAATACCGGGAAGCTCACCACCGAAAGGGTAGCCGCCAGGGCGGCGACAAAGCCGCCATGGGACCATCCGATCATGGTGGCCGCGTTGAGGGCTATAGGACCAGGTGTGGATTGGGCTATGGCTATGAGGGAAGCAAATTGAGCCTCGTCTATCCAGCGGGGAACCACCTCGTTTCTAATTATCCCTACCGTCGACCAGCCGCCCCCAAAAGAGATGATGCCGATCTTGAAGAATGTCCAGATT
>VKGY01000120.1:0-4551 GCA_008080685.1 Spirochaetota bacterium
AGCCGACCCAAGGCCGATAGATCGAAGGGGCGATGGGTCGCGAGGCCTGTATATTCTATATTTTATATATAAATTTTTATTTAAAATATCTTGACTACGCTTTTTCCCCATGCTAGGGTTTGGGTTGAGCGGTAAGCGATATGCGAGCCCCTCCGTCGTCCGAACCGCCTGAACCTAACTTCCCCCATCTTCCGGGGATCACGGCCTGCGGTCTTGAGTCCCGGCGTCGCCGAGACTTAAAGGGTGTTTGGGAAACTGGCAGCCCTCCCGCCTTCCGGCATTGGAAAGGAGACGCGTTCCGATAGAATGCATACCCGCGCATTATTCCTTGGGCCTTGCGCCCTCGGCCGGCGGGCAATCATCCGGAACGTATCCATCCCGATGCATGGAGGGAAGGCAATGAGCGAAAACACAGAAAAGCGAGAGAAACTCTTGGAAAAAGAGACCTCGCGACGCGAATTCCTTCGCGTGGCGGGCATAGGCCTCGCGGGGACCTTTGTCGCTCTCACCTTTGGCTGCGCCACCACGGCCCAGACCAAGGACGGAAGGACTGTAAAGGTTCTCAAGACGGCGGAAGGGGTCATAGTCCACGATCCCAACCTCTGCGTAGCCTGCAAGCGCTGCGAGTCGGCATGCACGGTTCGCAACGACGGCAAGGCCTCGGCCTACCTCTCCAGAATCAAAGTCAGCCGCAACCAGAATTACGGAGTCGCCGGCGTCACCTCCGCCTACGCCGTGGGCGCGGGGCAACTAGGCAATTTCAAGATCGAAGCGGAAACCTGCCGCCAGTGCTCCCGTCCCAAGTGCGCCGAAGAATGCCCACAAAACGCCATCTATGCCGACAAAGTCACAGGCGCCCGATTAGTCAACCTCAAGAAATGCGTTGGCTGCGGTGTCTGCACCGAGGCCTGCCCCTGGCACATGCCCACGGTAGACAAGGGAACCACCAAGGCCACCAAGTGCACCACCTGCGAAGGCAGCCCCACCTGTTCCAAAGCCTGTCCTACAGGCGCTATTAAATTTATGACCTACGCCGAGGCCGAAAAGATTCTCTGGGGCTCGGATGCCACCTCAGGCGCCAGCGCCACGTCAGGCGCCAGCGCCTAAGTCCATACGGAGGAAGCCATGCAAGCATTCGGATATACTGGCAAGATATTGAGGGTCGATCTCGGCACGGGAAAAATCACTACCAACGACACCCTGAAGTACAAGGACTTCATAGGCGGCGAAGGGATCGCCATGAAGATCATGTGGGACGAGGTTGGCCCGGGCATCAAGCCCTACGATCCGGCAAACAAGATAATCTTCGGCACCGGGCCGCTGTGCGGCACCGGGGCGCCCTGCTCCGGAAGGACTAACATCACATCCCTCCTTCCCTCCAGCCCCTTCTATGGAGTCGCCAGCTCCCACATGGGCGGCTACTTCGCCACCGAACTCAAGTACGCGGGCTGGGACATGATTGTTGTCGAGGGCAAGGCCGCATCGCCGGTCTGGCTCAGGATCGAAGACGGAAAGGTTAAGATAGAGGATGCCCGCTGGATGTGGGGCAAGGGAATCTTCGACACCCAGGCCATGGTTACCTCCTTCATGGGCAGCCAGGCCCAGGTGGCGGCCATTGGACAGGCGGGCGAGAACTTGGTCAACCTCTCGGTGATCCGCACCGGGAGCTCCCACTCCGCGGGCGGTCACGGCGGTGTCATGGGCTCCAAGAACCTCAAGGCCATCGGCGTCATCGGCACAGGCTCGGTGAAGATCGCCGCCGACCCCAAGGCATGGATGGAACTGGACAAATACATGATGAGCCTTATAGGGGCGAACAACCAAATGGTAGTCCCCTCCCATCCCCAGCCCTGGGCGGAGTTCAACAATCCCACCTCCCGCTGGACCGGCAGGAAGGGCCTCTACTGGGGCGCCGCCAATCCTCCCGTGGAAACCGGCGAGTGCAATCCCCACGACATGCAGTCTGTTGGCTACAGGACACAGAAAGCGGTCTTCGACCTAGGCCCCGGTGCGGAAAAATACACCGTCCGCATGGGCGGCTGCTCCCATTGCCCCATCCGCTGCCACGCCCAGCTGAAAGTGCCCGAGCTTGAACGCTATGGCATGGATCCCTACGTAGCCAACACCTGCGTGGGCTGGTCAGGTCCAAGAGGCGTCATGTTCAAGGGATATAAACCCTTGGCCGGTAAAACCGCGGAAGAAACTCGGGTCATCGCCAACGCCGTGGGCACCAAGCTCGCCGACGACTACGGAGTCTGGTGCAACTACGCCCAGCTTGGCCGCGACATCGCCTATTGCTACAACAAGGGCGTCTTCAAGCGCGTGCTTTCCGCTGAGGAATACGCCTCCATCCCCTGGGATATGCTCCTGAATGGAGACCCGGCCTTCTACTTCGACTTCTACGACAGGGTTTCCAACAAGAAGGGTGAATTCTCCCACATCGCCGACGGCTCCTATTGGATAGCCCAACGCTGGAACCTTGGGGACGACTACTGGAACGACAAGGACAACAAGCTCTGGACCCGCGGAGGCTACCCCGTCCACCACTCCAACGAGTCGGGAGCCCAGGTGGGAGCCCTCATCTCCTGCTTCTCCAATCGGGACGCCCAGAATCACTCCCACATGAATTACATCGGGTCCAAGCTCCCACTGGCTCTCCAGAAGGAAATCGCCGGTGAGATCTTCGGTTCCCCCGACGCATACGACGCTCCGTCCAACTATACGCCGATGAACGAATACAAAGCTCGATTTGTAAAATGGTCATTGGACAGATCCCTGCTCCACAACTCCCTCACTCTCTGCAACTGGATGTGGCCCATGGCGGTAAGCCCTCTTAAGGAAAGGAAGTACAGGGGCGACACCAGCCTGGAAGCCAAATTCTATTCCTTGGCCACGGGTATCAAGATGAGCGAAGCGGAACTGGATGACGCCGCCGCCCGTTGCTTCACCCTTTTCAGGGCCATAACGGTGCGACAGATGGGAACCTTCGACATGCGCAAGGAGCACGACCAGACCACCAAGTGGGTCACTGCACAGGAAAAGGCCAAGGATGGCAGCTACATGAAGCAGTTCACCCCGGGAACCATAGCCATGGAGGAACAAGACATGCAGCTTGGACTCACCATGGTGTACAAGCAGTTCGGCTGGGACGAGAAGACCGGAGCTCCCACGAAGGCGGGCCTGGAAAAGCATGGCATGGCCGACGTAGCCAAGGATCTTGCATCCCGAGGCCTGCTACCCGCATAATCTAAGGCGACGAGGTCGCCTTGAGCACATGTCGGCATAGCGCCGCGGCGTCCCGTTGCTGGGGCGCCGCGGCGCTTTTATATACAAGGAACACTAGATGGAAAACCAAGAACCAAGCCCGGAGATCACTCCTAAAGCCCTCCCTCTCGTGGAAGCCATACGAGCCGCCTCCAAAGGCGGCGCCCTGGTCACCCAAAGGACCTTGGAAAAGGAATTTCCGGACTTGAATGTTCACGCCCTTATCACGGAGTCAGGGGTAAAAGATCTCAAGAAAATGGAAGGCTCTTCCGATGTCTATTACTTTAGCGACCTCTCCATGACCGAGGCCTACGCTGTCTTTATGTACCGGATCAACGAAAAAGATCCGGTGCGGCTCATAGCCGAGACTGTCCGGGACGACTCAAGGATCTATCCTCGCCCCACTCCGGTGGCCACCTTCCGGGAGCCGCCTTTTTCCCTCAGCGCCAGGGATGTCGAAGAAGCCCTGGGCCGGATGACCTTGCGCCCCGATCTGGAGGATATCAAGAGATCCTCCGCCTCAAACGGCGCCCTTTATCTCTATTCGAGCCAATTCCTCTCGGAAGCCCAAGGCGACGCTCTTACCGAATGGTTCGAGGTGGGCGTGCGGGAGAACCCCTAAGTGGCCCAATCTATCCTCCCTTTGGCGCCGGAATCCCCTGTTGCCCTTTACGTGGACGGATCCAGGCTGGCAATCCTTTTTTGTTCGCCCTTCGACCTGGACGAATTGGCGGTGGGCTATGCCCTTGCAAGGGGTCTTGTGACGCATCCGGGGGACCTTAAGGCCTTGGCGGTAAGGCCTGACCAGAGAAGCGTCAGCCTTACGACCCTTTCGGGATCCGGCGCCGGGCATGCCGACGAGGGGTGGATTTTTTCGGCCTGCGGCGCCGCCAGCCTGAGGGAAGCCCAGGCTGTTTCTGACAAGCCGGTTCTGGAATGGGCCAGGGAGGCCAGGGATTTCAGCCTGGAGGACCTCAATGCCCTTTCAAGGCGAATGTTCGGCGCGGCGGAACTCTACAGGAAGACAGGAGGAATGCACATCGCGGCATTGGCGGCCAAACCCGCCTCGGCCAAGGAGTATTTTGTCGCCCGGGAGGACGTAGGTCGCCACAATGCGGTGGATAAAGTCCTAGGCCGAGGCTTTTTGGACAGGATAGAGTTTCGGCGCGCCGTCCTCATTACCTCAGGCAGGATAGCCGCGGACATGGTGCTGAAGGCAGGCGCCGCGGGGATTCCCCTCATCGCATCCCGAAGCATTCCCACCACCGAAGCCTACCGCCTCGCCCT
>VKGY01000120.1:4568-10050 GCA_008080685.1 Spirochaetota bacterium
CCTTGACCGGCGCATAGTCCTAGTGGGACGGATAGGAAGCGCCCAACCCCTTGTATATTCCGGAGGTTCTCCGTGATCCTCTGCATCGCCCCGGACGAGGGAATGGCCCGGACCTTCAGCAAAGTAGCTTTGGAATTCAAGGAAAAGGTGATTGTCGAACAGGGCCTCCTGGAAGATGCGGTTCCCATCGCCCGTAGATACGAAGACGAAGCCGACGCCATAGTCAGCCGAGGCGGCACCGTCCTCGTGATGCGCAACGCCGGCATCCGCACCCCCATAGTGGAACTGCAGGTCACGGCTAAGGATCTTGCCACGGCGCTGGAAAAAGCCCGGGCCCTCACAAAAAAAGAAGAGTTTCGCATCGGCGTCATGACCTTTTCCAACATGACCCAGCAGCTTAAGGACTTTCTGCCCTTTTTCAGCCTCAACCTGAGGCTCTACGAACTGGGCATCGAATCCAACCTGAAAGAAGCGGTCCGCGGGGCGATAGAGGACGGCATGGATGTGCTTCTCGGCGGTGTCATCACCTCAAAAGTCGCCCAGGGATCCGTGGTTCCCTCCATCCTTATAGAATCGGGCGACACCTCGATCCGCTACGCCTTGGAGGAAGCATCCAAGATCGTGGCGGCGATCCGGGAAGGCATCATTGCCACAGATGGGGAAGGCAAGGTTTTCCAGATGAATGGCAAAGCCAGGGAACTGTTGAAGCACTCTCTGGAGGGCAGAGCCTGGGGCTACGGCACGAAGCTTCCCGATTTTCTTATGGATACCATCCAAACCCCCGGATTGGACCAGGGGAGCGGCAAGGAAAAACGCACCCTTGTCAAGATCGGCGCGAAGCGCGTTATGCTTGACTCGATCCCCGTGAAGGTGGAGGGTTCGGTCGCTTCCTCTGTTATAACCCTCCAGGATATCGGTAGCATCCAGAAAATGGAGGAGGACATCAGGCGGGAGATCTACTTCAAAGGCTATGTCGCCAAGTTCGATTTCGGCGACATCGTCGCGCAAGACCCATTGAGCCAGCGCACCATCGACCTCGCCATGCGCTACGCCAGGACGAACGCCTCCATCCTCATCCGCGGCGAATCGGGAGTGGGCAAGGAAATGTTCGCCCAGAGCGTGCACAACGCCTCGGATCGAAGGACCGGCGCCTTTGTAGCCATGAACTGCGCCGCCATCCCCGAGACGCTTTTTGAAAGCGAGCTCTTCGGCTACGTGGACGGGGCCTTTACCGGGGCAAGGAAGAAAGGCAAGCCAGGCCTTTTCGAGATAGCCCACGGCGGCACGGTCTTCCTGGACGAGATCTCCGAGATGCCCCTGACCCTGCAAGCCCGCTTGCTGCGGGTTCTCCAGGAGCACGAGGTCATGCGCCTTGGGGACGATAAGATAATACCCGTAGATGTCAGGATCATCGCCGCTTCCAATCGGGACCTCCCCGCCCTGGTCGCCTCCGGAGCCTTCAGGAATGATCTTTTTTGGCGGCTCAACGTCCTTAATCTCTCGATCCCCCCCTTGCGGGAACGAAGGGGGGATATCCTTCCCCTGGTCAGCCATATCCTCGCCCAAACCGAATTCTGTGGCAAAGCGCCGCGGCTAGGTCCGGGATGCGCGAGCCTCTTGCGCGAATACCCCTGGCCGGGGAATGTCCGGGAATTGAAGAATTTCTGCGACCGCGTCGCGGCGATCTGCGATGCGGAGGAAATCGACGCGGGCTTCGCCCTTTCCCTCCTAGACTCAGGAATCGCAACCCCCAAGGCCCTCGACCTCCCCGGAACCCCCGAAGCGGAAATCGCCCAAGCCTTGGCGGAAGGAGCATCCTTGGGCGAAATCGCGCAACGCATGGGCATCCACCGCTCCACGCTTTGGAGAAGGCTGAAAAAGTCCGGACGCCGCCCTCTCTCATGATCCAATGTCGCACATGTTGCAAATGTTGCATCTCCCGCACAACATATGCGCAACATTAGCCTCGCTTTCAGCCGGACAGCAACACAGCTCCTTTTTTATGTCCATACTGGATAAGAAGATCCCGCTCAGTCTTCCACGGCAATAAATCCAAATTGTTGGCATGCTTATTGCTTTACTATTTTTATGCACGCCATTGAGAAAATCCTGGCCCAGGCGGCCGGGAAAAAAAGCGTATCCACCGGCGAGATCGTCACCGCCGGCGTCGATGTCGCGGAAGTGAACGACCTCTACCTCCAGGTTGTCACCTCGTTTTACCAACTCGGCGGAACGAAGGTAAAAAAGCCTCAAGGCACCACCTTTGTCTTCGATCACTATGCCCCCGCCCCCACGATAAAGGCGGCGGACAACCACAGGGCCATGCGGGAATTCTGCGCCGCCCAGGGGATCGACAAACTTTTCGACGTGGGCAGGGGTGTGTGCCACCAGGTCCTCATAGAAGATGGCCTTGTTGCCCCGGGAGCGATCATCATTGAAACCGATTCCCACACCACCACCCTGGGTGCCTTGGGCGCCTTCGGCACCGGCGTTGGAGCCACGGACATGGCCCTCATCCTCCTCAATGGCTCCCTGTGGTTCAGGGTTCCCGAGGTGATGAAGATCGTCCTGGACGGCGGACCCTTAAGTCCCGGCGTCATGGCAAAGGACATCATTCTTCATATAATTGGCGACCTCAAGCAGGACGCGGCGATCTACAAGTGCGTGGAATTCACAGGCCCCGCCGTAGCAGCCCTGCCTGTGGAGGAGCGCCTTGTGCTCTGCAACATGTCGGTGGAGATGGGCGCCAAGACCGCCTACATCCAGCCGGACGCGAAGACCTGGGAATACCTGGCCAAGATGGGGGTATCAAAAGCCACGAGGGATGTGGCCACCGATCCGGACTATGTCTATTCCTCGGTCCACCATTACGACGTTTCCAAGATCCGGCCCAGCGCCGCCACCCCAGGCAGCGTGGACAACTTCGCTACGGTTCAAAGCGAACAGGGCGTCCACGTGGACCAGATCTTCATCGGTACTTGCACGGGCGGACGGGTCAATGACCTCGCCGTAGCGGCCAAGATACTCAAGGGCAAGAAGGTGGCCAAAGGCACTAGGCTTGTGATCATTCCCGCCTCGGACAAGGTCATGCGGGATGCCATGGCCGCAGGCTATGTGCAGAGCCTCATGGAGGCGGGCGCCGCCTTCTCCACCCCGGGATGCGGACCTTGCCTGGGCGCCCATGAAGGGATCCTTGCCGCGGGAGAGGTGGGGCTCACCACCTCATCGCGCAATTTCCCGGGCCGGATGGGAAGCATCGATTCCAAGCTCTACGTCGTATCGCCGGCGACGGCGGCGGCTTCGGCCATCTCGGGCACCTTAACCGACCCGGCGAGCCTCCAGGGAGAAGCAGGATGAAAAAACTCAAAGGCAAGGTTTACACCTTTGGCAACAACATCGACACGGATCAGATCTACCCCGGGCGCTTCCTGGAGCTCACGGATCACAATGACATCGGCAAGCACGCCATGGAACTCGGTTCGAGAAAGGCGGATTCATCCTGGCTGGCTCCAATTTCGGCTGCGGTTCCAGCCGAGAGCACGCGGTCATCACGCTCAAGAATGCCGGGGTGGCGGCCATCTTCGCCAAATCTTTCGCCCGGATCTTTTATAGAAACTGTATCAACCTCGGCGTGCCGGCCATCATGGTTCCCGACCTCGACTCCTTCGGCATCGTCGAAGGCGCGGAAATCGAAGTGGACCTAGGCGCCGGAAGGGTTCAGGCAGGAGATAAAACGTACAAATTTGTTCCACTTTCGGATGATATTTTGGCCCTTATTGAGAATGGGGGAGTTTTTTCCCTTTACAGAAAGTGAAAATAGGCCAAATATTGAACAACTAGGTTCCAATGCGGCCAAAGGCCGCCACACCACAATGTCCCAGGAGGCATGCAGATGAAAATGTTGAAGAAAGGGTTCGTCGCCCTTTTCCTCGTCCTCGCGGTAGGAGGGATCGCTTTCGCCCAATTTCCCACCAAACCCTTAAGCTATGTGATCGCCTTCAATCCGGGCGGCGAGTCGGACATCTTCGCCCGGGCTCAGCAGCCCTTGCTTGAAAAAATCCTCGGCCAAAAAGTAGTTGTCAACTACAAGATCGGCGGCGGCGGTGCCGTAGGCTGGGCTGATCTTCTCAAGCAGAAGCCTGACGGATACACCTTCGCGGGCCACAACCTGCCCCATATCATCCTCCAGCCCCTCACCACTCCCAACTCGGGTTACAAGACCAAGGATATCGTCCCGGTCTACACCTTCATGTCCACGCCCTGTGTGCTCGCGGTAACCACCAAGAGCCCGATCAAGTCCGTGGAAGATTTTGTCAAGTACGCCAAGGCCAACCCCGGAGCCGCTTTGGTGGGAGGCTCCGCATCCGCCTCGGCTAACGAAATCGCCCAGAAGGTTTTCGACAAGCTCGCAGGTATTAAGACCACCTACATCCCCTTCACAGGATCCGGAGACGCCATCCCCGCCCTCCTCGGCGGACACGTCACCGCCCTCATGACCTACACCACCATGGGCAACACCTATGAGGGCGAGGTAAAGCTTCTGGCTGTCGCCTCTGACAAGCGCGTTTCATCCCTCCCCAATGTTCCCACCTTCCGCGAATTGGGCTACGACCTCGTGGAAGGCGCCTTCCGCGGCGCCGCCGTTCCTCCCGGAACCCCTGATTCGGTGAAGAAAGTCCTAGCCGACGCCTTTGAAAAGGTGAACAAGGATCCCGAATTCGCCAAGAAGATGGAATCCTCGGGCTTCAAACTCGAGTTCTACGGCCCCGAGGCCAGCGAAAAGCTCGTAGACGAGAAAACCAAGGTTTACACTCCCCTCGCCGCGGAGTTCAAGAAATAAGACTTTCCCGACCAATCTCCAAGGCGCAGGGCGGAAACCGCCTTGCGCCTTTTATCCATCCAAGCAGACAAGGGAAACTACTATGACCATGCAAATTTTGATGGAATCCATCGTTGCGATATTCACGCTGCAAAATATGCTCTTCATGCTGATCGCCATCGTTTTTGGCATCATGGCGGGAGCCTTGCCGGGATTCACAGCCACCATGGCGGTGGCCTTGATGGTGCCTTTCACCTTCACCATGACTCCGGTTTCAGGCCTCATCACCATAGGGGCTCTGTATTGCGCAACCATCTTCGGCGGCTCATTCTCGGCCATCCTGCTCAACACGCCGGGAACCCCGTCCTCCATAGGCACCTGTTTCGACGGATACCCTATGGCGCGGCAGGGACGCGGAAAGGAAGCCATCTATACGGCCACCATTGGCTCAGGAGTCGGCGGCATCATGGGGACCTTTGGCCTTCTCCTTTTCGCCGTCCCCTTGGCAAGGGCGGCGCTCAAGTTCGGACCTCCAGAATTTTTCTGGGTGGCGATTTTCGGGCTCACCATCATTTCCTCGATCTCCGAAGAATCCCTCATGAAAGGCATAGCGGCGGGCTTCATCGGCATCCTAATCTCCATGATCGGCATAGCCCCGGTGGG
>VKGY01000120.1:10149-15831 GCA_008080685.1 Spirochaetota bacterium
CCTCATAGGATTCTTCTGTATCCCCGAAATCTTCAGGATGGCCATGGATCCCTCGTCCTCCTACTCGGACACTAATTCCGCCGAACATGAGAAAGGTGCGTTGAAACGTGCTTTTGACAATGTCATCGGCCACCCGCTTGCGACCTTGAGAGCTTCTATCATTGGGTTGATTATCGGGATTCTCCCCGGGGCAGGCGGCAACATCGCAAACCTCATCGCCTACAACGAGGCAAAGCGCGCCTCAAAGCATCCGGAGACCTTTGGACACGGAGAGCCCCAGGGAGTGGTGGCTACCGAAGTATCGAACAACGCGGTGGTAGAGGGCGCCATGGTTCCCCTCCTGGCCCTTGGAATTCCCGGATCACCCCCTGCCGCGATCATCTACGGAGCCCTTATGCTCCAAGGGCTTTCCCCCGGACCCCAGCTTTTCACCCGCAACGCCTCCCTGGTCTACGCCTTCATGCTTTCCTTTTTCGTAGCCAACATCCTCATGACCGCGGTGGGATTCCTGGCAGGAAAGGGCATGTACAAGGCGGTGATAAAGGTTCCCATCAGGATCCTCATCCCCACCATCCTCTTCCTTACTGTCCTGGGCTCCTATGCGATCCGCAACAATCCCATGGACGTGATCATCATGTTCGTATCGGGCATAGTGGGCTACATTCTCAAGGACCTGGGCTTCAACACCGGCGCCTTCGTCCTGGGCCTCATCCTCGGTCCGATCGCCGAGAGGGGCTTTGTGCAAGGCCTCCTGATGGGCAACAATGTCTCCATGACAGCGCCCTGGATCATCATGTTCACCCGGCCCCTTTCCATCGCCCTGATAGTCCTCTCCGTATTCTCCGCAGCCTGGCCCTTCATCCGTTCCGCAGTCCGACGCAAGAAGGGAGGGGCTACCATAATCGCCGCGGCGCTGGCGAAAAATGAAGATGCGGGAGCGAAAAAGCTCAACACCGATTACGTGGGTGGCGCCATCATCCTTGCCGTTGTCGGCATGTTCTTCCTCCAGATCAAGGAATGGAGCAAATACGCTACCATGGCGCCCCAGAGCGTGCTCTTCATCCTGGCCTTGTTCGGCCTGGCGCTGTTGGTCAAGGGAAAGTTCAAGCCCGAAATGATAGCCACCACCTTCACCAAGGTTTCAAAGTCCTTAGCCTTGGTTATCGTAATCGGCCTTCTTTGGGTCTTTCTCCTGGAAAAGCTCGGCTTTGTGGTAACCAGCTTCGCCGCCTTCTTCACCATCATGTTCGCCTTCCATCCCAAAAAGGGCATGGCGAGGATTTTGGGATCAACGGCGGTAGCCGTAGGGGTGATCGCCCTTCTCTACCTCCTTTTCGCCAAATTCCTTCTCGTGTCCCTGCCCACGGGCATCTTGATTTAAGGAGTGCGCCCCATGCATTTCGATCTGAAATTCGGCTCATCTACCTTGCCTGTCGACCTTGAGGACAAGCGGATCCTCAAGGTCGTCCTTCCAGGGGAGAAGGCGCCCTTGGCAGATCCTTCGGGCTCGGTTCGAAGGGTCCTACAAGCCCCCGAGGGCACGCCTGCCCTCTTGGATATGCTGAAAGCCGCCAAGCCAAAGCGTCTTGTCGTCGTGATGAACGATATCACTAGGCCTACGCCGTACTCGGTATTTATGCCCCCCATTGTTGAGATTATCGAAAAGGCGGGAGTCCCCGACTCCTGTGTCACCTTGCTTACCGCCACGGGTATCCACGATCCCCATACTAGGGAGCAGGACATCCAGGTCTACGGCCGGGACCTGTGCAAGAGATTCAAGGTGCTCTCCCACGACGCTACGGACAAGGCAAACCTGGTCTACAAGGGCAAGCTCCCTTCTGGCTATGATTTCTGGCTCAACAAGCTTGTGGACGAGGCGGATTTCCTCATCACCGTGGGTGTGGTCATGCCCCACTACTTCGCAGGCTTCTCAGGAGGGCGCAAATCCATTCTCCCCGGCGTGGCAGGCAAGGAAACGGTGCAGAAGAACCACGCCCGTATGGTGGAGCTCATGGACAACCTGCCGCCCATCAAGGAAAACCCGGTCAGCCTGGAGATGATCCACGCCGCCCGGATCGCCGGAGTGGATTTTATCCTCAACGTCGTGGTGGACGATGCAGGCCGGCTGGTGGAAGTGGTGGCCGGGGATTTGGAGAAAGCATGGTACAAGGCGGTGGAAGTGAGCGAATCCATGTATCTCACCCCCATCCCCAAGAAGGCGAAGGTCGCCATCGCCGCGGCCTCGGGCTACCCCAGGGACATCAATCTCTACCAATCCCAGAAAGCCCTGGACCACGCGGACAAGGCTACGGTCGAGGGCGGCACAGTCATCATCGTGGCGGAATGCCGGGAGGGCTACGGCGAGAAGGTCTTCGAAACCTTCATGAACTCGGGCTACACCGCCCGGGGCATCATGGAAGAAGTGAAGGCCAACTTTGTCATGGGCGGCCACAAGGCCTACGGCTTTGCCAAGGTGGCGGCGGAAAAGAAGGTCATCTTCGTGACAAGCCTTTCCGAGAAGATCGTCTCAAGCCTCTTTGCGAGAAAGGCGTCGACGGTGGAGGAAGCGGTCAAGATGGCCCTGGAAGACCAAGGCCCGGGCGCTGATTTTATCGTTTTTCCCGAGGGGAGTGTCACCGTTCCCTACGTAACTGACTGAGAACCATCGCGGCGATGCGCATCCTCCATGCCCCGCCGCATCCTCCGGATAAACTCGTCGAATTCGCCATCGTCGAAGGCGTCGTTGGTGATCCAAATCTTCGGACCTGGATAAAGGGTGATTATCCCCGGCACCTTCAGCACTTTTTCCCCTAAAAGAATCTGCACGCTCTTGCGCGAACCCCGGACATGGACATGGAAATCGCTCACCTGGTCGAAGCTGAAATCCTGCCATAGTTCCGCGCCGCGGCGTATCTTGAAGGCGAGGGAAGTCACCTCCACCTCTCGGACTCCGCGCCGTTTCCAGACAAGGGCATCCAGGATCATGTAGGCGATCAAGATGAACCATAGGATCCCAAAAGTACTTGTGGAAAAATCCTCCTTGCGCCTGAGGATCAGGAACAGGAATCCTCCGCCCAGCACCGCTCCTACCGCGTTGACCCCAAAGAACTTGCCCTTCGACCCTTCCATGCGGAAAGGTGGTTCCGAAGACTCTNNNNCATGCGGAAAGGTGGTTCCGAAGACTCTATATCGAAGCGCTCGCCACGTTCGGTATTAGCCATGGGGGAAGTATCGTCCGGAGACGGAACCGGGTCAAGCTTCGCCCTTGGGGAGCGAATCTTGACCCGGCCTTGGAAAGGGCCGCGCCCCGGGATTCCGGTGCGCGGTATTCAACCTATCTCAATTCTTGCCCTTTATGAAGTCGGGAAGGGTTCCCTTGGCGGCCATCTGGCCGGCGATGTAGCCGTTGGCAACGCAGTCGGCCACGGCGTTGGAGCCCAGGCGGTTGGTGCCGTGGACGCCGCCGGTGACTTCGCCCGCGGCGAAGAAGCCGGGGATGACCTTGCCGTAGATGTCCTGCACCTCGGTCTTGTCGGTGATGGTGATGCCGCCCATGGTGTGGTGGACGCTTGGCCACTGGGGAATCGCGTAGTATGGGCCCTTCTCGATGCTCATCATCACGCCCTTGTCGATCCGCTTGCCGAAGTCGGGATCCTTGAGGTTCTTCACGTAGTCTTGGCGCATACGTCGCGGCGCTCGCCTTCGTTCACATAGCGCTTGCCGTATTCGTTCACGTAGACGATGCCGGCTGAGGGGCCGGAGAAGGGAATGACCGCCGTGGCATCCAAGACGCCGTTGTTGGGATCGGCGAAGGGATAGAGCTGGATGTAGCTCATCTGCATGGTGTTGGCGCCAACTTCCTGGGCGATGGTGATTCCTTCGCCAGTGGCGCCCACGTGGTTGGTGGTGGGAAGGTCGGAGGTGAGGGAGGGAACCTGCTTGGACCTCATCTCCACGTTGGCGGCGAAGCCGCCCGTGGCCAGGACAACAGCCTTCTTGGCCATGATGGTCTTGTAGCCCGACTTGGTCTCCACGCCGATGCCCACCACCTTGCCCTTGAGTTCCCCTTCCCGGTAGATCTTCACCATCTCGGCCTGGTGAGGCTTTCCCTGACCTTGAGCCCGTTGTCAAGGAGCATGTTGAGATAGAAGGGCGAGCCGTAGACCATGTTGCGCACGAGCTTTATGTCGCTCATGTAGTCGCCGCCCTTCATGGTGTCGGCGATATGGGCGTCGGCGGTGTCCGGAACAAGGTTTAACTTCTTCTGGAAGTCCGCCGCGAGCTTGCTGGTGTAGGCCGCGTAGACGCCGCCGTTGATCTGGGAGTTTCCGCCTACGAAGGGCATCTTCTCCACGAGGACGGTCTTGGCGCCGTTGGTCGCGGCGGAATGGGCCGCGGAGAGGCCGGCGAAGCCGCCGCCCACGACCACGACGTCGTATTCCATGTCCCATTTCTTGGGCAGGGCCGCGTTATCCACGGCTGCGCTGGCTGCGGAGGTGGCGCTTGCCGCCGCCGAGGCTGTACTGTCTGCCCCGGGTTTCTTGAACTCCTCAGCCTTTCCTCCCGCCGCCGATATGGCCTGGGCCACTGCGGCGAGGATTCCCTTGCTGGTCATGGTGGCTCCCGAGACCAGGTCAACCGAAAGGCTCTGGGCGGCCACGATCTTTCCTGGAAGGGTTTCTATCGCTCCTGCGGCAATTCCGGGCGTTTCCTTGTGTTCCACCACCGCGACCTTCTCGATTTTCTTTTCTGACAGGGTTACTTCCACCACAAGACCGTCGTACATGCCCTTGGCGGTCTGCTTGTAAACACCGGGCTTCATGGCGGTGATTACCGCCGGCGCAGGAGTCTCAAGCTTCGCCGATTCTTTCACTTGCTGGCAGGAACTGAAGGCCGCTACGGCCAATACCGCCAACAGGACCAGGAAAACCTTGATCTTTTTCACACTCATCCTCCGAAGATCTATTCAATCGAGCCATTCCCACGGAACGGCTGTACCGCTATTTCGAAAACGAATTATATGGTTCAATTTATATAGATATATTATTACTTATTTCAAATATTGTCAATGGCTTGCTAAACCAAGAAACGCGATTCATGCAATTTTAACAAAATAATATTCTTTAATATATAGATATAAATATATAACCAAAATTGTTTGTTTTAAATAAAGTCTATCCTCAAGTGCGCGACGCGATTATCCGGACCCTAAATCACCTATGGAAAGGGAGAAACTCGCATTCCCGGATTTTCCAATGCCCGGATTCTCCCTTGACTTATCCCTCCCGAAGGGTTCTACATGATCTGGATTGATCTAGTAATTTAGGTAATTGGTAAAATGTCTTTTTTGAAAAGTATGGAAGGTTCCATGAAAACAAAATCGTGCTATTGGTCACCGCCATCGCGCTCACCTTGCTCCTCGGAGGCTGCGACTTCTTCGATTTTTCTTCAACGATTCGGATAGAATTCTTACGCTCCAGGTGAAGGCGACGCACCCAAGCCTAGGAAGCGGATACCAAACCAACGCCCTCCTCACCCAAGGGGAGAGCGGGGGCAAGATTTTCGCCACCCTTCCCGCGGGAACCAACCCAAGCGTCCAGATTGAGTTCACCTTGGATTCAGGCAGCCTCAAGGTCGCTTGACAAACGGTAAACTCTCCCGCGACGGTAGACTTGTCAGCAG
>VKGY01000121.1 GCA_008080685.1 Spirochaetota bacterium
CTTAAAGGATCTACTCCTATCAAAGTCTCGGAACCGTCGGCGACGGTGGTGCTTTCCAGGGCTAGATGCAGGGGAGAAGGAGCGATGCGCGCGGCAAATTCAAGGAAGGCGGCAACGCCGGAATTCTTAAGGCCTGAGCCTGCGAAGGCAGGAACAACCTTCGCCGCGGCGAGAGCTTCCTTAAGGCCTTTCAATATTTCTTCCTGGTTGAGTTCTCCCTCCATGAGATATTTTTCCATCAATTCATCGTCGCCCTCAGCCGCTGCTTCGGAAAGTTGAGCGCGCGCGTCTTCATACATTTTCTGGAAATCGGCTGGGATTGGTCCTGAAACTTCTTTTTGGTCGTGGGAGGAGGGAAGGGCGTAGGAAATCCCGTTAATAACGTCGATAACGCCTTTGTACGAAGAGCCTTCCCCCATGGGAATAGTGACTGGCACGCAGTTAGCTTTAAATTTATTCTTGACATCATCAAGGGATGCAGAAAAATTTGCTCTTTCCTCATCCATACGGGTAAGGAAAACCATTCGCGGTTTTGTACGGGAGTCAAGATTCCTCCACAGCTTGATGGTCTCGATCTGCACTCCCGATTTTGCATCGATCATGACCAAGGCGCTTTCAGCGGCCCTGAAGGCAAGAATAACCTCGCCTACAAAATCCGAAGACCCAGGAGTATCGAGAAAGTTAATCTTGGTATCCCGCACATGGCAATGGGTGAGGCTGGTTCTGACAGAAATTTTTCTGGATATTTCATCTTCGCCGAAATCGCTAACCGTTTTCCCTGAATCTATCAGTTCGGGCTTGGAAATTACACCGCTCTGAAAGAGTATGTGTTCGAGAAGCGTTGTCTTACCGGTACTCCCGTGACCGGCAATGGCGATGTTTCGAATCTTTTCGGTGACGAACGACATAGATACTCCTTGCAGGGCAGAAATTTAAGTTCCTCTTGAAAAGGCAAAAAGGAATCGAAGTATTATAATTCAAAAATCCCATATGTCAACAGTTTCTTCTATATTGACAACCTTCGGATTTTTAGCATAGCGTAGTTCGGCGTGAGCCGGGACGTAGCCTAGGGGCTAAGGCGTCTGCTTTGGGAGCAGAAGATCGGCGGTTCAAATCCGCCCGTCCCGAATCCCGGGACCTGGGTTATTTCTCGGTGCGGGAATTTTCGGGATCATAGCTCAACAGGATAGAGCAACTGCCTTCTAAGCAGTAGGTCGGGGGTTCGACTCCCTCTGGTCCCATGCGTTGATAGGGCATCGCTTGACATTGCAAGGTATCGAAGAGTATAAAATTTCAACGCTAGAATTGGCTTTAATCACTCTTGCGACCGTCGTATAACGGCTATTACCCCAGCCTTCCAAGCTGGAGACGTGGGTTCGACTCCCATCGGTCGCTTATATCACCGTAAATTCTAACTCCCCAAACTGATTGACGCTTCGTGCCTTTTCCGGCTATAAGAAGCAGACTGTTCGCGATTCCCTATATTTTCTCAGTAAGGATGTGCGTTGTATGGAACTACAGGTGCAGGAACTTCTCAAGAAAATCAAAGACGAGGGTATTGCGGTTGCACATAAGGAATCCCAGGCCATTATCGCCGAAGCAGAGAAAAAAGCCAATTCAATGATAGCACTGGCCGAAAAAAGGGCGGAAGAAGCCGAAGCATCGGCAAAAGCGAGAATTGAGGCAATGGAGAGGGCGTCCAAACTCGCCCTGGTTCATGCCTCCAGAGACAGCCTCCTGGGCTTGAAAGAGAAAGTAGGTTCTTTTGTTAAGGACATGGTGAAAGCTTCTACCGTCGATACCTTGGATGCGGCTTTTCTCAAGCTCCATTTGCCTGCCATCCTGCAGCGCCTCGCCGAAGGCTCAAGCGCCAACCTGGAAGTGCTTGTATCCCCAAGGCAATTGAGCGAGTTCGACTCTGCCTTTGCCAATCGCCTCTCAAAAGATTTGGCTAAGGGCGTGCAATTCAAACCTTTTGCATCGGTAGATGCAGGGTTTCGTGTCAGCCTAGAGGGCGGAAACGCTCACTACGACTTTTCCGCAGAAGCCCTCTCATCCATAATGGCTGCCCGCGTCAACGCGACCCTCGCCGATTGCATCGCTGCGGCCCTGGCCAAGGATTGATCTTCGTGCCTCGATATTGGTACTTCTTTTCCTCCTTGCCAGGCTTTGCCTTTTCGGCGGCTCCTCCTATGAGCAGCAAGGAATTTCTCGAGCAATGCGCCTTCCACCTCGATATAAACTCCTACAATCTTGTAGCCTTGTCAGCAACGGCAATATTGGAACCTTCCTTGCGCCCCCTGAATGAATCTCCTTTCCTAAGCTCCTTAGCAGCCTGGGAGAGAAGTCTCAGGAACGAACTTTCCCGGCTTAGGGCTAGAAGGATTCAAGCCAACGAAGATCAATACCTTAGGGATTCTGAACTTTCTTCCGAGGGCATGAGGATTGCCCAAGCCGCCTTTGCCTTGGAAGATCCCCTTCAGGCGGAGCTATTCTTGGAGCGCGAACGGTGGATGGCCATTGAAAGCCTTTCCGCGCTTTCGGATTTTCAGTTGGACGCAATATTCGCATATCGGCTTAAGCTCGCCATCGCCGAGAGGGTGGCGGCTATTCAAGTGGAAGCGGGAAAAGAACAATTCGCTCGTCTTTACGACGAAATCCTCGGGAGATAAGAATGAGTCAAACATTGGGGAAAGTGACGGCGGTCAATGGAAATATGGTTTCAGTCCGCTTTGAAGGCGACGTCTCCATGAATGAAGTCGCCTATATTCTTACGCAGGGAAAAAAACTAAAGAGCGAAACCATCCGAATAAGGGCCAACAAGGCCCAAGTCCAGGTTTTCGAGGCGACAAAGGGCGTGAGGGTGGGGGATAGTGTGGAATTCACCGGGGATATGCTATCGGTCGAGCTTGGTCCCGGCCTTCTAGGACAAATTTATGATGGTTTGCAGAATCCCCTTCCGGAAATCGCGGAGCAGACGGGATACTTTCTTGAACCAGGCGTGTACCTAAGGTCCTTGTCCCGCACAATCCGGTGGCATTTTACTCCTTCGGCGAAAGCCGGCGACATTGTCAGGCGAGGTGATTGCCTTGGAACCGTACCGGAAAGGACTTTCACTCACCGCATCATGGTTCCCTTTGGACTTCTTGGAGAATGGAAAATCATCGAAATAAAGTCTGAGGGAGATTATTCCATCGATGAGGCAATCACCGTGATCGAAGACTCGCGAGGGAATAGGAAGACTCTTACGATGACCTTTTTTTGGCCTGTCAAGAGGGCTGTGGATTGCTACGCGGAACGTCTTAAGCCGCAAACGCCTATGGTCACCAAGACGAGAATCATCGACACGTTTTTCCCCGTTGCCAAGGTTGGGACTTATTGTATTCCCGGACCTTTCGGCGCAGGCAAGACTGTACTCCAGCAGGTCACGAGCCGTTATGCCGATGTAGATATCGTCATAATTGCCGCCTGTGGGGAACGAGCCGGAGAAGTGGTGGAAACCCTGATAGAGTTTCCCGAGATCACCGACCCGAGGACTGGGCGATCCCTTATGGAGCGGACCATCATAATCTGCAACACATCAAGCATGCCCGTCGCGGCTCGCGAAGCCTCGGTCTATACTGCCGTATCATTGGCGGAATACTACCGTCAGATGGGGCTCAACATACTGCTCTTGGCCGACTCCACCAGCCGTTGGGCCCAGGCTATGCGCGAGATGTCAGGCAGACTTGAGGAGATCCCCGGCGAGGAAGCTTTCCCTGCCTACCTTGAGTCCGTTATAGCTGCTTTTTATGAGCGGGCAGGCATAGTGCGCCTTTCCGACGGCCGCATGGGTTCTATTACAATTGGCGGCACCGTATCTCCCGCAGGGGGAAATTTCGAAGAACCGGTTACACAGGCGACGCTAAAAGTCGTGGGCGCATTCCACGGCCTATCCCGGGAACGATCCGACGCTAGAAAATATCCCGCGATCCATCCTTTGGATTCTTGGTCGAAGTATCCAGGCATCATGCCCGCGAAAGCGGTTGAGTTTGCCCACAACTATCTCGAAAGAAGCGCGGAAGTAGGCGCCATGATGAAGGTAGTTGGCGAGGAAGGAACCAGTTTGGATGATTATGTATACTATCTTAAGGGTGAATTCCTCGATGCAGTATACTTGCAGCAAAACTCCTTCGATCCTGTGGACGCTTCAGTCTCTCCGGAGCGCCAGAAGGCCATGTTCAGGC
Source organism: Spirochaetota bacterium (assembly GCA_008080685.1). Lineage (GTDB taxonomy): Bacteria > Spirochaetota > Spirochaetia > Treponematales > Rectinemataceae > VKGY01. The sequence goes on from VKGY01000121.1 coordinate 4,227, forward strand.
TGGTGCTGAGGATTCTGGGCGCCGATCTGGAAATATTGGACAAGGAAGGGGCCAGAGGATGGTTCTACGAATTGCGGCAAGCCTTTCTCGACTTGAATGGCTCGGCTCAAGGTACGAGCCTTTTCAATCAATCTTTATCCAAAATTGAATCATCATTGGCGGCTAAAAGTCCTCGATATTCCGCCAAAACCCAGCAGATCCTCGCGAGCCTGGAGTAAGTGATGAATAAAGTCTATTCGCATATAGAGTCTATCGTGGGCAATGTCATTTCCGTGAAGGCTGATTCCGCCTACGGTGAGTTGGCGGAAGTGGCGACTCGCTACGGCAATTCCCTTGCCGAAACCATCAGGCTGGATGGAGAGATGGCGTACCTTCAGGTCTTCTCCGGAGGAAGGGGAATTTCCACAGGGGACGAGGTCCGTTTCCTTGGACATCCAATGAGGGTCAGTTTTTCCGATTCCCTTTTGGGACGAATTTTTGATGGAGCGGGCAGCCCCAGGGACGGTGGCCCCGAGCTCACGGACAATCTCATCACCATAGCCGGGCCTTCGGTCAATCCTTTCAAGCGGATCATACCAAAGGAGATGATCCGGACCGGCATTCCGATGATCGATGTATTCAATACCCTGGTGAAGAGCCAAAAGCTGCCAATTTTTTCAGTCTCCGGAGAACCTTACAACCAACTTCTTGCTCGAATAGCCATGCAGGCCGAGGTAGACTTGATAATTCTCGGCGGTATGGGATTGAAATTCGACGACTATTTGTTCTTCAAGGATACCTTGGAGGAAGGCGGAGCGCTTTCCAAAACCATCATGTTTGTACACACAGCCGCCGATCCTGTGGTTGAGTGCCTCATGGTGCCTGATCTCTCCCTTGCGATCGCCGAGAAATTCGCCCTCAAAGGGAAAAATGTTCTGGTCCTACTCACCGACATGACCAACTTCGCTGACTCGCTTAAGGAAATATCCATAACCCAGGAGCAGGTTCCTTCAAACCGCGGGTATCCCGGCGATCTCTATTCCCAGCTTGCAGCGCGATATGAGAAAGCGGTCGACTTCTCCGATGCCGGCTCGATCACGACGCTTGCGGTGACCACCATGCCCGGGGATGATGTGACGCATCCCATTCCTGACAATACAGGCTACATCACCGAAGGCCAATTTTACCTAAAAGGTGGGAAAATAGAACCCTTTGGATCTCTGTCCCGGCTGAAGCAGCAGGTAAACGGGAAAACAAGAGAAGACCACCGGGCGATCATGGACGGCATGATAAAGCTTTTTGCCTCCTATCGCGATACGCTGGAAAAGAAATCCATGGGTTTCCAGATGACCGCATGGGATAAGAAATTGCTTAAATATGGAGAATTGTTTGAATCGAAAATGATGGATCTTTCGGTTAACACTCCTTTGGAAAAGGCTTTAGATACAGGATGGGAGATCCTGGGAACCTGCTTCGAACCGAGGGAGACAGGGCTGAGGACTGAACTGATCCAGAAGTTCTGGTTCAAGGGGCATTCGCAAAACGTCCCAGGAACCCAGGACTAAGGGTAGGATTCACGATGGCGAAAATTAAGCTCACCAAACATGAGCTGAAAAAGAAAAAAGATGCTTTAAAAATGTACAGGCGATATCTTCCCACCCTGCAATTGAAAAAGCAGCAGCTTCAGATGGAAATTCGCGGCGTTGAAGCGAGGCTATCTCAACTCTTGGTGATTAAAACCGACCTGGAATCGAAACTTTCCTCTTGGATAGCCTTATTCTCCGACTCCGGATCCTTGAGGGACGAGCAACGGCATCCCCTCCTGGAAATTGTGGCCATATCCACTTCCGAAGGAAATATTGCAGGTGTGAACATCCCGGTATTTGTAAAAGCGGAATTTCGTATCCAGCCGTATGATTTTTTCTCCTCTCCCCTGTGGATCGACAAAGCCCTGGAAATCATGAAGCTAATACTTTCGGTGAGCGCAGAATTTTCTGTCGTTGAGCGCCAGAAAGAACTCCTCTCCATCGAGCTTAGAACTACGACTCAAAGAGTCAACCTTTTTGAAAAGGTAAAGATTCCCGAGACAATCGGAGAGATAAAAAAAATAGGCATTTATTTGGGCGACCAGCAAACCGCACAGGTGGTGCGCGGAAAGATATCCAAGAAAAAAGTGGAGGAACCCTCGGCATGATAGCCCGAATGAAGAAGTTTCTCCTAATAATCCTCAACGCTGACAGTCCGCAGGTTCCGGCCCAGGTGAGGAAACTCGGCATCGCTCATATAGAACAATTCGAGAGCAAGGGCGATACTTGCGCAGCCCTGGAATTGGCCTTGAAAGACGCTCAGGGGGCAAAGAACATATTGCTCTCAAACCTTCCCAAGAAAAAAGCCCCGGCTTCGAACTCTTCAAGCGCCACGAAGGCCAAAGAGGTCATCGGAACAGTCCTCTCATTGCATGAGAGCATGATATCTGCCAGGGATAGGATTGCGGACCTGAAGCGGGAGGCCGAGCGGATCCAAAGCTGGGGCGAGTTTGAACCGGCATTGCTCGCATCGCTTGGCGAAAAAGGCCTAACGATCCGATTCATTGAAACCCTCGCCAAAGATGCACCGGATCCAAATTGCATAACGCCATATATTCGCTTGGCGGCGCCCAAAGGCAAAAAGCGTTTTGCCACACTCGGCGAAAGCCATATCCCCGTGGGATACGAAGAATTCAAAGTCCCAGCACTGAGCCTCTCGGAAATTCGAAATGAGATTTCCAAAGCCCAGGCTTCGGTGAAAGCAATTCAAGCAGAGCTTTCCAATCTTTCCTCCTTTACGCGGGAAGTAGAAAAAAGAATCGAGGCCATCAAGGCGGCATTGACGCTAGAACGGCTCAAGCAGGGAATGCCTTCGGAAGGAACCCTGCGGTATTTCAGCGGATTCGTTCCCGAGAAGGCTGCGGCCACACTCTCCGCCGAAGCTTCCGCCAGGGGATGGGGCTTGGCCCTGTCCGATCCCGAAGTGGAAGACACTCCCCCCACGAAAGTAGAAAACTCTTCCTTCGTCAGAATCATACAACCTGTATTCGACTTCCTTGGAACCGTTCCAGGTTATAGGGAATACGATATTTCTCCATATTTTTTAGGCTTTTTCTCCCTATACTTCGCAATGATTTTCGGCGACGCAGGCTATGGCATGCTCATGTTGGTCGGTTCCTCCTTCGCCCTTCTGAGGCTGCGATCGAAAAAAAGAGATTCCCAGGTTCCAGATTTTCTCAAGCTGGTTTTTCTTCTGTCAGGCACGACGATACTTTGGGGACTTGCTACTGGCGCCTTGTTCGCGCTTCCCTACAACAACC
>VKGY01000122.1 GCA_008080685.1 Spirochaetota bacterium
CTCCAATCCCCGTATGAGAACGGATCCATTCATCGCTGGTCTCCAAATGGGGGAATTTTTCTGCCAATTCCTGATTAGTGACACGCAATTCCGGAATATATGATGCGATCGATCGAATTACTACTGACATACGCTCCTCCAACATGACAAAATATAGGATTATGTCACGACCATAATGGAACACGAATCAAGAGATAATGTCAATATGACGCATAATGTCAAAATGAATTGAGCTTTTGCCCTCAAGGGATGCGCCACCAATCACCGCCCATTAATGCGAAAAGCCAGTGATGGAGCCGATAATCTTGCCGACCGCCAAGAATTGTCCCGCGGTTATTTCTGTCCAGGGAGGAGGGAGGGGGTGGAGCAATGCCTGGATGGAGCGATTGAAGCAATCTCCCTGCCTCGCCTTGACCCTCGGGCTTAGATTTTTTATATTTCACATGATCAAATTCAACTCAACGCTGATTCGGGAGGATACTGTATGAATGTTAAACCCTTGGGCGACCGCATTCTCGTAAAGATCAAAGAGAGCGAGACCAAGACGGCGGGCGGGATCATCATTCCCCAGACCGCGCAGGAAAAGACGCAGACTGGCGTGGTAGTCGCCGTCGGAACCGATGCCGACGTCATCAAAGTCAAGGTCGGTGATGAGGTGATGTACGATAAGTACGCTGGAACCCAGATCAAGATCGAAGGAGTCGAGAACCTCATCGTCAAGATGTCCGATATCCTTGCCATCCTGGAATAATCGCCTAAAGGCCTAGAAACGCCGAAGGGGTTGTCTTGGAATCGCTTCCTGGACAGCCCCTTTTGTTTTTCCCAACTTTCCCGCAGGTGGAAATCAGCTCTTGAGCACCTTAAGGAGCTCTTCTTCCGAAGTGGCGGAAAGAATGGCCTGGCGCTTTTCCTCGCTCCTGAAGAGCATGGAAACTTCAGCAAGAAACTGAAGATGGGGTCCGGCTTTTTCAGGCGGAGAAAGGGTCATGATAAAAATCTTGCAACCTTTTCTGTCCAGGGCATCAAAGTCCACTTCCGCATCCGAGACTCCCACACAGGCGACCAGTTCGGCTACAGCGCCTGTCTTGCCATGGGGGATTGCAATGCCGTGCTTCATGCCCGTGCTCATGCGGCGTTCCCTTTCCATGACCGAAGCTTTCGCGGTATCGCGATCCTTTACTTTCCCTTGGCGCATGGCGACATCGATGAGTTCGTCGATGATCTCCTCTTTGCTAGTTCCCTTTAAATGCAAGGCCACCGATTTGGGGCTCAGTATTTTCATGAGGTCCATGGCAAGATAGTAATTCCTGGCGCCAGCGGCGTCAACTACCGAAGCCCCCTTATCGGCGAAGGCTGAAGCAAGGGATTGCACCAAGTATTGCCGCCCTCCTGGCGAACATGACACTCATTCACGCAATCGAAGCGGCAAAGGGCATCCTTAGGGTCGCCGATGAATGCAAGGCCAAATAGCCGCTGGACTGGAGCATCGCAGAGGCAAATTTCTTATTGTTTCCTCAACTCGATGTCAACGTGGTTCATGAATTATAAGCGGCTATATAAAATGCGCCGGAGATTTTTGTTCTATAGGCACAAGTTTTCGCGAGCCGAAGGTTTGGGCTAGTTCAAGCCAGAGGGCGTCCAGAAGGTTTGAGCCATATCCCAGCGCGACGGCTGAGGGCAGAATGATGCGGTAGCCATTTTCCATGCCTTGGCCGAAGAGAACGGAGGCTATGGCAAGTGTCCCAATCAAATCGCTTTGGGACAAAACGCTTGAAAAAATTGTGGCCAGGGGAATGATGAGCAATAGGGAGAGAAGGGTTGGCAGGGAGCCTATCAACGGAGAATAGGAGTATAGGATGACCACAAAGGCGTAAGAGGCGAGGAACGCGCTTCCAGCTCTGCCGAAAACCAAACCCAGGGGAAGGGAAAGTCCTCCATATCTGCGTTTTATTCCCAGGCTTTCCCTCTGTTGGCGGAGCATGGGGCCTAAGGCGAACTTAAGGTTTCCTGAAACCAAGGCGGCAATGAGGCTAGGCAGCATTGAATAGAGTATCGGGAAGGGATTTTTCCTCCCCGACGCAATATAGATAAAGATCGGGACGGCAAGGGAAAGAATAATCACAGTGCCTAAGAATGCGAATAAAAAGAATTCAGCATAGCCTTGAAGGGAAGCGGAGGAGGAAAGCTCGCTTACGAAGACTAATGCGAGAGGGATGAGAAGCACACCGAATATTTCCGTTATAAAGGTGACAATAGTATAGAAAATTCGAGATAAGGAATCGAGAAATTGAGTGACGGGCCTGGATGCGGCAGGGTCATGAGCCATTGCGAGACCGATAATGAAGCTCAAGAATAGGATTGGAAGGGCGAAATCCTGGGAGCTTGTCATGATTTCACCAAAAGAATGGGGGAAAAGCCCGTTAATCGGGCGGGGTAGTGAGGGAGGTATGGAAGAGTATACAGCATCGAGGAGGGGGAGACGTCCAGGGCGAGCTACCAAAGCAAGAATTATCCCGCTAGAACTCGCCAGGATGAGTGAAATCAGGTTAAAGCGTAAGCTGGAAATAATGAGGCTCCATACCTTCTTTTCTTCCGAAAGCTTTAAGACTGCTAGAGGGATATTGATGGCGATTATGGGGATGAGAGGATAAAAACCTATCCTTAGTACGAGATCCGCAATCTGCGGGAAAAGTCCTTCAGGCACGCGAAGGTTCCGGGGTACCACAAAGTACAGAGCGAGCCCAAATAAGATGCCAGCGCAGTATTTAAACCAAAGTTTCATCGCTAGTCAGGATAGCCGGTTAATGCAGGATCGGTCAACCTTGTGTCTCCCTGGCGTTGACATGGCCGCCGCTTTATTATATTGTCGGTTTCGGTTGCGCGACCCAGTAGCTCAGATGGATAGAGCGGCTGCCTCCTAAGCAGCAGGTCGGCCGTTCGAATCGGCCCTGGGCCATTATAGCCTTATCGATTTTCAATCCTTGGCATTGTAAGTTTTCTCCAATTCCGCGAAAGGGTCAGCCAGGGTTTCCAAGTGGCCTTTTTTCAAGTCGTCGATGTACAGGGACAGCTCCTCAGCCCGGGCTTTTATAGAGTTTAAGGCGGATTGGCCCAAGGTTACGGTGTTCTCCCTGTCTGCGGCCCTTGCTCGAACTAGATCCATTTTCAATTGGTTGAGTTGATTGACCGAGGACTGAAGGCGTAGATCGATTACTTCCCTCTGCTCCTTGAGGGCCTTAAAGGATTCTTCCTGCTTTTCGATTTCAGCAATGTTGTTTTTATATTCAGTCTGCATTCCCTGAGGAGCTCTCTCGAGCTTGATGGCAAGGGTCTGCTTATCTTTGGCTAATGCTTCCATGGGTATTTCACCGATGATTGAATCCAGTTCATTCGCGGTCTTAGCCAGGAGAAGCACCTGGCCAAGGTAGGCATCGAGGGCAGGTTTCATTTCCTTGGCAGACTTGGGATCTTCGGCGGAGAGGTCGGACTCGATGTCTTTTGCGGTTTCCCAGGCTTTGTCGTAAAGACTCGAATAGGAACCAAGATCCTGGGCGATGGATTCATTTTTCCGTCGCGCTTCAGCCAGGCCCTTTTTCCCGCCTTTTACGCCCACTCGCTCGAAAAAACCGCGCAGCTTGCGAGGCGTGGAGCTGAGGTAAGTGGCCAGATGAATAAAAAAGGTGATGACCATGATGGCAGAGGGGATGACAAACCAGGGGCTGGCCGAGTTTGTCGCCATGTTGATAAAAAAGAGGGCGCCTGGGATGGTGATGGTGTTGAGGGCGTGTTTGGCGATGGAATCCCTTTCCTTATTGAGAGCTTTGAGTTCCTTTGCATCGGCTTCGTCAAGATCGGGGAGGGCGTCCGCTTCCCGGGCATGGCGCTTCGCCCTAAAGGTGCCAAAAACGGTCTCAAGGACACCAGAGCCCCAGAAGATGCTCACGATCGGCGCCCAGGGAAAGCCACGGGCATGCTCGATATTGATGTACCATAGAAGAGGATTGATGGTGAAGAAAGATATTAAGGCTCCCGCGACTCCGCGTCTTTTTTTGTCCGCCTTGGCCCTTAGCTCGTCCCGATAGCGTGAGAAGCTATTCTTAGCCGCTGGGTTCCGGGGTTTTCGCTTGGAAATCGTTGCTTTAAGGGAGGATCCTTGGGATACGGATCTTTCGACTTCCGAGACGATTGCGTGGATTGCCGCCTCAATGCTCTTTCCTATATCGTTCGAAGAAAAGGAAATGGGGTTGCTGTGAGGATCCTTGTTGGAAATATCCGGCGAGGAATTCTTTTCCCTTCTAACCAATATTCCAGTTTCTGCGAGGTTCGCGACCACCTCCGTAGCCTCGGGACCGTGCCAGCCGTATTTGGCCAAGGCTTCGTCAACACTGAGGCGTCTTCCCTGGACCCGGATATCCTCGAGTATTGAAGCGCGAATTTCGGTGAGAGCCCCCCTTATGGCTTTTGGATCGGGCTTTCCGGGCTTTGATGGTTCCGA
>VKGY01000123.1 GCA_008080685.1 Spirochaetota bacterium
GTATTATGTCCCTAAGGGAGAAATCTGATGTCCATGAAGAAGAGCATTGTTTTCGTCGCGCTTTTGCTCGGGATTTTTTGTCTGGTGCCGAGCTCTGCCTACGATCCTCCTAAAGGGGCTTTCTTTCTCCGTTCTATCTATTCTCCTTGGGGATTGGATCATACTCCCACGGTGACCGGGCCTTCAGCTCCCTGGGCAGCGTTGCTCAACCCGTCGGCGAACGCCGCCGAGCAGATGGTCCAGATCGAAGGAGCCTATACCGGCATCACGGACTTCGGCGCCGCCTCCCAAGGTTGGGGCTCCGCGGTCAGCGTGGCGTTTTCCCTCCCTGTTCCTTATGGCGTATGGGGAGGAGCCGCTACTTTCTTGCACGCTCCAGGCACGATGACTTCAATGCCCTTGGGAACTTTCGGTTCCGTGAGAGTCAATTTTGCCAAGGAGGTGTTTTCAGACCTCTACCTCGGCTCAGCCATGGATATCACCCTGGGTGGAAACGGAAGCTTCGGCTGGGGCGTCGGCCTTGACCTGGGGGCAACCTATCTGGCAGGCGACCTGGGCTTCCTAAAGGATACCCGCTTTGGAATTTCCTTGCTCGATATAGGGAAGGGGTACGCCACATCGCCGCTCACGGGAATGTTCGGCTCCTCCGCCTCATCCTATCCTTCGGCCTTCACCCTCGGCTTAGGCATGAGGGGATACTTGGTGCGTACGTTCAACTGGGATTTGGATTTAGGCCTGGACCTTTGGAGTCCCTCATTCCAGGATCTCGATGCTGATATTTCCATCGGCCTAGGCTTCAGGGATTTCGCTACTCTGCGCCTGGGATGGTCCATTGGCCTTAGGGATGTAATCCAGGGAACGGGGCGGAGTTACCTTCCCAGCCTCGGTCTCTCCGGGGTCATCCCCTTGGAAAAGGGGCAATCTTTGGGCAAGGAGAGCCACAAGGATGCGAGCTTGGGAAGCCTGGGAATCGGTGTGGCGGCGGCTCCTCTCTACGATTCGCTGTACGCCATTGGGGCTGGCTTCAACCTGAGCTTTGGCCTGAAAGACAAGACCCCTCCTGAAATCGATATTAAGCTCCCGGTTGATAAAGGAGGTACGGTAACGATCTCCCCCAACGACGACAAAGTCAATGATACGTTGACGATTCCCCTGAAGATTACCGACCAAAGGTATGTGGTAGAGTGGAAGTTGACGGTCCAGGATCAATCCAGAGGGGTGGTGCTGAGGACCTTTGGAGCCTCTCTCGATCAGGTTGAAACCGGAGGCTTGGCTCGTTCCTTGTTGCGCGGCTTGGTGAACGTCAAGAAATCGGTGAGGATTCCGGAATCCATCACCTGGGATGGAAAGGATGATAAAGGGAAACCGGTTCCCGATGGATCCTACACCATGAGCCTCATCGCCAGGGACGACAACGGCAACCACAATATCAATAATCAGAATTTCCTCATCGTAAACGTCAAAAGGGAGCTTCCCGAAGCCAAGCTGAGAAATATCCTAGATGAAAACGCCTTGATCTTCTCCCCCGACGGCGACAACAGCAAGGAAGAAATCAATTTCAACCTGGGCAAGCACAATTTCTCCAACCTCGCACCGAACGAGCAGCGCTGGTCGCTCGAGATCAGCGATTCGGCGGGAAAAGTCGTACGGAGCGAGCGATTTTCCAACGAATATCCTCCTAGGGATTTCACCTGGGATGGAACGGCGAACAATGGCAGGAGAGTTCCCGATGGCACCTATTCCTATCGACTGAGGCCTGGGGGCGAGTCGGCGGCGCAGAATGATTTGATCCAGGTCAACAATATCGAAGTCGATACTTCAAGGCCGCGCGTATCGATAGCTACCGATGCCCAGGTGATGAGTCCCAACGGCGACGGCATCAGGGATATCATTCAATTGACGCCCTCGGTCGAGTCAGCGAAGGGTCTTCAGTATTGGGAAGTGTTCGTCCGCAATGAAGTGGGAAGAAAGAAATGGGTCGTGTCGGGACAAGGCGGTAACTTGCCCAAGGCAAGTTATCCCTTCCTTGGCTTATCGAACCTTCCCAGCGAGGATAGGATTCTCGCCGATGGGCAGTATGAAGCGGGGATCGCGCTAAGGTATAAAAACGGATACCAGCCCGAGGTCGTATCGGCCCCCTTCCTCCTGGACAAGACGGCTCCCCTGGCGACGATCCGCGTCGTCGATGCGATGCCCCTCTTCAGCCCCGACGGAGACGGGAAGCGGGAGACGATCCGGTTCGCCCTGGAATCCTCCGAGGAAGAGAGCTGGAATTTCATACTCAGGGACTCGAATAAAAACGAAAAGATTGTGAAAAAGTTCGCCGGAAAACTGCCTGATGAATTCCAATGGGATGGTAAGGATGACCAAGGAGCCAAGGTTCCCGATGGAGAGTATGAACTATACGTGTTCGCCGTAGATCGAGCGGGGAACAGTTTCAATACCAGCTCTTCGGGAGTCACTGTGGATACCCGTAGGCCGGAAATTTCCCTGGCCGTGGAGGCTGAGGCCTTCAGCCCCAACGGGGACGGAATTTCCGAGACTTTGCGGATCCAGCCCAAGACCAAAAGCCAGGATGGCTTGGTAGCGTGGCAATTCTCCATAGTCGGCCGTGGTGGAGCCGCCGAGGGGAGGCGCGTCGTAATCAGCCATTCGGACGGGGTATCCCTCGATTCCCTTTATCTCTTTGAAGGAAAAGATCTCGAAGGCAAGGCTCTCCCTGATGGTATCTATGAGCCGAGCTTCTCGGTGGCCTATCGCAATGGCTACGAGGCGACCGTGGCGGGCGCGCAGATCATCCTCGACAGGGTGTATCCGAGGGCTGAAGTTTCGGCGGATCTTTCGATATTCAACCCCCTTGGATCAAACGAGCAGGCCAAGGTGCGGATCGGACAGAAGGGTTCGGTGGAGGAAGCCTGGCTTGGCCAAATCTTCGATTCCCGGGGAACCTTGGTTCGCCGCTGGGCTATCGGGACCGAACCGCGGAATATCGAATGGGATGGCACGGCTGATTCCGGCTTGCTGGTATCAGACGGCCGGTATAGATACGTGATTTCCTCAACCGACAAGGCGGGGAACGCCTTTGTATCCGGGGATCTCCACATAGAGGTGGAAACCTCCAGGAAGTCTGCCCGGATCGCTTCCGAGCATGAGGCTTTCAGCCCCAACGGCGACGGAGCGAAAGATCGTACGACTTTGAGTGTTACGGCTACCATGGCTGATAAGGCCAGGGATTGGGAATTGAAGATTCTTCCGGTTTTAAAAAGCGATGATGGCGGATCGGAAGGCCTTAGGCTTGACGAAGGAAGCAAGCGGTTCAGATCCTGGTCGGGCAAGGGCCCAGTACCGGCGAGCTTGGTATGGGATGGGAAGGGAGACGACGGCCGAGAGCTCCCCGATGGGAACTATGTTGCCAGGATTTCCATCCGGTATCCCAACGGAGACTTCGCCGAGGGAAGGACAAGCCCTATGGTTATCGACCGGGTCGCCCCTTCGGCAAAGGTGCGGGTAGGGCAAACGATCTTCTCTCCCAATGCCGACGGAAGGAACGATACCCTGCGGATAGACCAGGAATCGGTGCCTGGGGATGCATGGGAAGGCCGGATACTGGATGGTTCCGGCACTAAGGTGAGGGCATGGACATGGCCAAGCGCCGTAGCGCCTATAGACTGGGATGGAAAGGGTCAGGACGGCAACAGCCTCGCTGACGGACTTTACCATTACGAGCTGGTTTCCATCGATGCGGCGGAAAATAAATTCGCTTCCGGCCGCTTCCCCATAGAGATCGATGCGGCGCGGAAGTCAGTGCGGCTTGAGGCGGAGCAGAGGTCTTTAAGTCCGAACGGGGATGGGCAGAAGGACGAGTTGGGATTGCGGGCGAGCGTGCAGTCCCAGGAGAGGGTAAAGAGCTACGAGCTGAAGGTAGTGGGGCAGGAAGGGCCGCAGGCGATGCAATCGGTGCGGAGCTGGAGGGGGAACGGGGCGGTGCCCGAGCGGTTTGTGTGGAAGGGGGAGATGGATTCTGGGAGCCAGGCTTCGGATGGGCGGTACGCGGCAAGCTTGAGAGTGGAGTATACGAACGGGGACGTGGAAGAGAGCGCGAGCGGATCGTTCTTGATGGACAGGGTATTTCCGAAGATAGAGGTGGCGGCGAATCTGGGGATCATATCGCCGAACGGGGACGGAAGGTCCGACGTGGTGGAGATCAGCCAGCGGAGTGTGCCTGGGGACGACTGGAGGGGAAGGATAGTAGGGCCGGAGGGCCGCGTGGTGAGGACCTACAGTTGGAGGAGCGAGGCGAAGAGTTTCATCTGGGACGGGAAGGACGAGGGGGGGAATGTCGTCCGGGATGGAGAGTATCGGTATATCGTGGAATCGGTGGATGGAGCGGAGAACCGGACCGAGCACAGTGGGATACGGGTGGTGGTGGAGACAGAGAAGAAGGTGGTGCGCATGGATGCGGACACCATGGCCTTCAGCCCCAATGGCGACGGCTTCAGCCCCAATGGCGACGGCGTGAAAGATGCCCTAACGCTCACCATCACTGCGACCACCGCTGAAAAGGTACGATCCTGGGATCTCAGGATCCTGCCTATGGAGAGGGTTGGACAAGCCTCGGAACCAATCGATCGAGGAGTCAGGAATTGGACGGGGAAGGACGATCTTCCTTCATCCTTCCTCTGGGACGGAAGGGCAGACAACGGAACCGAGGTTCAGGATGGATTCTATTACCTGCGCCTGAGCGTGGTATACCGAAACGACGATCTCCATGTCTCTGAAATCCGAAATGTAAGGATAGACCGCATTCCGCCCAAGGCAACGGTGCGGGTTTCTGAAAGACTATTCTCACCCAACAACGACGGTGTCAAGGATTTCG
>VKGY01000124.1 GCA_008080685.1 Spirochaetota bacterium
AGTGGCGAAGGGGCAGAAAAGCGAGATCGCTACCTTGATCTACACCTCGGGCACCACCGGCGACCCAAAGGGCGTCATGCTGAGCCATGGGAATTTCCTCCACCAGACCGATTACCTCCCCAGCCTGCTGAACCTCAAATCCGGCGAAGTCTTCCTCTCTGTCCTCCCTATCTGGCATTCCTTCGAACGGATAGTGAATTACGTTATCCTCAAGGGTGGCGGCTCCATCGCGTATTCCAAGCCGATCGGATCGATACTCCTGGCCGATATGGCGGCCGTCCAGCCCCATTGGTTCCCCTCGGTCCCGAGAATCTGGGAATCGGTGATGGACAGCGTCAACAAGAACATGAAGCAAGCCAAGCCGGTCATAAAAGCCCTGTTCAATTTTTTCATGGGCATCGGCGGGGTCTTCTCCTACTTCAAGAATCACCTTTTCGGCCTGTACCCCGCCTTTTCGCCCAAATCCAGGGTTCTCGAGGTGGCGGTATCCATAATTCCATTTCTCCTCCTCTGGCCGGTGTGGAAGTTGGGCGATGTTCTGATCTACAAGAAGGTCAAGGCAAAATTGGGCAAACGCTTTATCGCCGGAGTCTCCGGAGGGGGAGCCCTTCCCGCGGCGGTGGACAGATTCTTCAACGCCCTTGGAGTACTCATCCTCGAGGGGTATGGACTGACCGAAACCGCCCCCGTATTGGGTATCAGGCTGCGGACCCATCCCGTGATCGGCACCGTCGGCCCCATCCACCGGGGAACAGAAATCCGGATCGTCGGCGAGAAGGGCGAGATCCTGGGAGCGGGCCAAAAGGGGGTTATCCAAGTCCGAGGCCCACAGGTAATGCTTGGGTACTATAAGCGCCCCGATCTCACCGCTCGGATCATGACCGCGGACGGATGGCTGGACACCGGGGATTTGGGGATGCTTTCTATCAACGGAGAAATCAAGATAACCGGCCGGGCCAAGGATACCATCGTCCTGCGTGGCGGAGAAAACATTGAACCTGTGCCCATAGAGCAAAAACTCTGCGAAAGCCAGTACATTCAGCAAGCGGTTGTGTTGGGCCAGGACGAAAAGTTCCTCACCGCCCTCCTGGTTCCCAGGCAGGAAAACGTCACCGCATGGGCGGTGGAAAACAAGATCCCCTTTGCGGACTACGAAACCCTCATCCAGCAGCCTGAAGTCAAGGAACTCATCGATTACGAGGTTTCATCGCTCATTAGCGCGAAATCGGGCTTCAAGGCTTTCGAAAGGATTTTCAAGTTCGACCTCCTGCCCCTGCCCTTCCAACCCGGGAAGGAATTATCGGCCAAGCAGGAACTCAAGCGCCATGCCATCATGGAAATTTACAAGAAGCAGATCAAGGCTATGTTCGCGAAGGACTGAGGTATCCGGCGATAGAAGCAAAAATGGAAAAGGGGCTGCCAGGATTTCTTCTGGGCAGCCCCTTTGTTATTGGGCGCAGCTTTCCGCTCGACCGTCCTTACTCCACCTCTATATCGCCCAAGACACTCTTGACATGGAGCCGCTTGGTTCCCAGACCTATGCGATACGCGCACCTGCGAGGTCCGGCTCCTGAAGCGATGGTAGTGCCCGGAGAGCTTATCTGACCCGAAAGAGTCTCGGCCCGAAATTCCACATTGGCTTGCTCCAGCATTAGATTGATGTCCCCCGAATAGGTGCTCGCTTCGCCGCCGCCGAAGATCTCGGCCAGGTCCAGCTCTATATCGCCGTCATGGGAGATGAGGCGGATCCGGCCCTCTGGCTTCATCACCGTGATATCCCCCTTTGCTGTAAGCGCGACCACGTTGCCCTTGATCCGGGAAGCATGGATGTCTCCGCCTTGGGTTTCGATATGGAGGGGTCCGCCCAATTTGGAGCATTTAACCGAACCATCGATGGTATTCACCGTAGCCGAGGCGGAGCTCAAGACCGTCACCGTGCCTTGGACGCTCGAGGCTTCCACGTTCCTAGCCCCATGGATATGGACAGAGCCTAGTTCGGAGATCGCGAGGATATCGATAGGGCAATCCCTGACGTCGATCTCCCCCTTCATGCTATGCACCTCCAAGTCTGTAATCCTAGAGGGTACTTTAACCTGAACACTGGCAGTGTAAATATCCTTTGGGGTGTCGTTGGTCAATACGAGAATGCTATCGTGACGACGGATCGATGTTTTCCAATCCGCGATGTTTGAAGATTCCCCGTGTATCTCGTACTCAATGTGAATGAAGGCATCCGGAGAAGGCCCGAGGGATATCACCCCTTCGGGAATCCGGACAACCATCCTTAGAGCCGCTTCCGGGTCGACGGACTCTTGAAAATATCGAACCTCGAGGTCCGCAGCCTCGCTCCTCATAGCCACTCCTTGGGGTACACAGCACACGTTGATTCCCGCCATGGTATCACGATTCGCGATTTTTGGCTACCTTCGACTTTCACGACCTTGACTTTCTAAAAATTCCTGGATACAGTTAGTTTATATTGCAAACTAGTTTACGGAGTGACTATGAAACATACCCCAAGCAGCGCGCATGACGAAGAAGAAATCGCGGCCTTGGCACGCCAGCTTACCGAACTTCGGCAAGCGGTGCGGCGCAACAATCCCCTGCTCAAAACCGTGGCGACTTCGGCGATCTACCCCTCCCTCGCCCTTGGGCTGGGCGCAATTCTCTCAGGCTTGAGCATCTACGTCCATTTCTCTGGAAACATCTCCAACTTTCTATTCGCTCTTCTCGCCCTTTTTGGCTTAAGCGGAGGAATAAAAATAGCCCTTACCGCATCAATCGTAAAAAAACACGATGCCCGTGGATTTTCCAGCTTGGTGAAGTCCATCTACGGAGGAAAGACGGGAAGCCTTATCCTTGGCGCAGGCCTTGCCATTGGAGTGTGCATATTCTTCCTGGCCAACGCGGGGCTTCCTTGGTACATAGTCCCTGCTGCGGCTGTCTTCATATCCTTCGCATCCCACGCCCTGGATATCGTTATAGACTTGGTGGAATACAGGGTCCTTGGCTGGGCAAGCCTCGCTGCGGGGCTTGCAGCCCTCTTTTTCGTGGAACAAGCGCCATGGATATGGGTAACTTTGTCCCTCGGCCTACCCTTCATGCTTTTCGGCATCGCCGGGATCTACCGCGCCTCGGTGGCGCGCAGGAGCTGAGGCGCAGCATGACGGAGTGTTCAAAAGCCTTCCCGGACCCTGACAAGGTAATACACGAAAGGGCGAGATTGAGGATACTCGTTTACCTTTCCTCATCTGGAACATCTGAAGCGGGTTTTACAGATATCAAAAAGGATCTGGCGATGACCTCGGGGAATCTTTCCGCCCAGCTGGGCACCTTGGAAAACTCAGGCTACATAGCCGTCCGCAAAGCCTTCCTTGGGAAAAAACCCTTCACGGGCGTGAGCCTCACCCCCGCGGGGAAAATCGCCTTGGAACGCTACTTGGATGAAATGGAATCTTTGTTGGCGAGCCTCAAAGCAGGCTGTTGAATCATAGGAGGAGCAGATGGCACAGATGGCCATACTATCCCTTTCGGGTTTGAAAAAACTGTATAAAAAGGGCGAGATTGAAGTGACCGCCCTTGCGGGGGTCGACCTTGAAATAGAAAAGGCGGAATTCTGCGCCATTGTCGGGCCTTCCGGCTCGGGGAAAACGACACTCCTCAATATCATCGGCTGCCTCGACAGCCCCAGCGAGGGGACGGTTCGTTATCTGGGGAAAGAGCTCAAGGCATTGGGGGAAAAAGACCTCTCATCATATAGACGGGAACATATTTCCTTCATCTTCCAGTCGTACAACCTCATCCCAGTCCTTACGGTCGCGGAAAACGTGGAGATTCCCCTGGACATCGCCGGCGGCTTCACCTCAGCGCAAAAGAGGGCGAAGGCTATGGAAATCCTCGCCGCCGTCGGGATCGCCGACAAAGCCGACCGCTATCCCAGGGAGCTTTCCGGCGGCCAGGAGCAGCGGGTGGCCATCGCCCGCGCCTTGGTCAAGGATCCGGTAGTGGTCCTTGCCGACGAGCCGACGGCAAACCTCGACTCCCATACCGCTGAGGAAATCGTGAAGCTCATGAAAAAGATCAACCGCGACCGGGGCACTACCTTCATCTTCTCCACCCACGACAAGATGATCATGGCCGAAGCCCTGCGAGTCATCGAGCTTAGGGACGGGCTTGTCACTAAGGACGAGAGGAGATCGACATGAACAAGGTACTTGTCCGCATCGCCGCGAGAAATGTCCTTCGCCATGGGAATAGAACCCTCATCACCGCCTTAGTCCTGACCGCGGGCATAGGCATGTTCATCTTCTTCGACTCCATCCTGGCGGGGATGGACAGGATGACCATAGACTCGATGGTTGATTTTTCCGAGTCTTCCCTGGCGCTGATGTCCCAGGATTACAAGGAAGAAGGGCGCGCCCTGCCAATAGAGCCTCGGTATGGAATCCCCGATCCCGGCGAAAGGTATTCGGCATCGCGGCCAATATCGAAGCAGGCTCTTGGCTGGGAGATGAAGAAGGTCAAATCGTCATAGGCGCAAGCCTTGGCCGGGACCTCGGCGTCGGCGTAGGCGACTGGCTCATCCTCTCCGCCCGGGCGGTGGACGACAGTCTCAACGCCGACGAGTTCCTCATCGTCGGCCTCGTCAACGTCCCAGCCCAGGAAATTTCCCAGAGCGGCATCTTTATGAGTTTTGGCTCCGCCAAGGCGCTCCTGGGTGAAAACCTACCGGTCACCACCCTCTTCGCTTCCCTGCCACGCGCCAGGACACTGGATCTTGAACTCAATGCGTCCGCGAAAGCAGCCGAGGCCGCCTTAAGCGCCTTTCCCAATCTGGCAACCCGTTCCATCAAGGAAGCGGCGGGAGACTATTTGGCGATGCGCACCATGAAAGCCAAATACTCCAGCCTGATAATTCTCGTGGTCCTTCTCATAGCCGGGGTGGGAATCGTCAACACAATCCTCATGAGCGTCTTCTCCAGGGTGAAGGAAATCGGCGTCCTGCGGGCTTACGGCATGAGACCAGCCGATATCAAGAGGCTTTTCTCGCTTGAAGGAATGTTCATAGGCCTGGTCGGAAGCCTTGGAGGCGTGGCCTTCGGCTGCCTCGGCGTGTGGGCCTCCATCCGCTGGGGCATACCCTTGGACAAAATGATGAGCAACTTGGACATGGGAGGGATTCCGATGGGAGGCGCGCTCCACGGAGAATGGCATATCTCTACCATAATCATGGGCTTCATGTTTGGAGTCCTGGCATCCTGGGCATCGGCGAGAATCCCCTCTTCAAAAGCGGGCAAACTTGAAATCACCGACGCCCTCCGCTTTGTATAAGGGAGACCGGCAATGAAAATATTTCCCTTCGCCGTTAAAAACCTTCTGCGCAATCGACGGCGCAGCCTCCTGGCCATGAGTTCCGTGTTCCTTTCTATCCTCATGATTGTCATCCTTGGAGCCTTCGCCAACGGATTCCTGGACTCCCTGGTGAAAAACTACATCAAGAACGAAACCGGACATATCAACATCGCCACCCAGGCTTTCCGGGACAAGGCCCGGTTCATGCCTGTGGAGGACTACATCGAAAACGCAGCTTCCCTCGCGGATTCCCTGAAGGAAAGCCTGGCAAAAGAGGACCCCAAGGTAGTGGTCGCCCAGCGGATACGATTCGGCGTCCTCCTTTCCTCGGAAAAAGGAACCAAGCAGGCCTTCGGAATCGCGGGGGATCCGGAGATCGAGAAGAGCCTTCTCATGCTCGACACCCTGATCCAGGAAGGGGGAACCTATATCACCGCCCCCGGACAAGCCATAATCGGCGCCGAATTGGCCAAGGATCTAGGGCTTGGGGTCGGCGATCCCCTCAAGATCGTCACCCAAAAGGCCGACGGCGGCCTTGGCTTTAAGCGTCTGGCCATAGCAGGAATTTTCAAGACCGGGGTCAACGCCTTCGACGGCAGCCTTTTCCAGATGGGGCTTGGAGACGCGCAGGAACTCCTGGGCATGGAAGACGGAGCCCAACAAATATCGATCATGCTCTCGGGCAGGAAAAATATTCCAGCCTTCGTCCGCGCCACGGAGGTAAAGGTGGTAGCGCTTCACGTCGATGGACTTTCCATCCTTCCCTGGACCGCCATAGGCGAATACCCTAAGATGATCCAGATGGTTGAAGTCGTCTATCTTTGGGTCTACCTAGTGGTGGGCTTCCTCGGGGCCTTCATAATCGCAAACGTCATGACCATGGTAGTCCTGGAAAGAAAGCGCGAGACGGGCATCCTCATGGCCATGGGCATGCCGAAACGCCAGATTCTCTCCATGTTCCTGGTTGAAGGCACCTTGCTCGGCTTCATAGGAGCCCTGGCGGGAACATTGGCAGGATTGATTTTCAACCTAGCGGCGGCGAAAAAGGGCTTCGACATGACCAGCGCCATGGCGGGTTTCGCCTGGCCTTTGGATAATGTCATCTACCCCACGGTTACCCCGGCGAGCCTGCTCACGGGAATATTGATAGGGACACTTGTGTCGGCTATCGTCGCATATTTCCCTTCCAGAAGGGCGGCTATGATGGCGCCTGTGGAAGCCATCCGATCAGCCTGATGGATCGCATAATTCGGAGAATAAATATGAAGCGTGTTACCAATAATTGCGGAACTCGATGCTTGATTTTCCTCGCATTGCTTTTTTCCGGCCTTGCCCCGCTTTGCGCCCAGTCTTCAGGCGAGGAAGCGGCTGTCGCGATCCTCCGGAAGGTGGACGCGAACCAGAGCTACTCCTCCATTCAATATGAAGGGAAGATGGAAATCATATCCGGATCGAAGTCCAAGACTAAGACCATGCTAGCTTGGTCGGTGGGGAGCGAAAAGGCATTCATTGAGTTCACCAATCCCGAAGACCGGGGCGTAAGGATGCTGAAGCTGGGCAAGAACCTTTGGATGTATTTTCCCAAGGAAAAAGACACGGTAAAAATCTCGGGCGCCCTGCTGCGTCAAGGACTCATGGGATCCGATTTTTCCTACGAGGATGCAATGGAGTCCGACGATCTCCTTGAGAGTTATGCGGCGTCGATCGTCGCCGAAGAGACTATCGAAGGGCATAAAAGTTATGTGCTCGAGCTAGTGGCAAGAAGCAGGGATCCTTCCTATGCAAAGCGAAAACTCTGGGTGGACGCGGACCGCTATATCGTGCTCAAATCGGAGCTGTTCGCAAAAAGCGGACTCCTCCTCAAGGTATCAAGGACCCTCGAAGTAAAGAAGTTGGGCGATAGATACTATAGCCGATTCAGCCTCCAGGCCCTGACCCGCTGATATGAACCGCACGATTCGAGCTTTCGCTGCCTTGGCGTTGGCGGCCGCCTGCGCCCTCGCCAATCCGCCACCCCATGCCTATGCCCAGGATGGAATTCAGGTCGCCGTCAAGGCAAGGCAAGGCGCTTCCTTCGCATCAAGCCTCTCTGCGCCCTGCTTGGGAAGATTCGGGACAGGCACCTCCCTAGACTTTGATTTCAGCGGCCAAAAAGGCCCAGCGTCCACCTCCGTCGCCGGAAGCCTATCCCTCCTCTCCGGCGGAGAGGCTCAAGCGCTGTGGGGAAGCCTCGTCCTGGATCCGGGAAAGGTGTTCGGGGTCCTTCTTGCGCCGGACTTCGATCCAGGCCTTGCAGCCCCGCAGAGTGCCAGCATCCTTTCGCTGCGTGAATTGTCCATAAGCCTTGAACAAGGCCCCTTCTCCTTCGAAACAGGCTACACCCTGGCCAATTGGGGCCAGGGCAAGGCCTTCAGCCCCGCGGATTACTTCGCCGACATCGACTACTCCTCCGGCCGGCCGGAGCGGCGATCCAAGGTATTGTTCCGTGCATCCTTTTTCCCTGGATCCTTGTCCAGGATCGACATCGTCGCCGCGCCGGAAATCCTTAGCCCCGGCATTATTGCTGCCCGAGCCTATGGGCTTGTGACAGATACCCTCGCCCTGGGGGCTTCAATAGGCTACAAGACTGGAGTTCCCGGCACCTCTTCCTCTGTGCTGGGCGGGTTAGAACTAGGCTTTGACCTTCCCTGGTTCTCTCCTTACGGAGAAGCAGCTTTGCGGCTTCCCTTGGATGGATCGCCACAATTCTCGGAAATCAAATCCTCCTTCATGGCCGGAGCCGTGGCGAAGCTCGGATCACTCACCCTTCTCGGAGAATATTCCTACGAACCCCAGGGCTCGGCGAGACACAGGATATTCGGCTTGGCCTCCTACCCCTTGGACGAATGGCTTTCCCTATCAGTGCCTCTATCCCTCTATCCCGATGCAGGAGCCCTTTCCTTCGGCCTCACTCTCGCCGCTGCCGACCTATGGGGCTTGGATATCGCTTCGGCCGCCCTTTTTTCCAAGGACGGAATCGGGAATTGGTCGATGGCCTTGAGTAGCCAATTGTCGGTCGGCTTCTAAACCTGTCCTCCCCCTCCATCTGGCATAAGTGCTGCACTTTGTGGCATACTGCTTCGAAACTTACGGTAAATACGGCGAAAACGGCGCTACTCGGCGACCGCCGCCTTAGCGGATCCTTGGGGAGAACCCAGGTCCCGCCCAGGGTTCTCCAGGAGGACTGTCGTGTACAAGAACGTAGATCCAAAAGTCAACTTCCCCCGGCAAGAAGAGGAAATAGTCCAATTCTGGGAGAAGCACCAGACTTTCCAAAAATCGCTCAAGGAAAGGGAAGGCCAACCCGAGTACGTCTTCTACGACGGCCCACCCTTCGCCACCGGCCTGCCGCATTTCGGCCACTTTGTACCCGGCACCATCAAGGACATTATCCCCCGCTACAAAACCATGCGCGGCTACCACGTGGAACGGCGCTTCGGGTGGGACTGCCACGGACTTCCCGTCGAAAACCTCATCGAAAAGAACTCGGCCTGGATTCCAAAACCGATATCGAGCGGTTCGGCGTGGCAGAATTCAATGAAGCCTGCAGATCCTCCGTCCTGCGATATGTCAAAGAGTGGCGCACCACCATGACCAGGGCTGGCCGCTGGGTGGATTTCGACGACGATTACAAGACTATGGAGCCGGACTACATGGAATCCA